>NZ_KV821167.1:0-40663 GCF_001815585.1 Anaerococcus sp. HMSC075B03
AAAATATTTTTCAAAAAATAATTTTGGAGAGTTGTATGTAAATCAAATAATAACATTTGGTCCTAAAGTTTCATATTATATGGGAAGTGATGGAAGTGCATCAAAAGTTAGCACAGGTTGGTTTATAAAGGATGGTAAAACATCATATTCTTTTTCTGATGGAAGTATAGCCAAAGGGCATGTAATGATTAATGGCTTAAAATATTATTTTGACAATAATGGATATTTAAAATCAAAAGTTGGCATAGATATTTCAGTTTGGAATGAAATTGTTAATTGGAATGAAATAAAAAAAGCGGGAATAGATTTTGTTATAATTAGATCTTCAGGTTCCTATGCAGCTAATGGAAAACTATATAAAGATAGTAAATTTGATTCACATATAAGAGGAGCTTTAAATGCTGGTTTGCAAGTAGGAATATATCATTATTCACAAGCTATAACAAGAGATGAAGCTATTTTAGAAGCTAGATATGTGGATTCAATAATTAGATCATATAAATCAAAACTTACATTACCAGTAGCATTTGATAGAGAGTTATACTCAGAATCTAATGGATATTATGGAAGAACTTATAAAATTGGAAAAGAAAAAGATGCGGAAGTTTCATTAGCATTTCTTGATGAAATTACAAGATTAGGATATAAAGGCTCATTTTATTCATATACTTCTTATTTAAATAATCAAATTAATATGAATAAAATATCTCCAAAATACCCTGTATGGGTTGCGCAATATAATTATAAATGTGATTATAAAGGTCCTTATACTACATGGCAATATTCATCTCAAGGAAAGGTTAATGGCATAAGAGGCAATGTAGATATGAATATTATGTATGTGTAAATTATACAAATTTTTTATAATTTTAAATAGTAATTAATAAAAAGAGGGGTAACACCTTCTTTTTTATTTTAAATTTCAAATGGCATATAAATTTTTAAAAATAAAAAATTAGAATTAAAACAATTATTATGTCTACTATTAAATTTTATGTGCTTATGATATATTAATAATATGAAAAAATTTTTAAAATTTATTTTTCTTATTTTTTTAGTTGTAATTATTTTTTCATTAGTTAAATCAAGTTCAATTACGGGAGGGGTTGATGATTTGATTGGCCTTGTTTTTAATAAGGAAAAAACTGATGATATGGATGAATTATATAAAAATATTGAAAAACACAAAGATGATAATGAAAAAATTAATTGGCTTTATGAGAATTTTGATAGCTTAACTGACAGCGAAATTTATCTTGTTGGAAATGATATAGATACTTGTGAGTTTGTTTATAATTTGAAAAATGGAATAGTTGATTTTGAATATTATCCTGGTGAAAGTGTAAATTATGGAAGACTTACTCCTTATTTTTTACAATGGGATAATAGGTGGGCCTATAATAAATTGGGAAATTCTAATATTGGATTTGCGGGTTGTGGTCCTACTTCTATGGCTATGGTTTTAAAAAGATTAAATCCAAATTTGGATATTAGTCCTTCAAATATTGCTCAGGATGCTCAATCTTATATGGGAAGTGAAGGCATTGAGTGGAAATTTTTTGCTGATGAGGCTAATAAATATGGCCATAATATTGAAAATATTGAAAATGATAAAGACGCTATGATTAATGCTCTTGACAGGGGAAGTCTTATTGTTTCTGTGAATAAGGGATATTTTACTTTGTTTGGACATATTTTGGTTATTGATTCTTATAAAAATGGAAGATTTGTTATAAATGATCCAAATTCTATGAAAAATTCTGAGAAATCTTGGTCATATAATAGCATCAAAGATCAAATTGCAAATATTTGGTTGGTTTATTAATGGGGTTAGAATGAAAAAACGTATTTCTTATAAATTATTGTTAATTTCAATTATAATTGGTTTATGTGCAGGTCTTATAGTAAGTTTATTTAGACTTTTAATTCCAAAAGTTATGTTTGTAATTTCTAATTTAATAATTTTTGGTCAAAAAAATTTATTAAATGCTATAATTTTTGTTTTTGCATTTTTATTTATTGGTTTTTTGGTTTCGATTTGTGTAAACAAGGAGCCTATGATTGGTGGAAGCGGAATTCCTCAAATTTCTGGGAAATTGAATGATAAATTGGATTATAGTGCCTTGTCTTGTTTGATTAATAAAATTATTGGAGGCTTGCTTGCTATTGGTTCTGGTTTAACTTTGGGAAGGGAAGGTCCTTCTGTTCAAATAGGAGGCTCTCTTGGTGAAGTTATGGCAAATATTTTTAAATTAGATGAAGATTATAAAAAAATAATGATTATTGGCTCATCTGCTTCTGGAATTACGAGTGCTTTTACAGCACCAATTTCTGCTATTGCTTTTGCCCTTGAAGAACTTATGAAAAAAACTTCTCGAATTAATTTTATTTATATAACATCAACAATCATTTCATCAAGCGTTGTAACAAGTTTGATTATAGGAAATGATCCTGTAATAAAAATTAAAAATCATTTAAATTTATCTATGAGATTTTGGATTTATTTGATTTTTTTGGGAATTTTAGTTGGGTTTTCTTCAATTTTATTTAATAAGGGTATTTTATTTGGAAAAAAATTATATAAAAATTTGCCTATTTCTCAAAGTATAAAATCTATAATTCCATTTTTTATCACAAGTATTTTTTTACTTTTTGATAGTAGATTATTGGGAAGTGGAGAAAATTTTATTTCTCTTGCTCAAGGAGATAATTATGAAATTTCAACTTTAATATATTTTTATTTCATGAAATTATTGCTCTTGTTAATTGCTTTTTGCTCTGGAATTCCAGGCGGAATATTTTTTCCTTTGCTTGCTATGGGTTCATTAATTGGAAATTTTTATGGCTGTATTTTATTTGAATTTAATTTAGTTGGCGAAAATGAAATTATAATTTTTTCAATGCTTGCAATGGCAGCTCATTTTGCATCAATTGTTAGAGCACCTTTGACAGGAATGTTTTTGATAATAGAAATGACAGGAGGAAGAATTGATTTTTTCTTGCCAATTATAATTGTAAGTCTTGTGGCTTATCTATTAACAGAAAATTTTAAAAATGAACCAATATATGAATCTCTTCTTGAGATTATGATAAAAAATAAATCATAAATATTTGTAAGATATAAAAGAGCTTTTTGATAGCTCTTTTTTATTTTTGATTTTTAAAATTTTTTTGGGAAATTTGATAGAAATATGTAGATTTGCTTTTATAATTTTTTTTCTTGTGTTATAATTCATCTAAGTAATATTTTGTATAAAATTAGGAATATTTATATAAATATTAATTTTGAAAAGATAGGGGAATAATATGAAAAGAAAACTTAGTTTTAATCAAACTTTATTAGTTGGTTCTTTGTTGTTTGGCTTGTATTTTGGAGCTGGAAATTTGATTTTTCCAATTGAGCTTGGACAAAATTCAGGAACTAATCTTTATAAAGTTGTTTTGGGATTTATAATTAGTGGGGTTGGACTTCCAATTTTGGGAGTTGTTGCAAGTGCTATTTCGAAAAATGATAGTTTGTTTGAAATGGGAAAGACTGTAAATGATAAATTTGCATATTTTTTTACAACAGCTTTGTATTTGACGATTGGACCATTTTTTGCAATTCCAAGAACATCAACTGTAGCTTTTGAAGTTGGAATTGCTCCAAATATTTCTGAAGATAAAATAAAATTATTTTTATTTATTTTTTCATTAATATTTTTCCTTGCTGTCTTAGCTTTTGCTTTAAAACCTGGCAAAGTTATGGATAATATAGGAAAAATTTTGACGCCAACTTTTTTAATTTTATTGTCAGTTTTGGTTATTTTTGCAATCATTAAACCAATGGGAGATTTGGCAAAAAATCAACCTACTGAAATTTACCAAAAAAATCCATTATTTACAGGAATTCTTGATGGATATAACACAATGGATGCTCTTGCAAGTCTTGCTTTTGCAATAATAATTATTTCAAGTATTAGAAAACTTGGAGTAAAAGATTCAAATCAAATTGCTAAAGAAACTTTAAAAAGTGGAGTAATTTGTTTGATTGCTATGAGCGCAGTTTATATTTCTTTATCTTTTATGTCATCATCTTCTGTAAATATAATGAAATTAGGCAATAACGGTGGAAGAATTTTATCTAATATTTCATTTTATTATTTGGGAAATTTCGGCAAGATTTTATTAGCTGCAATAGTAATAGTAGCTTGTTTAAAAACAGCTATTGGACTAATCATTGCCTGCTCTGAAATTTTTATACAAATGTATCCAAATACGCTTTCATACAAAGCTTATGCTGTAGTTTTTACCTTAATATCATTTTTGATAGCAAATTTGGGACTTCAAAAAATAATTAGCTTGTCAATACCGGTGTTGATGTATTTGTATCCGCTTGCAATAGTTTTAATATTTTTATCTTTGGCATATCCAATAATTGGAAAAAACAAGAGAATATTTTCTTTAACTATTTTGTTTACGGCCATATTTTCAATTTTTGATTTGCTTAAAGCTTTGCCAAAAAATATTTCAAGTACAGATTCTATAAGTAGAATTGTAGATTTTGCAAAAAATTATTTACCAGCTTTTGAACTAGGATTTGGTTGGTTGATTCCTGCAATATTTGGAATTATTTTAGGATTATTAATAAGTATTATAAAAAAAGAAAAGATAAAAGAAATAAATTTGTAAAAATTATAAAAAAATTTTACCTTTTTATTAAAATATGATATTATATTTATCAATGGGGGTGAAGTATGGACTGTGTATTTTGTAAGATTGCTGACGGAGAAATACCATCAGATATAATCTATGAAGATCAAAAAGTAATTGCATTTAATGATCTAGATCCACAAGCACCTATCCATTTTCTTGTTATACCAAAAAAACACATAGAAAGTTTGGCTAAATTAGATGAAGAAGATAAGGATATAATTTCTCATATCTTTATGGTTATTAAAAAAATAACACAAGATCTAAACGTAGCAGAAGATGGCTACAGAATAGTCAACAATACAGGAGAAGATGGAGGACAAAGTGTTAAGCACATGCACTTTCATGTTTTAGCACAAAGATCCTTACAATGGCCACCAGGTTGATTTCAAACTTAATTGTGTGATACGAGAGGGGGGATAGAGATGACAGAGATCAAAGTTGGAGAAAACGAATCAATAGATAGTGCAATTAAAAGATTCAAAAGACAATGCGCAAGATCCGGTGTTCTAACAGAATATAGAAAAAGAGAACACTACGAAAAGCCAAGCCTTAAGAGAAAAAAGAAATCTGAGGCAGCAAAGAGAAAAAAAAGAAGAAAATAGTAATTTAAGACCCACTTGGGTCTTTTTTTATTGCGTGTAATTTTTATTTTAAAATAATATGAATTTATTAAGTTAAAATCTTATAATGATTTTATATAAAAAATTTTTATTTTTATATTGTGTTTTACCAATTAAAGTGCTATAATATTAAAAAAATTAATGCTTTTTGAGAGGCTAATTATGCTCATGGCGAATTTATGTAAAATAAGAAAATTTAAAGTAAATTATTTTATCCGAAATTTTGAGGATATTTTTTAGAGTGCCTTTTTGCGATTTTTGCAGGAGGTACTTTTTTTATATTTAAAATTGGATTTTTATTTTTTAGTGTATAATATTATCTTAATTTATTTTGATCGATTTTTATTTTATATAATAATATAAAAATAACTTGAAATCTAAGGGGAAATTTATTTTTAGGAGTTTTGCTTTTTATCTTGGAGCATTTATTTAAAAAATTATTAAAGGAGAAAATTATGAAAAAAATTTATGCTAGCCAAATTTTAGTGATTGTATTTGGCGTTCTTGTTTGTATTTCTACTGTAATTCCTGCGGCAGAATTTTTGGGTCAAGAAATAAATTTATTAAAACCTGATGATAGCTTTGGCTCTGGAATTATCTTGATTGGTCTATCACTTTTGGCAATTCTTTCATGTTTATTGAAGAAAAAAATTCTTACTATTGTATTTTCTGTTTTGAATTTAGCTATAGCTATTTTGCAATATCAATCATTTGAACAATATATGGAATTTGCCACAACAGGTTTTTATCTTATGATTATTGCAAGCGTACTTCTTTTTGCTGGTTCGATTTTTATGGCTATACAAGTTCCTAAAAAAAATAAGCAAGAAATTAAATGAAAAATATTTATTTCCCCTTAGATTAAATAGCTTATTAAAATTTAAAAATTAATAAAATTCTTTTTTGTTTATTTTTATTAAATCAAGAATCTTTTAAGGATCATTTTCTTTTAAAGATTCTTGTTTTTATTTTAAAATTTTCAATTAAATTTAGATTTTCAATTTAAGCTTAATTGTGTTGACTATATTAAGTATTTTTTGTATATTTATAGTATAAAAATTTGAGGAGATATTATGAAATCAAAAAGTGTTTTTAAATCTGTATGTGTGTTTGTAGGATTAGGATTTTTATTAACTATTGTTTGGTTAATGATTTTTTCTATGACAATTACTCCAGATGATGCTGAGATGACAGTAGAACCTTTTAGTGGTGCAAGTGTAATTTTTGGTTTTGCGTGTGCTCTTATTGCAAATTTTATTTATCAATATAATAGCGCTAAGTCTTTGGAGCAAAGAATTTATAGCAATACAAGCAGTCTTGAATCTATAAAAATTAGAAATCGTGATTTAATTGACAAGGCAAATCGTTTGATAGATAAACATCAAAAAAACGAAAAAGAATCTTATATTGATATTGCAAAAGCAAGTTCTATAAAAAAGGAAGAACGTCACGAAAAAAATACTAAAGATCGTTTGAAAACTTATAGCGATGAAGATGTGCTTGTAACAAGTTCTCAAGAATTTGGAAATTTTATTAATGATTTTCCGGAGCTTAGCAATAATCAAAATGTAAAAATTTTATTAGATGAAATTATTAATAGTGAAAATTATTTATCTAATAGCAAAATTGAACTAAATAGGTGCATTGAATCTTACAATAGCTTAATTCATCAATTTCCTTTGGCTTTATTACGTAAACCATTAAAATTTACAGATAAAGAATTTTATCGCGAAGAGGTTCAAATAACAGATGAAATGCTAGGAATTTAATTTTAGAATTTAATAGGCAATAATTAATTCTTCTATTTTTATAGGAGAATTTTTTATTTTAAATTTACAAATTTTATAAAAAAATCCTAAAAATTTGACACTAATTTACAAATGGGCTAGCATAAAATTAGAAGTACATATTTATTGGGGGAACTATGAGAAAAAATAAGAAAAATATTCCTAGTTTTGCCTTGGCTATTATAATTCTATTTGTTTTAATTTTTATTATTAAATTATCTAAGTCAGACAAAAAACCAGAAAAAATCCAGCCTCATCCTGCAAAAAATAGCATGGTTGGATTTAAATCTGATAGGTATTTAAATGATATAGAAAAATTATATGATTCAAATGATACTTTTGCTGATGAAAAGGATAAAGATGATTCTAATGAATTTAAAAATACAAGAGTGACTGATGATTATCTCTATACAAAAATTGAAAAAATAATAGATGATGAAACGGAAGATTTAAAAGGCGATTGGCAAGTTGCTGTTGATACAATTAGTGGAAAATCTAATATATCTATTGAGAAGAGATCTTCTGACGAAAATGATGCACAAGTTGCGGCATCAACAATTAAAATTTTTATAGCACTCGAAACCTATAGGCAAGTTGAAGAAGGAATTTTGGATGAAAAAGATGTGGAAGATGATATTTATTTAATGTTAAGAGATTCCAACAATGAAGCTACAGATAGGCTAATAGATAAAATTGGCGATAATGATATGAAGACTGCATGTTTAAATGTAGGAAGAATGATAAATAAGGTAACTGGAAAAAATAGATGTGCCTTATATACAAAAATGCATGGAAGAGGAAAAGCCAATCTTGTGAATGCAAAAGACCTCAACAAGGCATTGATTGTAATTTATGATGGAGAAATTATTAGCCGTGAGCATTGTGACATAGCAATGAAAGCAATGTCTGAAAATACTACAACATCAAAAATAAAATTATTGGCTGATTTGCCAAAAAAAGCTAAGGGATTAAATAAATCGGGAGAATATCCAGATGGTGGAATAGAAAATGATATAGCTATAATTGATGTTGGCGATAGTGTTTTTGCAATTTCATTTTTGAGTGATTTTGATGAACCAGTAAGTCATGGAGGTAGTCCACAATTTGAATCAATGCATAATTTAGGAAGACGAATTTCTAATGCATTTATAGCATTTGATAAGGATAATTAAAAAATTTAATATGAAAATTAGCCAAAAGAAAAAATCTTTTGGCTTTTTTTGAGAAATTAAAAGTTTATTTTATTAATTGATAAAAAATAATAGACTAAAAATAAAAATTATTATATGATAGTAGCTAGAAAATTTAGGAGTAGTAATGAATAATTTTATGGATGAATTTTTTAGAAGAAAAGAAGATGGTTTTGTCTTTGATTCATATAGTTTTTTGCATTTAATTTTATTTGCCTTTATGGTAATTGTAGCAATTTTATTATATAAATACAGAAGAAAAATCAAAGAAAATAAAAAAATATATAAATATTTAAGATTTATTTTTATTTTTTTGCTGGCATTTCAGCAAATAAGTTTTTTATATTTTATTTGTTTTGTAAGAAAAGATACCATAAATGAGGCCTTGCCCTTATACACTTGTAGGATAAGTATTTATAGTGGATTTTTTGCTCTTATATTTAATTCAAATAATTTAAAAATTCTTACAATTTTTTGGGGACTAATAGGGGGAATTATTGGCTTAATTTTTCCAGATTTAATGCCATATTCATGGCCTCATATTATGTATGTAAATTTCTTTTTGACACATTTTTTAGTATTTTGGGTTTCACTATTTTTCCTAATAGTCGACAAAATTAAAATAAAAAAAGAAAATTTGAAATTTTTATTTATATTTGTAAATGTATTTTTGCTAATAACTGAAATAATAAATTTAAAATTTAATTTAAATTATGCTTATCTTTCTTATAGCCCAGTTTTTACAAATTTATTAAATAAACTACCAGCAATAATTTATTTTTTATTGGCTGCTATTTTATATAATTTTTCTATCTATTTAAATTTTTATATTTTTAAAAAATTAAAACTAATCGAAGTCAACTGATATTATTTTGCAAAATTTTAGCAAAATAATATCAATTGGCTTTTATTTTTTTATCAAAAAGTGTAATATAATATTAGATGTAAGTTTTTGTAATATAATGCAAAGGTTTTTATAATTAAATGGAGGTATTATGAAAGAGTATGGAGTTTTTGATATAATTGGACCAATTATGATAGGACCTTCGTCTTCTCATACAGCAGGAGCTGCAAGAATTGGACAAGTTGCTATATCAATTGTAAAAGATGGTTTTACTAGGGTAGATTTTCATCTTCATGGATCATTTGCTCAAACTTATAAGGGACACGGAACTGACAAGGCACTTCTTGCAGGAGTTTTAGGTTTTAGACCAAATGATAAAAGACTTAGAGATTCATTTAAAATTGCTGACGATGAAGGACTTGAATATCATTTTATAAAAGATGATTTAGGAACAGTTCATCCAAACACTGCAAAAATTGTTTTTTATTATCCAGATGGAACAAAATCATCAGTTACAGGCTCATCAATTGGTGGTGGAAATATAGAAATAATTGAAATTAATGATGTGTCAATTTCCTATAATGGAAAATTCCCAACAATTATTCTAAGATACAAAGAACAAAAAGGCGTAATTTATGAAGTAAGTAAGCTTTTAGCAACTAATGATTACAATATTGAAAGTATGAAAACAGTAAAAGCTGATGATGAAGTAACATTAATTGTTGAATTAAATGAAAAATTAGAAGTAGAAATTATTGACGAGATTATAAATAATAAGAGATATGATTACGCAAATTATATAGAAGGGGTTAGATAATGTTTAGAAAAGCATCTGAAGTTATAGAAGAATGTGAAAGCAGGGGAGTCCACATCAAAGATTTAGTTCTTGAAGAAGAATTAAAATCATCGCAAATCAATAAAGATGATATTTTATTTAATTTGACACAAATGTTTAAGGTTATGGAAGAATCTGCAACAGGAAATTTAAACCATGAAACAAAAACTGCAATGGGTATGATTGATGGATTTGCAAAAAAGATGAATGCCTACTCAAAAGAAGGAAAATCTATTACAGGAAATTTTGTCACAGAGGCGATGGCAATGGCATTTTCAACTCTAGAAATTAGTGCAGCAATGGGAGAAATTGTAGCAAGTCCTACAGCAGGCTCTTCTGGAATTTTGCCAGCAATTTTATATTCTCTAAAAAAACGTGAAGGATTTTCTGATGAAAAAATGGTTGATGCCATGCTAACAGCTATTGGAATTGGAAAAATAATTGGATATTATGGATCTTTTGCAGGGGCTGAAGGCGGTTGCCAAGCAGAAACAGGATCAGGAGCTGCCATGGGAGCAGCTGCAGCATGTTTTCTTTACGATCAAAGCCCAGAAGTTTGTTTTCACGCAGCAAGTTTTGCATTTTTGCATGTGTTAGGTCTTGTTTGTGATCCAATTGCAGGGCTTGTAGAATATCCTTGTACTTTTAGAAACGCATCTGGAGTTGTAAACGCATTTATTTCTGCTGATATGGCAATGGCAGGAATCACAAGCATAGTTCCATTTGATGAAGTATGTAAAGCGGCTGGAGAAGTTGGATCTACTTTACCAGAAGCTTTAAGAGAAACAGGAATAGGCGGAATAGCAGGAACAGAAACAGGAAGAAAAATTAGAAAGAAATTTTTCGCACTTGGAAATGACTCTACAAAAGAAAATAAATAAATTAAATTAGTAGGCTTTTGCCTACTTTTTTTATTGTGATTTTTGGGTATAAATTTTTTGAGAGGAGTTTTTATGAAAATAAATTTTATTAGAGCTTTTGAAGATAATTATATTTGGACAATAGAAAAAGAAAATGAGGTAATTTTAATTGACCCTGGCGAGGAAAATCCTTGTTTTGATTATTTGAAAGATAAAAATTTGTACGCAATTTTATTAACCCACAAACACATGGACCATGTTGGTGGAGTAAAAAAATTAAAGGAAAAATTTAAAGATGTAAGAGTTTATGGTCCGGCTGAAACGAAAAATTTAAATGATATTACTTTAAAAAATAAAGATGAGTTTGAAATTTTTGGATATAAATTTGTAGTTTTAAAAACTAACGGCCATACTGAAGAACATATTTCTTATTTGGTAGATGGAAATTTATTTTGTGGGGATACCATATTTTCTTCGGGTTGTGGAAGAGTTTTTACTGGAGATTATCAAAGTTCTTTTGATTCCGTTCAAAAAATCAAACAATTGGATAAAAATATTTTAATTTATCCAGCTCATGAATACACTATTGATTGCATAGAATCATCAAAAAGAATTATTAAAGATAAAATTATGGATGATGCAATAAGTGAGGCTAAAGAAAAACTTTCAAGATCTCTTCCTAGCCTACCAACAAATGTTGAAAAAGAATTTTTAATCAATCCGTTTTTTATGGCAAAAAATTTAGAAGAGTTCAAGGAATTTATAAAAATTAAAAATTGACATATTTTTTCAAAAAATTTATAATACTAAAAGGGAATGAGGTTCTCCCTTAGATTATTTCTAAAACCGCATTTTGCTGATGACTTCTGTTACTTATTTGGGGACAGATTTCATCAGTTTTTTTGTCCCAAAAAGGAGGATTTATGTTAGTTTCTTTTGGTCTAATTATTATTTTTGGATTAATATTTGGATTTTTTTGTAAAAAATTAAAAATACCTGCTCTAATTGGTATGCTTTTTACTGGAATTATTTTAGGACCTTTCGTTTTAAATTTAATTGATTCAAAGACTTTGAATATTTCATCAGAGCTTAGGCAAATTGCCTTGATTGTAATTTTAATTAAAGCTGGTCTTTCTTTGGATATTTCTGATTTAAAAAGAATAGGAAAATCTGCAATTTTATTGTCATTTTTGCCTGCAAGTTTTGAAATATTAGCTTATTTTATTTTTGCAAGAATATTTTTCAAAATAAGAAGTGTAGATGCACTTTTAATGGGTTCGGTTCTTGCAGCTGTTTCGCCAGCTGTTGTTGTGCCAAGAATGGTAAAATTAATTGAAGAAAAAAGGGGCGTTGAAAAATCAATCCCACAAATGATTCTTGCTGGTGCATCTTGTGATGATATATTTGTTCTTGTTTTGTTTTCATCATTTTTGTCAATGGCAAAGGGAGAAGATGTAAGTTTGGTTTCTTTGGCAAATGTTCCAATTTCTATAATTTTGGGAATTATTGTAGGAGCTATTATTGGCTATATTTTATATATCGTTTTTGAATTTTTTTATAAAAAAGGCGATATGATAAGAAATTCTACTAAGCTTATAATAATTCTTGCTATTTCATTTTTGTTAGTTGCAATGGAAAATGTATTAAAAGATAAAATTGCTTTTTCATCTCTTTTGGCAGTTATAGCTATGAGTTGCATTTTCAAAATTAAGGCAAATGATGAAGTTTCTTTAAGACTTTCAGAAAAGTTTGGAAAATTGTGGATTTTTGCAGAAGTTTTATTATTTGTTTTGGTTGGAGCTGAAGTTAATATTTTATATATAACAAAACTTGGATTTACTTCGATTATTATGATTTTTTTGGCGCTTATTATTAGGTCTTTGGGAACTTTGCTTTCAATTTCTGGCTCAAATTTAAATAAAAAAGAAAAATTATTTACAGTTTTTTCTTATATGCCAAAGGCAACCGTTCAAGCAGCTATTGGAGCAGTTCCACTTGCAAATGGACTTTCTAGTGGAGAAATAATTTTATCGATGGCAGTTTTGGGAATTTTAATTACAGCTCCTATTGGTGCAATATTTATTGATAATTTTAACCAAAAATTATTAGATTGAAAGACATATTTTTGATAAAATATCAGTATATTATATAAAAACAGAGGAAAAAATGAGTGAAATTGAATTTGAAAAAATAAAATTGGATAATGGCGAGACCATGGCTTATAGGCATGTGGGCTGTGGAGAAAATAAAGTTATTTTGATTCACGGTTTTCAATCATCTTCCCAATTTTTTGAAGATTTATTGGAAGGTCTTGATGAAAACATTGAAGTATTTGCTCCAGATTTAATTGGATACGGGGAAAGCTCTTATGAAAATAAGCACAAGGAAATGAAAGAGTGGGCAGAGGATTTGAAATATTTTGCTGATTCTTTGGATATAGATAATTTTTCTCTTGTAGGCTGGTCTTTGGGAGGACTAGTTGCCATGGATTTTGCAGGAATATTTCCTGAAAAAATAAAGCAATTAATTTTGATAGCTTCTGTTGGAGTTAAGGGTTTTGTTATGCCAAAAGATAAAGATATAAATGATGATGATAAAAAATTAAAACTTCCTAATCTTTTGAAAAATTTTAACATCAAACACGATCATTCTTTTACGGTTCCTATTTTAAATGGAATAAAAGATAAGGATATTGATTTTTTTGAAGATTTATTTAGGCAAACAATTTATAATGTCAACGATCCAAATCCTGATGATTTAAGGAAAATGGCTGAAGATTTTCTAAAACAAAGGTGTTTTTTGGAATCGCTCCTTGCTATGGTAACCTACAATAACACAAAGGAAAAGGGAAGTGGCTTGATTGAAAAAATAAATAAAAAAGTCACATGGATTCATGGAAACAAAGATATGGTTATACCAATTGACGATGCTTTAGAAAGTATTGAATATTTTCCAAACAAGGTTAATTTCATAAAATTTGAAAATTCTGGTCATGCTGTATTTGTAGATGAAAAAGAAAAATTTGTAGAAATTTTTGAAGATTTGATAAAAAATGAAAATTAAATATTTAATAATTTATTTTATATTTGTTTCCTTAATTTCAATTTTTCTTGTGATTTATGATAAAATTGCTTCAAAAAAATTTAAAAGGAATAGAATAAGGGAAAATATTCTTTTGCTATTTGCCTTTATGGGAGGAGCGTTTTTTATGTATATTACTATGAAATTAATTCATCATAAAACTCGTCACAAAAAATTTATGATAGGCATTCCAATTTTTATAGGATTACATATTTTTCTTGGATTTTATTTATTTAATAGAATTTAAAATAAAATTATTTAAATGCGGCAATTATTTGTCGCTTTTAAATTGTCAAATAGGGTAAGAATAAGTTAATGTATAAAGGAGAAAATGATGAAAGAGTATGTAGATTTGTACGATAATTTTAGAAATAAAACTGGAGAAATTATAGAAAGAAGAGATATTGTGCCAAGAGGTCTTTATCGACTTATCATCCATGTTTTAATTTTTGATAGAAAGGGAAGACTTTTGATTCAAAAAAGAAGCAAAATAAAAAAATCTTGGCCAAATTTATGGGATTTGACAGTCTCTGGAGCTGTATCAAGTGGAGAAAGTTCACAACTAGCTGCATCTAGAGAGTTATTTGAAGAGCTTGGAATAAAATATGATTTTTCAAAATCTTATCCAAATATTTCGGTAAATACTGGATTTAGAATTGATGATGTCTTTATAATAAGTAATAAAAATATAGATTTAAATAAATTAAAATTGCAAAAAGAAGAAGTTTCTGATGCAAAATTTGTAAGTTTAAATGAGCTAATTAAAATTATTGACGAAAAAGAATTTGTTCCTTATCAAAAAGATTATATTAATTTGCTATTTTATTTAAGAAATAATTCGAATTTATTTGTTAATGATTAAATAATTAAGAATTATTATCATTTTCCACGCAAAGGTGTATAATAATTTTATAAATCCGAGTAAATAGCTAGGAATAAAATTTTTAGGGAGGAATAATGAAAGACAGTAAAATAATTTTAGTTGGCGATGGAGCTGTAGGAAGTTCTTTTGCTTATGCCTCTACAATTCTTGGTATTGGAAGAGAATTGGGAATTATAGATATAAATGAAAAAAAAGCAGAAGGAGATGCCATGGATCTTTCCGATGTGCTTTCTTTTACAAATCCAAAACACATTTACAAGGCAGATTATAGCGATTGTAAAGATGCAGAAGTAGTAGTTATTACTGCTGGAATTCCACAAAAATCTGGAGAATCTAGACTTGATTTAATAGAAAAAAATCTTAAAATCTTTAAAGATATGATTGGACAAATTGTAGATAGCGGTTTTGATGGAATATTTTTAGTCGCATCAAATCCAGTTGACATTTTGACTTATGCAACTTGGAAATATTCAAAATTTCCAGCAAATAAAGTTATAGGCACAGGAACTACTCTTGATTCTTCAAGATTTAAAAAAGAAATTGCAAATTTAATAGGAATTGACCCAAGAAGCGTTGAAGCTTTTATAATGGGAGAACATGGAGATAGCGAATTTGCAGTTTGGTCACACACAAATGTAGGCGGTATGCCTTTGTACGAATGGGTTAAAAGCCACAGCGAAACTGACGAAAAAGAACTCTTAGATACTTTTGAAAAAGTAAAAAATGCAGCTTACGAAATAATTGATAAAAAAGGAGCAACTTTTTACGGAATAGGCATGGCACTTGCTAGACTTGTTGAAGCAATTATAAATGATCAAAATTCTGTATTTTCTACTTCATCATATCTTGATGGGGAATATGGTTTAGAAGATATTTTTATTGGAGCTCCATCAGTTATTGGAAAAAATGGAGTAAAATGGGTCCTTGAAGTGCCACTTACTGATACAGAAGATGAAAGAATGAAAGAAAGTGCAAAAACATTAAAAGAAATAATAAATAAATCAAATATATAGAAAGAGGACTGTTGCAGGATTATTATTTATAATTTTGTAACAGTTTTTTATAATTGAAAATATTTAAATTGGGTAATAAAAGTATGAACAATTTAAAAAAAGGAAGGCTAAAATGGCAGATATAAATAAAATAAAAGAAATGGAAGAAATTCTAAACAAAAACACCAAAGAAGTAGAAGATTTTAGAAAGGCACTTGAAAAATTTAAGAACAGCCAAAAAGATTATAAAAAATTATCCGATTATTATTCGTCAGAAGAATATATGAAAGACTTAGAAGAATCAAATCAAGGAAAAATTGATCCGGAAATTAGCCAAGGAATTTTTTCAGAAGATTTGGTTTATGATCTATTAGGAGATAATTATTATTTGGCAGTTGATATGCTTGAGCTTGCAACAGAAATAATAAAAAATAATTAAAAAAAATCCCTCAGCTTTTTAAAATTTTTACTGGCAAAGCCAATAAGAAAAATATAAAAGCTAGGGGATTTAATTTTATTATCTTCTAACAGCTTTTACAATCGCAGAAACCAAAACTATTGACATAATAGCTTCTGGAAGTCCGTTTGTAATTATTGCGCCAAAAATTGTACTCCTTGCAGCCTCAACAGAAATACCCAAGGCTGTTACATATTTTTCTGCATAAAACAAATAAATAAAGCCCATAACAAAAAGAGTATTAGTCATTGTTCCAACAAAAGATGCAATAGCTACAGAAAGATTTGAATTTTTATTTTTATAAGTTAAATAAAGCATACAAATAGCAATTATAGTTATTACTATAGAAATTACAATTTGATATATTTTTGCTTGATGAGTTAAATTATAAAATACCAAATAAATTAAAAATCCTGTAAGAATTGTCCACAAAATCAAAGAAATTTTTCTGATTTTTTCATTATTTTTGTCTTTTAATCCTTTAAAAGTAAGTCCTGCAAAAATTCCTATTAAAATTCTTGGCAAAACTGAAATTATTGGATTATAAAAAACAAATGAAATTGGACCAGGTCTAAGCATAGCATTTGCTATCGAAGATAGACCAAAAATAAATCCCACAAGACCACCAACGATTGGTCCTTCCAAAATTGCAGCTATAATAACTGGTATGTGCATGGTCGTAATATTAATTAGACCTAGGGGAATGTATCCCATCGGAGTGAATCCTAAAACCATAGTGATTGCTCCAAGCATAGCAACAGTTACCATTTTACGAGTTTTTTCTTTATTATTCATATTACCTCCTGATACAACTCCTTTCGGATGTCGTTCATTATATAATTATTATATACCAAAAAAATAAAATGTCTAAAAATTAACTAAGAAGTTTGCGAAAATCATTTTTGAAACAATAAGAAATAAAATGAAAAAATTAAAAATAAAAAAACGCAGATAAAAATCTGCGTTAAATTTGGTGCGCCATCAGGGATTCGAACCCTGGACACCCTGATTAAGAGTCAGGTGCTCTACCAACTGAGCTAATGGCACTAACTTGCTGACTTATTAATAATACCATCTTATAATTTTTTTGTCAACAAGGGGAAATTTTTAATAGTGAAATTATAAATCTTTTTGTTTTAATTTCATTATTAAGTTTGTATATGCTATAATGTGTAGTGGATGTTTACTTGGGACCCATCCGAAAAAAATCAAGGAGGTATTTATGTCTAGTCAAGGATATAATTTTAAGGATACAAATTTTTTAGTTAAGTCAGCTGCGATCGCGGCTTTGTATGCAATAATCACTTTAATGTTCCCATCTCTTGCGTACGGACCTATCCAATTACGTTTTAGTGAAATTTTAGTTCTTTTGGTTTTTTATAACAAAAGATTTATTCCGGGACTTTTATTGGGATGTTTTTTGGCTAATTTTGCGTCTGATATTGCTGTGTTTGATGTGATTTTTGGAACTTTCGCATCTTTTTTGGCTTTTATGATGATTATTAGACAAAAAAATTTGTTCATAGCATCTTTGTTTCCAGTTTTATCTATGGTTATTCCAGCTATTGGAACTTATATTTTGTTAGATTCATCAACTGCTTTCATTATTATGCTTGGACAATTTATGATGAGTGAATTTATTGTTGTATCTGTAATTGGCATTTTTATTTTTAAAATTTTAGAAAATAATTCTGCTTTTATGAATATGATTAAAAATTTCTAAGAAAAAAGGGACTGTTGTAAAAATTATGAATAATCATAATTCTACAACAGTCCCTTAAATATTTTTACTTATTTTTCTTCTTTATCTTTTGAATTTTTTTCTTCGTATTCTTCTTTTGTTAAAACATCAACTATTTCTGCTTTAACTGCTTGTACGTTTATTCCTGTTAGGCTATAAACTTCTTTTTTGATATTTCTATCTAATGATGCAAATACTTCTTGAGCTTTTTTGCCATATTCAAGAATTATTTTTGTATGAACTACAGCATTTTTTGCATCATCAACGTCGATTGAAATTCCTGATGTATTTTCTCCATCCGTAAAGTTATCAGCTATTGATGAAAATACATTTTTTTTCAATTCTAAAATTCCGTCTGTTTTTGTTAAAACTTTTTTTGCAATTTTTGCTATTACATTGTCGTTAATTGTATATTCACTTACTTCGTTTGCGTATTCTGCTTGAATTTCTTTGTTTTCAATTCTATCCATAATTTTCTCCTTTTAAATTTCAACTTACTAACTTGTTTGCCTTATATTTTTACCCGAAGTTTTTCTAAATAAACAATTATTAACAAAGATTTCAAATTATTTGGATAATTTTTTTATTATTTTTTCAATTTCTTCGATTTTTTCTATTCCATCTTCATTGTTTTTATCAAGTGCCTTGTAGACGCAATGTTCAAGATGGGAGGAGAGGACATCGGAATTTATATTTTTTAAAATCGAAATTGATGCCATTATTTGATTTGAAATATCTATACAATATCTGTCATCTTCAACCATTTTTATAAGTCCGTCTAACTGTCCTCTGACTGTTTTTAATTTTCTTAGGGTTTTATCTTTGTCAGCTTGCATTATTTATACTCTATGCCAACAAATTCATATCCAGCGTCATTTATTTTTTCTTTTATTTCGTTTTCATCAATAGCTCCAAAGTAATCGACTTCTGCTAATTTTTCATCTAAATTAACTTCGGCATTTTCAATTCCAGAAATATTTCTAAGAATTTCTTCTACACGATTTTTACAATGGTTACAGCTCATTTGATTTATCTTTACTATCATTTTGTTTAATTCGTTCATTTTTTTCTCCTTTATATTTTTATTTTTTTCTTTTTCAATTTCTTCTTTTATTTTTTCTTCGTTTTCAAAATTTGCTTTAAATTTTCTAAGTCTTAGTGAGTTTAAACAAACAAATATTGATGAAAAACTCATGGCAAAGGCTCCAAACATTGGGGAAAGTTTTAACCCAAAAGCAGGATAGAGAAGACCTGCTGCAAGTGGGATTCCAATTATATTATAGAAAAATGCCCAAAAAAGATTTTCTTTAATGATTTTTATGGTTGATTTTGAAAGTTTTAATGCTGATACAATATCCAAAATATTATTGTTAATTAAAATAATATCGGCAGATTCTATGGCTACATCTGTTCCATTTCCTATTGCCATTGACACATCACTTCTAACAAGGGCTGGCGCATCATTAATTCCATCTCCAACCATCAAGACTTTTTTTCCTAGTTTTTGCAAATTTTTAATTTCTTTTTCCTTGTCTTGGGGCAAAACTTCTGCGTATTTTTCGTCAATATTTAAGGCGTTTTTTATTGCCTCAGCAGTTTTTTCATTATCTCCTGTAATCATCCTAACTTCATAGCCCATTTTTTTCATTTCATCAATTGCAATTTTTGATAAATTTTTTGGTTTATCTTGAACGGCTATTATTCCAATTACATTTTTTTCATCAGCAAAATACATAGAAGTTTTTCCTTCATTTGAAAATTTATCAGCTTTTTTCTCATAGGATTTTAAATCTATATTTTTTTCTTTCATCAAGGAAATATTTCCACCATAATAAATTTTGTTTTCATATTTTGCTTTTATTCCCTTACCAGAAATCGCTTCAAAATCTTCTATATTTTTTGCTTGAATATTATTATCTTTTGCATATTCGCTTATGGCATGTGATAGGGGATGCTCGCTATTATTTTCGATTGAGCTTGCAATTTTTATAAATTCATTTTCATCAATTTCTGAAATTATATCAGTAACTTGTGGTCTTCCTTCAGTTATTGTTCCAGTTTTATCTAGTAAAATTGTATCAACTTTGTGAAGATTTTCTAAGCTTTCTGCATTTTTAAATAAGAGTCCAAATTGGGCGCTTTTTCCTGTAGCAACCATAATTGCCATTGGAGTTGCAAGTCCCAAAGCACATGGACAAGAAATTACTAAAACAGAAATTGCAAAATTTAAAGAAAATTCAAAACCATATCCTAAAATCATCCAAACTACAAAAGTAATTAAAGAAAGTATCATTACAGTTGGAACAAAAATTGCAGAAATTTTATCGGCAAGCTTTGCTATTGGTGCTTTTGTTTCATTTGCTTGATTTACAAGCTCAATTATTTTTGAAAGCGTAGTATCTTCTCCGACTTTTGTAGCTTCAAATATAAAAGAGCCTTGTTTATTTAAAGTTGCAGAAATAACTTCATCTCCAATATTTTTATTTACAGGAATTGATTCGCCAGTTATTGCAGATTCATCAACAAGAGATGAACCTTCTTTTACGATTCCATCAACAGGAATTGCCTCTCCTGGTCTAACCAAAATCAAATCTCCTTTTTTCAAATCTTCAACCAAGATTTCTACTTCTTTTTTATCTTTTAAAATTCTAGCTTTTTTTGGGGCAAGATTCATTAAAGATTCCAAAGATTTTTTTGTTTGACCTTTAGATTTTTTTTCGAAATATTTTCCCAAAGTAATCAAAGTCAAAATCATTGCTGATGATTCAAAATATAGGTTATGTCTATAATTTTCTACAATTTCAAATTTTTCAAAGCCAAGACCATAAGCCATTCTCATTATGGCAAATATTCCATAAATCAATGCGGCAAAAGATCCAAGTCCTACTAAAGTATCCATATTAGATGCTTTGTTAAAAAGAGCTTTAAAACCAGAAATATAAAAAATTCTATTTACAAAAACTATTGGCAAGGTTAATAAAAATTGCAAAAAAGCAAAGTTTACACTGCCACGCGCTCCCATTAAAAAATGAGGAAGTGGAAGATTTATCATGTGTCCCATAGAAATATACATCAATGGAATCAAAAATATAAAAGAAATAATTAATCTGTTTTTGACAATTTTTTCTTCATCAAAAGTTTTATTATTTTCTTTTAAATTATTTTTATTTTTTACCTTTGCTCCATAGCCAATTTTTTCTACAGCTTTTATAATATCATTTTCAGAAATTTTTCCATCATCATAAGAAACAGTCATGGTTTCCGAAATAAGATTTACATTTACAAAATCAACGCCGAGTTTTTCGACAGCTTTTTGAACATTTGCCTGACAAGATGCACAAGTCATTCCACTAACATCAAAGCGTTCTTTCATTTTACCTCCTAACTAACACCGTGTGGGGGTGTTATTTTTATTATATGCTTATAATAATTTTTGTAAAGAAATATTTTTTAATTTTGATGGGTAGAAAATAAGAAAGGAGTAAAAAATGAAAAGATACAATATGATTTTTAAAGGGAGAGTCCAAGGAGTTGGCTTTAGATATAAATCTTATTTGCTTGCAAATGAACTTGGCTTAACTGGAGATGTAAATAATTTATATGATGGAGATGTTGAATTAAATATTCAAGGAGATAGAGAAAAAATAGATTTATTTTTGGAAAAATTGGCTAAGGATAGATTTATAAGAATTGATGATATAGAAATTAAAGAAAAAGAATTAATAAAAGATGAGGAAAAATTTAAATTGTCATAAAAATTGAATTGTAACAAAAAAGGCTCTTGTAAAAAATACAAGAGTCTTATTTTTTGTCGAAAAAATTGCTTATTGCAGGATTTATTATTGCAAGAATTATTGATGCAATTAAAGCGGTTCCAAATGAATTTATGCTTGCACCACTTGCAAGATTAAATGTAATTTGTAAAACAATTGCGTTTACTATAAAAGAAAATAAACCAAAAGTTACAATTGTTAATGGTAGAGATAATAATTTTAAAATTGGTTTTATAATTGCATTTACAAACATCAATATTAAAGCTGTAATTATTATTGCCTTATTTTCTGTAAAAGTTATTCCATCAAATAAAATATCAAGAAGATAAAGACTAATTGCGTTTGCAATCCATTGAATTAAAAATGTCATTATTTTCACCTCGATTCAAATGATTTTTGTATATTAACTGTACAAGTTGAAAAGAAAAAATCAATATTTAAAGTAAAAAGCTCCATTTCTATGTGAAATGTACTATAATAATCTTGACTCATTTTTTTGGATAAGAGTTGATATTAAATTAAAAATATTTATTTTCTAAAATAAATAAAAAAATAAATGAAATTATTGAGGAGGAGAAATGATTTACACACTTACCTTAAACCCATCAATTGATTATGTTCTAAGAATAGATGAATTTTTGGATGGAGAAACTTTAAGAAGTAATAGTGAAGAAAAATATCCTGGCGGAAAGGGAATAATGGTTTCAAAACTTTTGAAAAATCTTGGAGAAAATTCAATAAATATTGGTTTTCTTGGTGGATTTACAGGAGATTTTATTAGAAAAAAATTAAATGATTTGGGAATCGAGGAAGATTTTACGAGAATCGAAGATGATTCTAGAATAAATGTGAAATTAAAATATGAAACAGAAACTGAAATAAATGCCCAAGGTCCTCAAATTAAAGAAGAAGAAATTGAAGAATTTTTAAATTATTTAGACCAATTGCAAGAAGATGATTTTGTAATAATATCTGGTTCAATTCCAAAATCTTTGGGAGATGATTTTTATAGGGTTATAGTAAATTTACTTGAAATGAATAATGTAAGATTTGCTCTAGACACTTCTGGTAAAAAATTATATAAACTCTCATCTTATAAACCATTTTTGGTAAAGCCAAATAAAAAAGAGCTTGAAGAAATTTTTGAAGATAAAATTGATAGTGATGAAAAAATTGTAAAATATGCAAGAAAATTAATTGACCAAGGAGCTGAAAATGTAATTGTTTCACTTGGTAAAGATGGCTCAATGTTTATTGATAGTAATATAGTTTATAAAGCAAGACCTATTGAAGGAAAATTAATTAATTCTGTAGGAAGTGGAGATAGCATGGTTGCAGGATATATTTATGGTTATATGAAAGGATTTTCAAAACTTGATTCATATAAACTTGCAGTCTCTTGTGGAAGTGCAACAGCCTTTAGTCCTGATATTGCTGAAAAAGAACTTATAGATGAAATTTTTAAAAAAGTTGAGCTTGAAGAATGGGAATAAAGCTATATGATTAAAAATCAAAAAAATAATTTTTCACTAGCCTAATAATTTAAGCTGGTGTTTTTTTATTGTTTAAAATTGGGTATAGGTAAAATAAGCGAGGTAAGATATGAAAGAATTAGAAAAAATTATAAATGAACAAAAAATATTTTTTAGAACTGGCTTAACCAACACAGAAGATTTTAGAAAAAAAACATTAATAACTTTAAAAAAATCTATTGATAAGTATAAGGAAGAAATTATTTATGCCTTAAAAATGGATTTAAATAAATCAAGCACAGAATCTTATATTTCAGAAATTGCAAGTGCCTTTGCAGAAATAGATTTTTCTTTAAAAAATTTATCGGATTGGATGAAAGATACAAGAGAGATTACAAATATGGAGGCAATGCCTGCAAAATCTTTTACAAGATATGAACCTTTGGGTGTAACTCTAGTTATTTCTCCATGGAATTATCCGTTTTTGCTTGCAATAAATCCAATTGTAAATGCAATTTCAAGTGGTAATACTGTAATTTTAAAAACTTCAAAAAAATCTTCTTATACATCAAAAATAATAAAAAAATTATTGGATGAAAGTTTTGATAGGGCGTTTATTTATTGTGTTGATAATGAAAAAGTAAGTCATGATGAACTTTTATCTTACAAATACGACCATATATTTTTTACTGGCTCTCAAAAAGTTGGAAAAATTATTATGAAAAAAGCAAGTGAAAATTTGACTAAAGTTACGCTTGAGCTTGGTGGCAAATCTCCTTGCATAGTTGATGAAAGTGCAAATTTAAAATTCGCCGCAAAAAGAATTATTTGGGGAAAGCTTTTAAACAGCGGACAAACTTGTGTAGCACCAGATTATTTGTTGGTTCATAAAGATGTTAAAAAAGAACTTTTAAGATTGATGAAACAAACGATATTAGAATTTTATGGCGATAGAGCATCGGAAAATCCTGATTATCCAAGAATAATTGACAAAAATTCTTTTGAAAGACTTATTAATTTGATGGAAGGTCAAAATATTTACACTGGTGGTTTGTATAATTCAAAAACTTTAAAAATTGAGCCTACAATAATTGATGATGTAGATTTTTCAAATAAAATTATGCAAGAAGAAATTTTTGGACCAATTCTTCCGGTGATAGAATACGATGATATTTTTAAAGTAATAGAAAAATTAAAATTTATGGATAAGCCTCTTTCAATGTATATTTTTAGTGAAGATAAAGAACATATTGATAGATTAACTTATGATTTATCATCTGGTGGAGTTTGTATAAATGATACGATAATGCATTTGACAAATCCTAATTTAGAATTTGGAGGAGTTGGAGAAAGTGGAATGGGCGGTTATCATGGCAAATTTGGTTTTATGAATTTTTCAAACAGAAAATCTATAATGATTAGGTCGAACAATATTGATATAAAAATAAAATATCCACCATATTCAAAAGGTCAAGAAAAAATAATTAAAAAAATTTTCAAATAAGAATCCTAATTTATCTAGGATTCTTATTTTTTATTTTATTTTAATTTATTGAATAAAAAAATTACAAAAGTATAATAGCTTTTATATCAAGGGGTGGTTTAATGGTGTTTATATCTGATGAAAAGAAAAATGAAATTTTAGGAAATTCAGATATTGTAGCAATTATTGGAGATTATGTAGATTTAAAAAAATCTGGAAACTCTTATAAGGGTTTGTGTCCTTTTCACAATGAAAAGACACCATCCTTTACAGTTGATGATAGGAAACAATTATTTCATTGCTTCGGTTGTGGCGAAGGTGGAGATGTTGTTTCTTTTATTATGCACAAAGAAGGACTTTCCTACATTGATTCTATGAAATATTTGGCTAAAAAAGCTGGTATAAAACTTGATGATACAAAATCTTCTAAAGAAAATAAAATTTTAAATAGATATTACGACATTAATAAAGATATAATGATGTATTTTTACAAAAATTTGTTGACTGATAAGGCTTGTCAAATTTATTTGAAAAACAGAGGATTTAGGTCAAATATTGTAAATACTTTTATGCTAGGTTTTGCCAAAAATTCTTGGGATGATTTATTATCTTATGTAAAAAATAAAGATTATCTTTTGGATGATATTGAAAATTTGGGTTTAATTAAAAAATCCCAAAATGGAAAATATTATGATAAGTACAGAAATAGGTTAATTTTTCCAATTATAAATCACTATGGAAAAGTTATTGGATTTGGTGGAAGAAGTATTGATTCTACTATGCCAAAATATTTAAATTCACCAGAAAGTCAAGTTTTCAAAAAAAGATATAACCTCTATGGTTTAAATATTTTCAAAAAACAATCTAATAAAGATATTATCTTGGTTGAAGGATATATGGATGTAATTGGTTTAAATAATCAAGGTATTGACCAAGCTGTGGCAAGTCTTGGGACATCACTTACAAGCGATCAGGCAAAACTTTTAAAAAGATATGCAAAAAATGTTTATATTTGCTACGACGAAGATAATGCTGGAATAAAAGCTACAGATAGGGCAATCGAAATTTTATTAGATGAAGGAATAAAACCAAATATAATTAGCCTTGAAAAAGGTCTTGACCCAGATGATTTTGTAAAAAAATATGGCAGAGATGCTTTTATTAAAAAAATGGATGAGGCTAGTGATGTTTACAATTACAAGTATAATAAAATTCTCGACTTATATGCGGAAAGTAAGGACAATGAAAAATTTGAAAAATTAAATTTATTTATAGAATTTTTATCTTCAATAAAATCAGATCTTACTAGAGAAATTTTTATAAATAATGTAAGCAAACTTTTTGATATAGATAAATCTACTTTAAAAGAATCTGTCTTAAAGTATAATGATAACTACAAAAAGACTTACAAAAATCAAAATAAAGATAGTTTTTATAATAAAAATGATTTTAAAAATTTTAACACCAATCAAAACACAATTATTGAAAGAAAAAAATATTCCGTTTCTACAAATGAGCTTGAAACGTTAAGATTATATCTTAATCAAAAAGATGAGTATGATGAAAATAAAGATTTTTTTGATCAAGTAATAGTGGATGAAAAATTGCTTGAAATAAAACAATATATTGATAAAAATGGTTTTGATAAAATAAGCGAAAATTTTTCAAATGACTACCAATTTATTATAGATTACATCAAAGATAAGTCCAATAAGATTGTAGGAAATGAATTAAAAGAAAAAATAAATTTAGAAAATAGAAAAAAACTTTTAAAAAAGTTAAGAAATAGAGACTAATCACTTCAAAGCTGGAGGGGAGACTTATGACTAGTGATAACGAAAAGATGCTAGAAGATGATCTTCTAAGGGAAATAATAGATGAATTTAAATCTATTAGTGAATCTCAAGATGGAGTTGTAACTTACAAACAAGTTTACACTTTTGAGACCTTTAAAGAAATGGAAGATGAAAGCAAAAAATATGTTATAGGCCAAATTATATCCAATGGAATAGAGATTGTTGAAGAACAAAGAACTGTTTTGGACGAAGATGAAGATGACGAAGAAATCAGAGAAGATCTTGATAATGATGACGATGAAGATTTTTCAGATGAAAAACTTGAAGATCACATGAAAAAAGTTTCTAACAAGCAAAAGTTAGAAAAAAAGTTTATACAAGATGAAGCTATCACTGGTATAAAGTTGGATGACCCTGTAAAAATGTATTTAAAAGAAATTGGAAAAGTTAAGCTATTAGATGCTCACGAAGAAATATTTTTGGCGAAAAAAATGGAGCTAGGAGATATAGCATTCAGGAGTAAAAGTGGCAAAAAACTTACCAAACAAAATAAAGTAAAACTTGCTTTAGATATATTTTATGGAGACCTTTCGTTAACTATACTTGGTGCAAATCAATCAATTTTAGAAAATAAAGAATTAGATGAAGAAACAAAAACAAATCTTGAGTCATTGATTGAAATTGGAAATCAATTTGAAAATATGTTAAATCAAGAATTAACAGATGAACAATTGGAAGCCATAAAATCTAAAATATTAATTTGCAATATTGCACAAAAATCTATAGCTGACAAAGAATTAAGTGAAAAAGAAGCAAATATTTTGTGTGATTTATTTGATAATTTTGGAAAATTAGTTGCAACAAAAGAATCTGACGATATAGTTTCACTAATTTATTTAGCTTTTTCAGACCTTTACAAAAAGGGAGCTGAAAATGAAATTTTGAAAACCAATGATAAGCTAATAATTAGCGATCTAATTAATTTTTCAAACAAAGCCAGGCAAGTTTATGAATATAAACCACTTTCAGAATCAAGTATAAAAGATTTGGAAAGATTTACAAAAACCAAAAATCTGTGCAAGAAAATTTTTGAAGATCAAGGATTTGATGCAGACGATGTAAAAAGATTAAATAGGGCAATATTTGATGCAAATAGGGCAAAACAAAAATTGGCAGAAACAAATTTAAGACTTGTTGTATCAATTGCAAAAAAATATGTAGGTCGTGGAATGAGCTTTTTGGATTTGATTCAAGAAGGAAATATGGGGCTTATGAAAGCAGTTGATAAGTATGATTACAACAGAGGATTTAAATTTTCAACTTATGCAACTTGGTGGATAAGACAAGCGATAACTCGTGCTATTGCCGACCAAGCTAGAACAATTAGAATTCCTGTTCACATGGTTGAAACAATTAATAAATTAGTTAGAATTCAAAGACAATTAGTTCAAGATTTAGGTCGTGATCCATCAAACGAAGAAATTGCTGAGCAAATGGGAATTGAAGTTGAAAAAGTTCAAGAGATAAGAAAAATTGCCCAAGAACCTGTTAGTTTGGAAACACCAATCGGCGAAGAAGAAGATAGCCACTTGGGAGATTTTATAGAAGATGATACAGCTATAAATCCTGATGATGCAGCAAATTATTCAATGCTAAGAGATCAACTAAATGATGTTTTATCTTGTCTTGGAGCAAGAGAAAAAAGAGTTTTACAATTAAGATTTGGACTTATAGATGGAACTCCAAGAACATTAGAAGAAGTTGGCAAAGAATTTGATGTTACACGCGAGAGAATTAGACAAATAGAAGCAAAGGCGCTAAGAAAATTAAAATCGCCTAATAAGAGTGAATTATTGAAAGACTTTTTATAAATGAAAATTACAAAACGACTAGAAAAAATAGCAAAGCTAGTTGATGAAGGTAAAAAAGTAATTGATATTGGGACTGATCATGGATTAGTCCCTTTATATTTAGCAAAAAATGAAATATCAAAAGAAATTCTTGCAACAGATATTTCAAAAAAAAGCCTTCAAAAACTAGAAGAAAAGCTAGATGATAATTTAAAACAAATAATAAAAACAAAAGTTTGTGACGGACTAAATGATATAGGAATAAAAGACAATCAAATAGCCATAATTGCAGGAATGGGTGCAGTTACTATAATTGAAATTATTTCTAATAATATAGAAAAGATAAGAAAACTTGATTATGTAATTTGTGAAGGAAATATTGGCAATGAAAAGTTAAGAAAATTTTTAAATGAAAATAGTTTTTTTATTGACAAGGATTTTCTTATTAAAGATGGAAGAAAACATTACGATATAATTAGATTTAAGAATGGAAAAGATAGAAAACTTTCTTTGGGAGAAATTTATTTTGGTAAATTTATCTACCAAGATTTCAATCCATTATTAAAAAAAAGACTTGAACAAATTTATAAGAAAAATATAAAATTTAAAGAAAATATAGAAAAATTTTCAGTAAATAAACAAGGAGTAGATCTTATTGAAGAAAGATTACAAGCAATAGAAGAGGTTAAATATTATGAAGATAAAAGATATAATTAAATTTTTGGAAGAAAGATTTCCACTGTCACTACAAGAAGATTGGGACAATTCTGGACTTCAAATTGGAAATATTGAAAATGACCTAACAAATATAATGATTTCTTTGGATATTGACGAACAAACAATACAAAAAGCAAAAGAGAAATCTTGTAATTTGATTATAAATCATCATCCATTTTTATTTTCTTCAATTAAATCAATAGACTTAAACGAAGAAAAGGGAAAGATTATTAAAGATTTAATTAAAAATGATATTACAGTTTTTGCCATGCATACCAATCTTGATATAGGTAAAGGCGGAGTGAATGATAATTTGGCAAAACTTTTAGAGCTTAAAGATATTTCAAATTTAGATACAAATAATGAAAATCCTATGGCAAGATTTGGATATACAGATGAAATAACAGCTTATGATTTTTCTAAATTTGTAAAAGAAAAATTAAATTGCAAAGGACTTATACTTTATGGAGATAAAAATAAAAAAATAAAAAAAGTTGCTCTTTGTGGAGGAGCTGGCAGTGATTTTATAAATGATGCAATTAAAAAAGGCTGTGATCTTATTGTAACAAGTGATGTAAAATATCATGAGGCTATAGATAATTGTAAAAAAATAAATATAGTCGATCCAGGACATTTCGCAAGCGAAAATCATATTATTTATATGATAAAAGATTTATTAGAAAAAAATTTTGCAACGGGAATATACACTTGTGCAAAAAAAGATTCATATAGAGAATTTATATAATCTTTACAAATAAAAAAATTATGATAAAATAAATAACGGAGTAAATTGAATAATCGCGTCAATGACGAGGAAAGTCCGTGCACCACAGAGTAAGGATGCTAGATAACGTCTAGTAAGGGCGACCTTCAGGCAAGTGCAAAAGAAAGTATACCGCCAAAAATTTTTGGTAAGGGTGGAACGGTGAGGTAAGAGCTCACCAGATAATTAGTGATAATTATGCTGTGTAAACCCCATCCGGTGCAAGAACAAAAGGGACATTAGGATTTCTACTCGAAACGGTCCAGTATGGTAGTTCGCTTGAGCTAATTGGTGACAATTAGCCTAGATAGATGATTATTTTTAACAGAACACGGCTTATAGATTTACTCTATTTTTATTAAATTTAACTATCCTAATATAAATAGGGTAGTTTTTTTATTGGAAAATTTAAAAATAAATTTGTAACAAATAAGAAAAAAATATAAAAAAAGTTACGAAATAAAAATAATTCTTCAAATATTTTAAATAAATTGGGATTATACAAGTGTTTTCACAAATAAATATAAAAAATATGTTAAAAAGTGTAATTTTTTTGTAACTTCTTATTGACTATTTTGTTAAAAAGTTATATTATTATTCTAGATTTCATAACAGATAAAAAAACAAATTTTAAACGGAGGAAACAATGAGTAAGAAAAATATAGGATCGACAATAGGAGTGTTAGCCGCAGTTACAATAGGTGCTTCTGCTTATGCTTCTACGATTAATAATTTAGATAAAGAAGATCAATCAAAAAAGGTATTAGAAAATAATGTATCTTATATTGAAAAAGAATATGCATCCAAAGTTAATTCTGTAAAAAAAGATTATTCTAACGAAGTTAAAAATACTAAATTTGCAGAAAAAACAGAGACAAAAAAAGATGCAAAATTATCTAAAACAAGAAATTTGGCTGATCCTACACTTTTTGAATCATCAAGTGAAGATGCTATAGTTAAAGCTGTAGATGAAAAAATTCAAGAAAATAAAGAAGAAGATCAAAATAAAAATCAAAATACAGTTGAACAAGCTTTAGAACAAAGCCCTGTAGTTGAAAAGTTTGTAGCTGTAGAATCATTAAATGTTAGGTCTTCAAAAAATGATCAAGAAAATAACGTAATAGACGTATTAAATAAAAATACTAAAGTAAGTGGACAAGTTGAAGATGGTTGGTTAAAAACTGATAAAGGATACATAAAATTAGACTTTTTATCTGATCAAGCTGTAGAAGATACTAACCAAGAAGATTTAATAGCCCAAGAAGAGGCAAGAAAAGCTGAAGAAGCTAAAAAAGCTGAAGAAGCAAGAAAAGCTGAGGAAGCTAAAAAGGCCGAAGAAGCAAGAAAAGCTGAAGAAGCTAAAAAAGCACAAGCTAGCCAAGCAACAAGTTATACTGGATGGGTAAATGTTAGTGCATTAAATGTAAGAAGTGGAGCAGGAACAAGTTCTAGCATTATTGGATCATTGTCAACAGGAGATAAAGTTTCAGGAACACTTCAAAATGGTTGGTTAAAAATCAGTTATAATGGACAAGTTGCTTATGTATCTGCAAACTGTTTATCAAATACAGAAGTTAAAAAACCAGTTGTTGAGAAAAAACAAGAAAACAATACACCAGCAAAACAAGAAAATACAGTTCAATCTCAAGCTTATACAGGTTGGGTAAATACAGCTGCATTAAATGTTAGATCAGGTGCATCAACATCATACAGTATAATAGGTTCTTATACTATGGGAGATAAAGTTAGTGGACAATTAGCTAATGGATGGTTGAAAGTAAACTATAATGGAAGAAGTGGATATATAAGTGCAAATCTACTTTCAAGTAAAGAAGTTGCTAAACCACAACAAGTTGTAGAAAATAATAAATCAAATAATAATGCAATTGGACAACAAACCGCAACTCAAACACCTCAAGCTTCAGCAAGTGGACAAGCTGCTGCAAATATTGCTAGACAATTTGTTGGTTATCCTTATGTTTGGGGCGGAACATCTCCAAGTGGATTTGATTGTTCAGGATTAGTTTATTATGCATATAAACAAATTGGAGTTAATTTAAATAGAAATTCTGCTGCACAATTCTCTAATGGATATTCAGTAGGTATCAATAATTTGCAACCAGGAGATCTTGTATTCTTTAATCAAAGCGGATCTATAGACCATGTAGGAATGATTGTTGATTATAATGGTAATTATGTTCATGCAGTAAGTCCAGGAGTTGGAGTTCAAATTGGAAATATCTATAATTCATGGAGTCAAAGAGTATTTGCAGGAGCAAGAAGAATATTTTAATTAAATAAATTAAAAACACCCTTAGGGGTGTTTTTTTAGGATTAAATTATGAAGATTATTAAGTCAAATGAAATAAAAAATGATATATTAAAAAATATAAAATATTGCAATAAAAAGAAAAGCTTATTAATAATATCTCAAAATAATGATTTAGCTGTAAATCAATATAAAAATGCAATTATAAGAAGATGTAATGAATTTAATATTGATTATATTGATAAAGAATTTAGTAAAGAAGATAATCATTTAGATATAATAAATTATTGTAATAATTTAAATGATATTGATGGTTTTATAGTTCTCCAACCTCTCTTAGAGTCGACAGATCTAGATTATTTAAGAGAAAATATTCCTTTTAATGATTTAGATGGCTTTAAGTATGATTCTTTAGGGAAAATAATGAATAAAAAATTTGAGAATTTACCACAAACAGTAAAATCTATTATAAAATTTATTAATTATATGAATTTAGACTTGGAGGGAAAGGATATAATAATAGCTAATTCAACTAATGTTATTGGAAAACCATTAGCTATGTATTTAAATTATAAAAAAGCTTCAGTAACACTCTTTAATTCAAAAACAAAAAATCAAAAAGAAAAAATTAAGAATTGTGATATATTTATATCTGCCATTGGAAAAGCAAATTATTATAATAAAGATTATTTTAGGAATGGACAAATAATAATTGATGCAGGAGTAAGTTTTGTAGATGGAAATATGTATGGCGATGTTGATTATGAGGATATAAAAGATTTAGATATAAAAATTGTTACTTGCAAAAATGGAGTAGGTTCTATTACAACCTTATCGTTATTAGAAAGTCTTTTATATAATTGAAAAGCATTTATTTTTCTTTATGGTATAATTATAAAGTGATTTAAAATGGCAAAAATTTAATAAAAGGCGAAGTATATGAAAAAATTTAAATTAGTAATTTTAGGTACAGATTTAAATGCTTATGGTGTTGCAAGAAGTGCCCATGAGCTTTATGGAATAAAATCTATTTGTATGGGAATAAAAAATTTAAGAGATACAAGAGATTCTAAAATATGTGAAGTACATACAAATGAAAATTTTGAAGACGATAATGTTTTTGTAGAGGAACTGATAGAATTAAAGAAAAAATATAAAGATTATGAATTGATTCTGATTTCTTGTTCCGATGGTTATTCATCTTTGCTTGTTAATAATAAAGAAAAATTAAAAGATTATTATCTATTTAATTACGTTGATAAATATATGCAAGAGAAATTGGAAAATAAAATTGATTTTTATGAAATTTGCGAAAAATATGGTCTAGATTATCCTGACACAGTTATTACAAATGACAATACAGATGAATCAATTAAAAAAATTGAATCAGAATTGTCTTATCCTATAGCATTAAAGGCAAATGATTCAATTGAATTTTATAATACTCATTTTGAGGGTAAGAAAAAAGCTTATAAAATTCACAACAATGAAGAATTAGTGAAAACTTTAAATCAAATTTATAATGCTGGATATACTGGAAAAATGATAGCACAAGATTTTATTCCAGGAGATAGTTCAGATATGTATGTTTTAAATGCTTATGTAAATACAAGTTCACAAGTAAAAATGATGAGCCTTGGCAAGTGTTTGTTAGATGAGGTCTTACCTTTAAATATCGGAAATTATAATGCTTTGGTAACAATGGGAGATGACAATATATATAAGCAATATAAGAAATTTTTGGAAGAAATTTCTTATACAGGTTTTGCAAATTTTGATTTGAAATATGATAAGAGAGATGGAAAGTATAAGGTATTTGAAATAAATATAAGACAAGGCAGGTCAAGTTTTTATATGAATGCAGCCAATAATAATTTTATTAAATATCTTGTAGATGATTTAATTTTTAATAAAGATGAACCATGCTATTATGAATATGAAAATGGATTATGGTTGTATGTTGATCCATCAGTTTTGAAAAAATATGTTAATAGAAAAGATAAAGACTTGGCTTTAAAAATGTTAAAGAAAGGCTATGTTTTTACAACTTGGTATGAGAATGATAAAAATTTTAAGAGATTCCTTAATTATATGAGAAGAAGATTTTCAACTATTAAATACTATAAAAAATTTTCTAATTAAATAAATTGCATATGATTTTAATGTAGGTATGCATAATTTTATTTTAAATTTTTAGATTAAGAGTATAAAATATTTTTATACTTAGATAATTGTAAATTTATTTATAAAGGCAAATTCAAATTTGATTTTGCTTTTTTATTTTACATAAAAAATAGCTAGATTTCTCTAGCTATTTTTTGTGATTTTAAAGATTTATTTTATTTATACCAATTTTTTTGCAGCTTCTAATGCGGCTTTATAATCAGGCAATTCTGTGTTTTGTTCTAGATATTCCACGTGAACTAATTTGTTTTCTTTATCTACAACGAAAACTGCTCTGTTTTGTAGTTTTAATTCTTTGATTAGGGTTGCGTATTTGTCTGCAAAATCTAAGAAATTGTAATCTGATACTGTTTTTACTTGATCTATTCCTTTTGCTGAGCAAAATCTTGCTTGGGCAAATGGAAGGTCGTTTGATATTGTTACGATTGAAACGTCAGGGCTTATATCTGCTGCAGCCTTGTTGAATTTTGTTGTTTGTATTTCGCAAACTGATGTATCAAGTGATGGTACTACTGATATAATTTTTATTTTTCCTTCTTCTTCTTTATAAAAATCATATTCTGACAAGTCGTTATTTATTGCCTTAAAGTTTGGAGCGCTATCTCCTACTTTTAGTTCTTCGCCTATTACTGTGATTTCTTCTTCACCGAATTTTTTCTTTCTTTCTGTCATTTATACCTCCTAAAATGTATAATTGTTTCTATATTAATATACCCATTTTTTTTATTTTGTAGGAGAAATTTTAAATAATTAGATTATTATTGTCAAATCCTTTTAAATAAGGTATAATTAATCAGTATGAAAGTTAGAAAATAAGGAGGAAGCAATGGCAGATATAGTTTTAAATTCAGAAAAAAGAGAAGCTGTCGGAAAAAATAAAGTTAATAAACTTAGACAACAAGCTATTGTACCAGGTGTTGTATATGCTAAAGATAAAGAAAATATAAATGTACAATTTACTTCTAGAGATTTTGAAAAAGTATTGTCTCAAGCAGGTACAACTACAATTATTGACTTAGATATTGACGGAGAAAAGGTACCAGTACTTATTAAAGATTATCAAATGCACCCATTTAAATCTCAATTTTTCCATGTAGATTTCCAAGCAATCAATGCTAAGGAAGCTATCAGAGTTTCTGTTCCAGTTTACTTAAATGGAAGAGATGACATTAGGGTTGAACCTTCTGTATTGGTTCAAAATATTGATACAGTTGAAGTTGAATGTTTACCAATGTATATTCCACAATATGCAGAATTGGAAGTTACTGATATGCAAATTGGGGATTCATTCACAGTAGCTGATTTTGATATTGCAAAAGATGAAAATATCAATATTTTACTTGAAACAGATGAAGTTGTTTGTTCACTTCAAGAACCTCAAGAAGAAGTTGTTGTTGATGAAGATAGCGAAGGCGAATCAGCAGCTGACGTACCAACTGTTAATGAAACTGAAGAAAAAGAAGACGAAGAATAAGTCTAAGAAACAAAGACCTTTACTGGTCTTTTTTTTTGCAAAAAATTATTTTTGATTTTAAATTTTTCTATTAGAATTTTTAAAAAAATTTGAAATTTTCTTACGAATTTTGTTTTTAAATTTATAAAAATTTTTTAATCAAGGAATGTTTTATAAAACTATTAAATGTTTGAAGTATTTGATATAATAATAATATGAATGGATTATTAATTGTATTTGAAGGTCCTGATGGTTCTGGAAAAACTACTGTCTTGGAAAAAGTTTATAATAAGCTTTTGGAAGATGGGTATGATATATATAAGTTTAGGGAACCTGGTGGAACTGATATTTCAGAAAAAATTAGAGAAATTATTTTGGATAATGAAAATATAGAAATGAATCCAAGGTGTGAGGCCTTGTTGTATGCAGCAAGTAGGGCTCAATTGGTAGGTGAGAAGCTTAGACCTTTGTTGGAGAAGGGTTCTATAATTCTTTGTGATAGATTTGTTCTTAGTTCTATGCTTTATCAAGGAATTGGAAGAGGTCTTGGTGTAGACGAAGTTAAAAATATTAATGATTTTGCCATTGGAGAAATTAGGGCGGATTTAACTTTGTTTTTGAATATTGATTATAAAACTGCCATTGATAGAAAAAGGAAAAATTTCATTTCTGATCGTTTGGAAAACGAAGATGATTCTTTTCACAAAAAAACTTATGATGGCTATATAGAATTATCCAAAAGGTTTAAGGATGAAATTATTTCAATCGATGCTAACAAAAGTATTGATACGGTTGTAGATAATTGTTTGGCTACTATAAAAACATATTTAAAGGAGAAAAAATGAAACTTTTAATAGCTATAGTTCAAGATGCGGATGCAAATTTTTTGATGGATTCTTTGACAGACAAAAGATATAGGGTAACAAAGCTTGCAACAACAGGTGGGTTTTTGAGAGAAGGAAATACTACTCTTCTTATTGGTATTGAAGAGGAAAATCTTGATGAAGTAAAGCAAATTATTGAAGATAATTGTAAAAAAAGAACAACTCAATCATCAGTAATTAATCCGACAGCAGATTCTCCACTTTTGGCAACAAGCGCACCAGTTGATGTTAATGTTGGTGGAGCTACTGTATTTATTTTGGATGTTGACCAATATATAAGAATCTGAAATGATAGAAATTTTAGAAAATCAAATAAAAAATGATAAACTTTCCAATGCCTATATCTTTGAATCAAAAAACTCTTCTTATAATCTAGATAAGGCATTGGAATTTTCTAAGAGCGTTTTTAATAATTTTGGTATAAATACCAAGCTTGAAGAAAATTCTGATTTTGAAATAATAGAAAAAGATGACAAGGAAAAAAACATAAGCATAAAAACCATTAGACTTTTGATAAAAGATATGTATCTTAGGCCTAGTAATGGAAAAATTAAAATATATATAATTAAAGATAGCGAAAATTTGAGCATTGAAAGTTCAAATGCCCTTTTAAAAAGCATAGAAGAGGCAAAAGATTATATAATTTTAATTTTTACAACAAATAATGCTTATAGTCTTTTAAAAACTATTAGATCAAGATGTCAAATCATAAGTTTTAAAAGTCAAATAGAAAATGAATTTGTAGACAGGGAAAAACTATCCTATATATTAAGTGAAATAATTTCTGGAAATTTTTCTTTTTATTACAAAAATAAAGATTTCTTTTCAAAGGCAAAAGATTATAAGGAAGAATTATTTGTAGAAATTTTAAATTTTTTCAATAATTTGATAAAATTAAAATATTACAAGAACAATGCAAAAGAGAACAAGAAAGTTTTATTTTACTTGAGAAAAATAGAAAATTTACCTTTTGATTCTATTGATAGGATAATAAGAAAAGCCGAACAAATAACAAAAGGATTTAAAAATAATGCAAATTTTGACATGGCAGTTGAAAATTTCCTTATTTTTATATATAGAGAGGGGAGAAATATTGAAAGTAGTAGGGATAAGCTTTAAAAAAGCAGGAAAAATATATTATTTTAATCCACTAGATTTTGATTTACATATTGGAGATAAGGTCATAGTTGATTCTAATTCATGTCTTGAAATGGGAATAGTTAAAACGCCAATTAAAGAAATAAATAAAAGCGATTTTGACCGTGAATTAAATGAAATTATTAGAAAAGCTAGTAAAGAGGATCTAGTTGAAGAAGAAATAAATAGAAAAGATGCCCTTGAGGCTGTAGAAATATGCCAAGAAAAGGCAGACAATCTTGGACTTAATCTTCATGCCATTGAAGCAGAATTTACTTTCGATAGAAAAAAATTACTCATTTATTTTTCATCAAATAATAGAGTTGATTTTAGAAAACTTGTAAAAGAACTTGCATCAATTTATAGAAATAGAATTGAACTTAGACAAATCGGAGTAAGAGACCATGCAAAATTGGTTTCAAGCGTAGGAATTTGTGGACAAAAATGTTGTTGTGCAAGATTTTTGAGCGATTTTCAACCCTTATCAATAAAAATGGCAAAAGAACAAGATATAACCCTAGATCCAAATAAAATTTCTGGTTTGTGTGGAAGGCTAATGTGTTGTCTATCTTACGAAAATGAAAGCTATAAAATAGCAAAAAAATCAATGCCAAAAGTAGGCGAAAAAATTCAAACAGAAGATGGAATCGGAGTAGTTGTAGAAAACAACTATGTAAAAGAAAAATGCAAAATCAGAGTAAGAATAGAAGAAGATGATACAGAAATCGAAAAATCTTATTGCCCAAAGGATATAAGAAGAATAGTTGACAAATAATTGATAAAAATGAGAAAATCTTGAGATTTACTATCATTTGACATTAGTTAATTTAACTACTATAATATTAATATAACAAATTAGGAGGTAAAATTATGGCTTATAGAATAGATGAAAATACATGTATATCATGTGGATCATGCGAAGGTGAATGTCCAGTTCAAGCAATTGAACAAGGAGACGCAGCATACGAAATCGACGAAGATGCTTGCATCAATTGTGGATCATGTGCAGCTGTATGTCCAGTAGAAGCAATCTCACCAGCAGAATAAGATATATACATATAAAAAATTAAGGCTCAGTTTATACTGAGTCTTTTATATTGCGTAAAATCTTTAAAAATTACAAAATTAATAATTAAAAAAATAATTGACAATTTTTACATTTTTTGCTAATATATCTTTTGATGTAAACAAGGAGGCATTATGAAAAATTCTAAAAAAATTTACCACGTAGAAGATAAGTTACCATTTAAATTATTGTTACCACTTTCAATCCAACACACATTCGCAATGTTTGGAGCTAGTGTCTTGGTCCCTATTTTATTTAAAATAAATCCAGGAATAGTACTTTTTATGAATGGTATCGGAACATTATTATTTATATTAATTACCAAAAAGAAAGCACCTGCTTATTTGGGATCATCATTTGCATTTTTAGCACCAGGAACAGCTATTATTGCAAGTCAAGGATTTCAATATGCGCAAGGTGCTTTTATTGTGGTCGGAACTCTAGGATGTTTTTTGGCATATATAATTTATAAATTCGGAATAGGATGGATAGATGTAGTATTGCCACCAGCAGCTATGGGTTCAGTCGTTGCCCTAATAGGATTTGAGCTTGCAGGAAATACAGTAACAGGCGGTTCAATCGGAGCTAATTTGATGACAGATACAGCAAGTTATAAAGATTTTATAATATTTGGAATTACACTTTTTACAGCCATAATTGGTTCAGTATCATTTAAAGGATTTTTATCAACAATTCCAATCCTAATAGCAATAGTAGTAGGATATATTTGTTCAGTATTTTTTGGAATGGTAGATTTTACACCAGTCTTAGAAGCAAAATTATTTACCTTACCAAACTTTTCAGCACCAAAATTTTCGATAGAAGCAATTTTATCAATGCTGCCAGTAATATTAGTAATAACAAGCGAACACATCTCCCACCAAGTTGTAACAAGTAATATTATAGGAAGAAATTTATTAGAAGATCCAGGACTACACAGGTCAATATTTGCAGATAACTTCTCATCAGCCCTTTCAGGATTAGTAGGAGGAGTTCCAACAACAACCTATGGAGAAAATATAGGAGTTATGGCAATAACAGGAGTATATTCAGTCCAAGTTATAGGAGCAGCAGCAATTATTTCAATATTAATGGCATTTGTAGGACCACTAGCAGCATTAATCCAAACAATCCCAGGAGATGTAATAGGAGGAGTAACCTTCTTGTTATACGGAATGATAGGAACAAGCGGAATAAGATTATTAGTAGACCAAAAAGTAGACTATTCAAAATCAATAAATTTAATCCTAACATCAACAATATTTATAGCAGGACTTTCAGGATTGTCAATAAAATTTGGCTCAATCCAATTACAAGGCATGGTACTAGCATCAGTAGTAGCAGTATTATTATCAGCCTTTATGACCTTGCTTAGAAAATTAAATTTAATAAATCAATAAAAAATAAAAATCAAGCTGTAAATTTATGGCTTGATTTTTTTAGTAATAAAAATTCAAAAAGAGACTAATAAAAAATGAAATCAATTTATTTTTTAAAAGTCTCTTTATTAAAATTGGATAAACAAAAAAAGAAATAAATTTATTTAATAATGTAAAAATTATAAAATTTAAAATTTTAAAATTAAAAATGGGCAAAAAAATGGAGCCACTTCCCAGGATCGAACTGAGGACCTCATCCTTACCATGGATGCGCTCTACCGACTGAGCTAAAGTGGCATATAATGTAATATACCACAGAAAAAATATTTTTGCAAATAATTTTAAATTATTCAAAAAAAACGGTATAATATGAGTAATTGTAGTAAATTTATGAAATTTATGGTATAGTAAGCTTATAATATTTAGGAGGAAATAATGAGTAAAGCACAATT
>NZ_KV821168.1:0-130133 GCF_001815585.1 Anaerococcus sp. HMSC075B03
TTATGATTCATTTTTTTGTATTCCTCCTTAGCAAGTACGCTTATAGTTCCATTATATATATATATATAAATGTCAATTTTCCTACAAAAAAAATGAATCTTTAGTAAAAATTGATAATCAATACTAATGATCTATATGTTATTTCAAAATAGTTAACATTAAAAAAGCACAAAAAAAGAGAGGATTTTTCCTCTCTTTTTATTTTATTTAGCATATTCTATTGCTTTTGATTCTCTAATTACATTAACTTTTATTTGACCAGGATATTCTAATTCATTTTCGATTTTTTGTGCAATCTCTCTAGCAATTACAACCATTTGATCGTCTGATATTTTTTCAGGTTTTATCATTACCCTAAGTTCTCTTCCAGCTTGAACGGCGAAAGTTTTTTCTATACCATCAAATGAATTAGCAATTTCTTCTAAGTTTTCTAGTCTTTTAATATAATTTTCTAAGCTTTCTCTCCTTGCTCCAGGTCTTGCTGCTGAAATTGTATCTGATGCTTGTACTAGGATTGCAGCTATGCAATTAGCTTCTACATCTCCGTGATGGGATTCAATACAATTAATTACATTTTTGTTTTCGCCATATTTTTTGGCAGCTTCGACTCCTATTGATATATGAGTTCCTTCTACTTCATGATCTATGGCTTTTCCTAAATCATGTAATAGGCCTCCTCTTTTAGCATCTTTGTCGTCGAGTCCTAGTTCTTGAGCTAACATTCCAGCGATTTTTGCAACTTCTATGGAATGCTTTAAAACATTTTGTCCATAAGAAGTTCTAAATTTAAGTTTTCCTACAAGTCTTACAAGTTGAGGATGAAGATTGTGTATTCCCACTTCTTCAATTGCTCTTTGTCCGTCTTCAATTATTCTTTGTTCAACTTCATCTTCTGCTTTCATTAGCATTTCTTCGATTCTTGATGGATTTATTCTTCCATCAAGTATTAATCTTTCCAATGCTACTTTAGCTATTTCTCTTCTGATTGGTTCAAATGCAGATATTACTACAGCTTCTGGTGTGTCATCAATTATCATATCTGTTCCTGATAATTGTTCAAAAGCTCTGATATTTCTACCTTCTCTTCCAATTATGCGACCTTTCATTTCATCGTTTGGCAATGATACTACTGTAACTGTACTTTCTGCTACTTCATCAGCCGCATATCTTTGAATTGTTGTTGCTAGAATTTCTGAAGCTAATTTTTTACTTTCATTTTTAGTTTTTTCTTCAAATTCTTTAATGATTTTAGCTTGTTCATGAACAACATCATTCTTTAAGCTTTGAAGTAAAATATCTTTGGCCTCATTTGTTGTAAGTCCAGCAATATCTTGTAACTTCAACTCTTGTTCTTCGATAAGTTTCTCAATTCTGTCTTCTTTTTGTTTTAACTTTTTTTGGTCACTAGAGATTTCATCAGATTTCTTATCTAATAATAAGGATCTTTTGTCTAGACTCTCTTCCTTTTTTAAAAGATGACCTTCTTTTGTAGCAAGTTCATTATTTTTTTTATTAATTTCTTGCTCGCTTTCTTTTTTGCGTTTAGAAATCTCATCTTTAGCACTTATTAGTGCATCTTTTTTTAGAGATTCGGCATCTCTATTTGCTTCATCAATAATTCTTGCAGATAATTCTTCTGCAGAAGAAATTTTTGATTCACCTATTTTTTTTCTACAAAGATAGCCTATAAAAAAAGCTAATATTATGAAGGCGACAGATAGAATAATTTGATTAAAATTCATTTTATCACCTCCTGTAATTAGGATTTTCATCCTATAAATAATTATATCATAAATCTATATTTATACGAAAAAGTTTTTCTAAATTTATTTTTCTTTCATTTGTTTTAGATACATTTTTTTGTATTCTCCATTATTTTGGATTAATTGTTCGTGATTGCCGCTTTCTAAAATTTTGCCGTGTGATAGTACGATAATTTTGTCTACATTTTTTATTGTTGATAATCTATGAGCAACTATAAAAGTTGTTCTGTCTTTTTTTAATTCATTTATACCTTCTTGAATTATTTTTTCGGTTTCTGTATCTATATTTGATGTTGCTTCATCTAAAATCAGAATTTTTGGATCTCTTATATAAGCTCTTGCAAATGATATGAGTTGTTTTTCGCCTTGGCTTAAATTAGATCCATTTTCTAAAACTTTGCTGTCAATACCTCGTTTTAATAATTTTTGTCCACCAACTTTTTTTAATGATTCTATAACTTCTTTATCTGTAAAATCTTCTCCCAAGCTAATATTTTCTTTTATGCTAGCCTTGAATAAAAAAGCATCTTGCAAAACAACCGCCATATCTTTTCTCAATAAATCTCTATTTATTTTATTAATGTTGGTATTTCCTATATATATTTTTCCCTTTCTTGGAAAATAAAAATTTAAAAGCAGATTTATCAAAGTTGATTTGCCCGAACCTGTTTGCCCAACAAAAGCAAGGGATGTTCCATTTTTAACTTCAAATGTAATTCCTTTTATTACATCTTCATTATCATAAGAAAAATAAATATCATCAAAATAAATGTCATTTTCTAAATTTATTTTTTTATTTTCTAATTTTTCCATAGATTTCATTTCTAAAAGTTCAAATATGTGATTTGCTGAGCTTAGAGCATCTTCAACATCTCCAAATCTCATAATTATTGTATTGATATTATTGAAAATTTTAGTTGTATAGTCTATTGCCATATATAAAGAACCTATTGTTACAAAATATATATTTGTAATTGAGCCAAGACCAAAATAAATAAGCACGATTATTATAGCTAAAAATTGAATAATATCCATAGCTCTATAACCTGAATAAGATCTTAATTTGGATAATTTTATATTCAAATCGTATATTTTTTTATTTATATTATCAAATTTTTTGAAAATATAATTTTCTCTATTAAAAACTTGAATGATTTCCATATTTTGAATATATTCATTAATTTTTGCATTGACATCTGCTGTATAGATTTTTATATCTTTTGTATATGCATAAGTTTTATTTAAATAAGTTTTAAATATCAAATACACAATAGGCATGAGTATCAAAAGCATTAAAGCTGCAATTGTATCAGTAAATAAAAGTGTTATATATAGACCAATGATTAATATTAAGGAATTTATAATATCAGAAAACAATAGTTGAAACATTGTTTTTAATTTATTTGTATCATTGGTTATTCTTGATGCGATTTTTCCTGATGGAAGATTATCAAAATAGGAAATTGGAAAAGTTGATACTTTATCATAGACATCTTTTTGTACTTTTGATGCAATTTTATTAGCTGCAATTTGAAAATTAACTCTAGATCTATTTAATAAAATTCCTGACAATACAAAAACGATAAAATATATAAATAATAGTATAGCAATTTTTTTGTAGCTTTGTGGTGTAAGCCTAGATTTTAATACATCATTTATTATAAAAGCAATAATCATAGGTCCGATTATTTCAAGTATAGTTCGCAAAAAAGAAAAAATAAATCCAATAAGCAAAGACTTTTTTTCATCTAATGCGTAAGTTTTTAATTTATTATAATTTTTCTTTTCATTTGCCTTAATCATACATATCACCTAAAATTTGATTTTCATATTGTTTTTTATACCATTTGTCATTTTTCATTAACTCATAATGATTTCCCTTTTCAACAATTTTTCCATCTTCTAAAACAATAATTTCATCACAATTTTGCACTTGGCTTATCCTATGAGCAACTATAATTGTTGTTTTATTGTTCCTATATTTATTTAAATTTGTAATAATATTTTTTTCAGTATTGGCATCAACAGCACTCATAGCATCATCTAGGATTAAAATTTCTGGATTTTTTAATACAGCTCTTGCAATAGACAATCTTTGTTTTTGTCCACCTGATAATGAAACTCCTTTTTCTCCAGTAATAGTTTCAAGACCTTCAGGAAAATCATCTATATCTTTTTTAAAATCTGCTATTTCTATTGCCGAATTCAACTCTTCATCACTGGCATCTTCTTTTGCAAATAAGATATTATTTCTTAAAGTATCTGAAAAAATCATATTTTCTTGTGGAACATACCCAAGATTTTCCTTAAAACTTTTAAAAGAAATATCTGATGAAATATCATCATTAAAATATATATCAGATTTATCAACCTTATATAAGTCTAAAATTTGTTTAATCAGAGTAGTTTTGCCTGATGAAGTTTTTCCTAAAATCCCCAAAGATTTAGAATTTTTTATAGATAAGTTTATTTCGTTTAATATATTTTCTTTTGAACTTGGATATTTAAAATTATGATTATCAAATTTTATATCCAATGGGAAATTGACGCTTTTTTTATTATCTGTATTTTTTATTTCCTCTTTATAATTTAAAGTTTCATCTATCCTATCCATAGCAGCGCTAGCTTGCTCTTTTAAATTTATAAAATCTCCTAGAGCATACATTGGCCAAACTAGCATATTTAAATAATAAGTAAAAGAAACAATTTGACCTATAGAAATTTTTCCTAAACTCATTAAATATGAGCCAAATCCTATTGCTATAATAAAAGTAAGTGAAGTTATAATTCTTTCTACAGGAGCTAAAAGTGCTTGATATTTTGCAAGAATTATATTGTTTGTAGCTAATTCATCAGCATTTTTATAAAATATTTTCCTTCTATTTTCAACTATATTGAATACCCTAATAAGCCTTATACCTTCTGCATCTTCCAAAACACTATCATTTAACCTATCAAAGGATTGATTTACTTTTTTTGACTTATCGTAAATCTTATCCCCTATTTTAAAATAGATAATAGCAATAAAAGGTAGTGGTAAAATAGAAAGCAAAGTAAGTCTTAAATCGATAGTAAAAATCATAACCAAAATTATACTAAAAGGAAGAATTGTAGCATCTATTAGTGCTAAAGTTCCATAACCTGCCATTATTGATATTTGGGAAATATCATTGGTAGATTTTCCCATAAGAGATCCTGTAGAATTTTTTTCGAAAAATTCTTGGGATTGGTTTAAAAATTTTCTCATTAACTTATTTCTTGCTAAATATTCTATACTTCCACTAGCCTTAAAAACATTATAAGACCATCCCATAGCCAAAAAATATTTTAAAATAACCACAAATATAGTAAAGGATATAATTTTAATAAAATTATTTAAATCAATTGAATTATTGTATATTAAATCAATTAATTTTCCAATAATATATGGCAAAAATAGTGAAACAATATCACTTAATAATAAAAATATAACTCCAATGATATAATATTTCTTATAATACTTGATAAACCATTTAAATTTTTTGTACATACTACCTCTTAAAATTAAAGAGCTGTTAATTTTAAAATATTTGTTAATAATTTAAAATTAAATAACAGCCCTTGTCTTATTTATTATGTTTATGTTTTATAATTTTAGCTGGAGCTCCTACTGCAGTACAATCATCTGGCACATCATCTAAAACTACAGAATTTGCACCAATTTTACAAAAATTACCTATGGTGATATTTCCCAATAAAATTGCACCTGCTCCAATTAAAACATTATTACCAACAGTTGGATGTCTTTTTACTCTTGCATTTTTCAAACCACCTAGGGTAACTCCATGATACATTAACACATCATCGCCAATTTCAGCAGTTTCTCCGATTACAACACCCATTCCATGATCTATATAACATCTTCTTCCAATCTTAGCACCAGGATGGATTTCAATGCCGGTTTCTCTTCTAGCTTTTTGACTAATCTCATTTGCCTTAGAAAATTCTCCTTGTAAATATAATTTGTGTGCCTCAAAATGAGCTAATAAAGCCTTAATTCCTGGAGAAAATCTCAAAGCATCTTCTTCCTTAGTTAAGGCAGGATCTTTTTCTAAAGCCGCCTTAACTAATTCATCTTTATATTCTTCAAAAGTCATATTATTCTATATTATATAATTCTGTTGATAAATATCTTTCGCCTGTATCTGGCAAAACAGTAACAACCTTTTTACCTTCGCCTAGCTTATCAGCAATTTCTATTGCACCACATACATTAGCTCCTGAAGAAATTCCAACAGCTAAGGCTTCGTTTTTAGCTAAGTATCTAGACATTTTTATAGCATCATCGCCTTTAACATCAACAATTCCATCTATTAAATCAAAATCTAAATTTTTAGGAATAAAGTTTCCACCGATTCCTTGGATTTTATGACCTGATGCTTTACCACCTGATAATAAAGGACTTTCTGCTGGTTCAATTGCAAAAATCTTTACATTTTTATTATTTTCTTTTAGTCTTTTGCCAACTCCTGTTACAGTTCCACCAGTTCCAACTCCAGCAATAAAAGCATCTGGAGATATTTCATTTAAAATTTCAACACCAGTTGTTTCGTAATGAGCCTTTATATTAGCAGGGTTTGAGAATTGGTCTGGCATAAAATATCCGTCTTTTTTTGATAATTCTATAGCCTTATCAACTGATCCTTGAAGACCATTTTCTGTTGTCCTTATTACTTCAGCTCCGTAGGCTTGAGCAAGTTTTGATCGTTCTATACTCATTGAGCTTGGCATAGTTAATATACATTTATATCCTTTTGCAGCAGCAAGGGCAGCAAGAGCTAGGCCCGTATTTCCACTAGTAGGTTCTACAATTGTATCGCCTTTTTTTAGTTTTCCATTTTTTTCTGCTTCTTCTATCATATACAAAGCTATTCTATCTTTGATAGAGCCTGCTATATTATTTTTTTCAACTTTTACATAAATATCTGCTCTACCTTCTTTTTTCAAGGAATTTAATTTTAATAATGGAGTATTTCCAATTATTTCTTTTGCGTTATTATAAATTTTCATTAATTCTCCTTTCAAAATTATATATAAAAATTTAAAATTTAAAAATCATTTAATTTTTTCAATTGTTAATATTATATAGTAAAAAAATAATCTTTCAAACGATTAAGAAAAAAATCATAGTAAATTACTATGGATTCTTTGTAAAAAAAGAAAGCCAAAAGGCTTTCTTTATAATTTAATTATTAAGCATTCATTTGGCTTTGAACTTCTTTAGCGAAATCTTCTTCTTTTTTCTCTAAACCTTCGCCAACTTCAAATCTAGCAAATCTTCTGATTTTGATGTTTTCTCCTACATTATTTGCAGTATCTCTTAGATATTGTTCTATTGTAAGATCTGGATTTTTGATATATTGTTGATCCATTAAGCATACATCTTTGAAATATTTTTTAAGTCTACCTTCAACTTTTTTGTGAGCAATCATCTCTTTTTTGTCTTCAGGCATATTTGGATTAGCTTCATTCATAGCTTGTTTAATTAATATTTCTTTTTGTTCTGCTACATCTTTTTCATCAGCGTCTTCTTCTGAAATGTATAGTGGATTTAAAGCAGCTATATGCATAGCTATATTTTTTGCAAATTCTTTAACTGTGTCTGTATTTGCTGAAAAATCTGTTTCAGTATTGATTTCAACGATTACACCAATTTTATCGTTGTGAATGTATGAACCAATAATTCCTTCAGCAGCAATTCTATCAGCTTTTTTATCTAAAGTAGCTTGTCCTTTTTCTTTTAATAGTTTTATAGCATCATCTATATTACCATCAGTTTCAGTTAAAGCTTTTTTACAATCCATCATTCCTGCGCCAGTTTTTTCTCTTAATTCTTTTACTAATTTTGCACTTACTGCCATGATATCCTCCTAATTATTCCTCAATAGATTCTTCTTGATCGTTTTCTTCTAAATCTTCTGATTCTGTTTCTTCTTCATCACTTTCTTCAAAGTCTTCTTCGCTTACTGCGAATTCACTACCTTGATTTCCTTCTATTACAGCATCAGCCATTAAAGAAGTAATAAGTTTTACAGCTCTTATAGCATCGTCATTTCCAGGAATAGCAATATCTACTACATCTGGATCACAGTTTGTATCTACAATTGAAATAACTGGAATACCTAAGATTCTAGCTTCGTGAACTGCTATTTGTTCATTTGATGGATCCACAACAAATAATACATCTGGTAAATCTTCCATATCTTTGATTCCGCCAAGATTTTTTTCTAATTTATCCATTTCTTTGTTGTATTGTAGAACTTCTTTTTTTGGTAAAAGATCAAATGTTCCATCTTCTTCCATTGTTTCATATTTTTTAAGTTTGTTTACACTATTTCTAATTGTGTTAAAGTTTGTCAACATACCACCTAACCATCTGTTAGATACATAGTATTGACCACATCTTTTAGCTTCTTGTTCAATTGAATCTTGAGCTTGTTTTTTTGTTCCTACAAATAAAACTGTTCCACCTTCACTAGCAATATCTCTAATTGTTTCGTAAGCTTTTTCAATTTGATTTGCAGTTTTTGCTAAATCTATAATATAGATTCCATTTCTTTCTGTGAAGATGAATTTTTTCATTTTTGGGTTCCATCTTCTTGTTTGGTGACCAAAATGTACACCAGCCTCTAATAATTTTTTCATTGATACTATTGACATATATCTTACCTCCGTTTATTTTCTTCCATCTTTTTCTACTAGATTTTAAACTAATTAAATTAGCAACGCAAACCTATCCAAAGATGTGCATAGTACTTATGTAATATACCATAAATTATAATATATTACAAGTTTATTCGAACATTGCTTCAACAAATGATTTAGAATCAAATTTTTCTAAATTATTTATTCCTTCTCCTACACCAATATACTTAACAGGAACTTCAAGTTCAACTTGTAATGGGAAAATCACACCACCTTTTGCAGTTCCATCTAGTTTTGTTAAAATCAATCCTGTAATATCGCAAACATTTTTAAATTCTCTAAGTTGACTTATTGCATTTTGTCCTGTAGTTGCATCTAAAACTAATAAATTTTCTCTATTTGCATTATTAGCATGAGTTGAAATTGTTCTATTTATTTTTTCTAATTCATTCATTAGATTTTTTTTGTTGTGAAGTCTTCCTGCTGTATCACAAATCAAGACATCAGACTTATTTGCTTTTGCTGCTTGGATTGCATCAAAAATTACTGCTGATGGATCTGATCCTTCTTTGTGAGCAATCATTTGTGTATTTGATTGTTTTGCCCATGAATCAAGTTGCTCAATTGCTGCTGCCCTAAATGTATCGGCAGCTGCTAAAGTTACTTTGTATCCATCTTTTTTCAAGTTATTGGCAAGTTTTCCTATAGTAGTTGTTTTACCAACTCCATTAACCCCTATAACTAAAATTACTGTTAGCTTATCTTTTGAAATATTTAATTTATTTTCAAGATTTTTTTCATCTAATTTTTTTTCCATAATTTCTTTTAGCAAAGGAAAAATTTCATCAGCATTTTTAACTGATTTTTCTTTAATTTCATATTTTAATTGGTCAACTATTTCAATAGTTGATTTCATACCGATATCTGCTGATATTAAAATTTCTTCTAATTCATCATATAAGTCATCATCAATTTTTACATTTGCAGTAAATAAGTTTTTAAGTTTTGAGGAAAATTGCTCTCTTGTTTTTGATAAACCCTTTGATAATTTAGTAAAAAATCCTAATTCTTCTTCGGTATCATCATCTTGTAATTGTTTAAAATTTTCATTTTGAAAATTTTCTTCTATAGTTGTAGTTTCTTCAAGTCCGATTTCTTGTATTTTTTCATTTTCTTCGCTTTTTTCTAAATTATTTTCATCTGATAGATTTTTTTTGATATTTTCTTTTTCATCATTCTTTTTTTTCTTAAAAAAATCAAACATTTTTTCTCCTTAATTTATATCACTTGGATTTAGTGCTATCAATATGCTTGTGTCTTTGCTTTTACTTATAAAGTAATTTTTAAGTCTTGTAAGAAAATCAGATATTTTTTCTAATTTTTCCTCATTCGTTTTAATAATTATATTATATCTATATTTATTATTTATACGAGAAATTTTGCATGGATTTGGACCTATTATTTTAACATCCAAATCTTTTTCATATTCTAAATCAAGATAATATTTTATTTTTTTCGATATGTCTATGCATTTTATTCTCGACTTGTTTAATACTTTAATAGTAATCAAATTTACAAATGGTGGATAATCGAAAGCTTTTCTTGCTTCTATCTCATATTTATAAAATCTTTCGTAATCATTTTTACTTGCTGCATTTATTACAAAATTATCTGGCCTATAGGTTTGTATTATCACTTCGCCTTTTTTATCTGCCCTTCCTGCTCTTCCTGAAACTTGGGTTAAAAGTTGAAAACTTGTTTCGTAAGCTGTGTAATCATTAAGATTTAAAGATAAATCAGCACTAATAATTCCAACTAAGGTTACATTTTCAAAATCAAGACCTTTTGCTATCATTTGTGTCCCAATAAGAATATCAACTTTTTTTTCTTTCATATTCTTATACATTTTTTCATAAGTTTTTTTATTTTTTGCTGTCATTGAATCCATTCTTATGATATTTGCTTTTGGAAACAATACTTTAATTTCTTCTTCCAATTTTTCAGTCCCTGCACCAAATTCTTTAATTTTATTTGAGCCACAAGAAGGACAAATATGAGGTTGGTTTTTTGTTCTTCCACAATAATGACATACTAATTTGGATACATTTTTGTGGTAGGTCATAGAAACATCACATGCTTCACACTTTATTACGTATCCACACTGCCTGCAAAAAGTAAAGGAATTATGTCCTATTTTATTCAAAAATAAAATTGTTTGCTCTTTATTTTTTAGTTTTTCTTTAATTTTTTCATATAGTAAAGAGCTTATCATTGAATAATTTGAACTTTTCAATTCTTCTCTCATATCAACAATGTTTACTTTTGGAAGTTTTCCATTTACTCTATTTTTTAGTTCAAGTAATTTATAGTCTCCATCTAGAGCTTTAGTCATAGTTTTAATAGATGGAGTGGCTGATGCAAATATTAAAGTTGCCTTGTTGTATTTTTTTCTAAATAAGGCCAACTCATCAGTATGAAATTTTGGATCTTGGGAAGATATATAACTTTTGTCGTGTTCTTCGTCAATTATAATTAGACCAAGATTTTTAAATGGAGCGAAAATTGCACTTCTTGCTCCTACTACAATTTTAACTTCTCCATTTTTAATCATTCTCCACTGTTGAAATCTTTCTTTTTGACTTAGCCTTGAGTGCATTATAGCAATTTTTTGCTTAAATCTTCCTTGAAATCTCTCTATAGTCTGAGGAGTTAATGATATTTCTGGAACAAGAATTATTGAATCTTTTCCCTTTTTTAGGTTTTCTTCTACAATTTGTAAAAAAACTTCAGTTTTTCCGCTTCCAGTAACTCCCTTTAATAAATAAGATTCGTTAGGATTTTTTATAATTTTATTAAAGGCTTGACCTTGCTCGTGATTTAATGAGAATTTGCCATAACTTATTATTTCTTTAACCAAAGATTCATTTACTTCTATTTTTTTAATTTTTACAATATTTTTCTTAACAAGAGAATCTAAAGAACTTTTACTTGAGTTTGTCTTACTTAATACATTTTTATAATCTGCATTTTTATTATTCTTGAGATAATTAATAATTTCTATTTGTTTTTTGGCATTTTTTGGAATTTTAATTTCCATATAATTTTCAGATAGACTAAGTAAGTATTTATAATTAATATTTTGATTTGAATTAATGTCAAAATAAGAATCTATTAGTTTATTTTTTTTATATTTTCTTAAAGTATCTATATCTAACCCATAATTATTAATTAAATCTTCCAAAGACTTTTTATCTTCTAAAATTTTATATAGCTTATCTTTTTTATCCAAATTTTTTGTTTTATAAAAATATTCTTTGATTTCTTTAATATTTCCAGGTGGTAAGACTTGTTTTATACATGCTCTTAAAGGAGAAAGATACCTTTTATTCATAAAAAAAGCTAAATTAATTAATTCATCATCTACGAGATTTTTTGAATCAATAATATCTACAATATCTTTTATTTCAAAGTTTTCATTCAAATTTTCCACTATATCGTAAACAAAGGCAATAGTATTCTTATTGCCTTTGCCAAATGGGACAATAACCCTCATCCCTTTTTTTATTTTATTTTTAAATTTATCAGGTATGTGATAAGTAAAAGATTTATCCAAAAATCTACTTTTACTATCAAGTATTACATAACAAAACAAATTATCACCTAAACCAAAAGATCCAAAATTTTATTAGCTAATTCTTTTTTTGTCATTATATCAAGTTTTTCAACCTTATCCTTTGAAAGAATTGATGCAATATTTGTATCTACATCAAAACCTGCGCCCTTCTTTTTCAAATCATTAGCTATAATATAATCTGCCTTTTTTGATTCTAATTTTATTTTTGCATTTTTTATAAGGTCATCTGTTTCTGCAGCAAAACCAATCAAAACTTGTTTATCTTTTTTATTTCCAAAATATTTTAATATATCAACATTTTCAATCAATTCTAGATTTAAATTATCGCCATTTTTTTTGATTTTTTTATCGCTTACTTCTCTAACCTTATAATCTGTAGGAGCAGCTGACATAATTAAGGCATCACAATCATCAAATTCTTTATCAATTGCTTCTTTTAATTCTAAATTAGTTCTAATATTGATTTTATCAATTCCATTTGTCTTAATAGGATTTACAGGACCAGATACTAATTTAACATCAGCACCTCTTTTGAAAGCTTCTATGGCTATATTATATCCCATTTTACCACTAGATTTATTTGTTATAAATCTTACATAATCAATTGGCTCTACAGTTGGTCCAGCAGAAACAATAATTTTTTTTCCCTTTAAATCTTTTTTTGTAAAATAATAATCAAGGTATCTTACAATATTTTCAGGTTCTTCCATTCTCCCATCTCCTCTTGTATCGCAAGCAAGAAGTCCTGAATTTGGATTAATTATATGTACTCCTCTTTCTTTAATTGTTTTAAGATTATTTTGAGTTGCCTTATTGTTTAACATATTTGTATTCATAGTAGGAGCTACAATTATGTCTTTATCACAAGCTAAAAGTGAGGCTGTAAGCATATTATCTGCAATGCCATAAGTCATTTTAGCAAGCGTATTTGCACTTAATGGTGCAACCAAAAAAACATCTGCCCATTTTGGAAGCTCAATGTGATGAACCTTCTCATGACTTCCTTCAAACATATCAGAATAGACAAGACATTTTCCCATAGTTTCAAAAGACAAAGGACTAACAAATTCACAAGCAGCCTTTGTCATAATAATTTTTAAGTTTGCTCCTTCTTTTTTTAATCTTGAGCAAAGATCTAAAACTTTATAAGCGGCTATTCCCCCACTAACACCTAGGAGAATATTTTTACCCTTAATCATTTTTTTCTACTTTTCCTTCCATTATTTCATGTAAAGCTTGAGTTACAGGTTTATCTTCTACTTCTTTAGTCAATAAATCTGAACCATTTACAATTCTTCTTGCTCTTTTTGCAGCCATCATGCAAATTTCGTATCTACTTGAACTTATTTCTGATAATTCTTTAAAAGATGGATTATTCATATTTACTCCTTTTCAAAATCTATTTCTTCTCTAAAAACTTTATGTTTTTCTGCATTAATAATTTCATTTACTAAATTTATAGCAGAATTCAAATGATCATTTACAACCAAGTAATCATAATCTTTTATATAAGATAATTCTTTTCTTGCATTATGCATCCTTAGATTGATGTCACTTTCTGTTTCAGTTCCCCTATTAACAATTCTATTTTTTAGTTCACTAAGGCTAGGAGGCGCTAGAAAAATATATACTCCATTATCAATATTTTTCTTAACATTTAATGCTCCTTGAACATCTATTTCTAAAATTACTATCTTACCTTCATTGATTTTTTCTTCGACGAAGTCTTTAGGTGTACCGTAATAATTATCGTGAACTTTAGCATATTCCAAAAATTTATCTTCTTCAATCATTTTTTCAAATTCTTCATGACTCTTAAAAAAATAGCTTACTCCTTCTATTTCCCCAGGTCTTTGTTTCCTAGTAGTCACAGAAACTGAATAAACTAAGTTTTTTTGTGTATTCATAAGGTCATGCAATACTGTTCCTTTACCTACACCTGAAGGTCCAGATATTACTAATAAAAATCCTTTTTTCATCGTGCCTCCTTATTACTACTATTTTACATTATGCAAAAATTTAGTTCAAGTATATTATTCTGATATAATATAAATATAAAAATTAAAGAGGTGATTTAATGAGTTACGATGGTTTAGTAACAAAAGCCATAACTTTTGAGATAAAAAAATTATTGCTTGGAGGAAAAATCCAAAAAATTAGCCAACCTTCCAAAAATGATATTATTTTAAATATATATTCTGTTGGAAAAAGCTACAAATTATTATTAAGTGCAAATAATAATGAGGCAAGAGTTCATATTACAGAAAGAAAATATGAAAATCCTATAAGCCCTCCTAATTTTTGTATGGTTTTAAGAAAATATTTAAATCAAAGTAAAATTGTTGATATTGAACAATACAAAATGGATAGGGTTATTATTTTTCATATATCTTCAGTCGATGAAATGGGTTTTGATATTTCAAATAAATTAATAGTAGAAATAATGGGAAAATATTCCAATATAATACTAACAGATGAAAATTATAAAATAATAGATTCGATTAAAAGAGTAAATTTTAAAATGTCATCAGTTAGAGAAATCTTGCCAGGTCTAGAATATAAATTTATAAAAAGCAATAAAATTAACATTTTAGAATCAGATTTTTCACTTGATATTTTAAAATTAGATAAAAACATAGCAGATAATCAAAATCCAGAAAAACTTTTATATGAAAATTATTTAGGATTTTCCCCTACAATTGCCAAAGAGCTAATATACAAATCAAATATTGATCCTAGAATAAATTGGGGACTTGTAAGTGAAGATGAAAAACAATTGCTTAATGATAATCTATATGAACTTAGAAGTTCATTAATTAATAATACCTACAGCCCAGTTTTATATAAAAATAGTAGAAAATATAAGGAATTTTATTCCTTTGATTTATCTGGTCTTGGATTTGAAAAAATATTATGCAAATCTATGAGTAATGCTATTGAAAATTTTTATGAATCAAACAAATCCAATGATAGACTTAGACAAATTAAAAATAATTTATTAAGAAAAATAAATAGTCAAATAAAATTAGTTAATAAAAAAATAGAAATTTTAAATAAAAATCTAAGCAAAGAAAAAAATATGGATTCTATAAGAATGAAAGGCGATTTACTAGCAGCAAATGTAAATAAATTAAACAAAGGCTATAAAGAAATAATTTTAAAAGATTTTTATAATAACAATAAAGATATAAAAATAAGCCTAGATTCTAGAAAAAATCCATGGGAGAATGTTGATAGTTACTATAAAAGATACAAAAAAATTAAAAATTCCATAGATTTTGCAAAAGATGATCTTCCAAAGCAAAAAGACTTATTAGAGTATTTAAATCAAGTATGTGATTTTGTTGAAAGAAGCGAAAGCATAAGTGATTTAGATGAGATAAAAGAAGAACTAATTGAAAATAAAATAATTAAAAATACAAGTAGAAATAAGAAAAAAACTAAAGCCAAATCAAAACCTATGCAGTTTAAAACTGTGGATAATAGTAATATATATGTTGGAAAAAATTCAAGACAAAATGACTATATTACTTTAAAACTTGCAAATAAAAATGATTATTTTTACCACGTAAGAAATGCTCCAGGAAGTCACGTTATTTTAAAAACCAATTTATTAAATGAAAATGATATAAAAATAGCCTCCTACCTTGCTGCATCCAACTCGTCACAAGCTAAATCAAATAAAGTTGATGTTGACTACACAGAAAAAAAGAATGTGAACAAGGCAAAGGGAGCTAAACCTGGTATGGTTTATTATGAAAATTTCAAAACGGTAACCGTAAATATGGATGAGAATCCAAAAAACTTATATGAAAAAATAAAATAAATTAAAAAGCCCAGAAAAAAATCTGGGCTTTTAACATATAAAATTGAATTATTATTTATTGTTAACTGCTTCTTTAAGAGTTTTACCAGCTTTAAATACTGGAGCTTTTGAAGCTGGAATTTTGATAACTTCATCAGGTTTTCTAGGATTTCTTCCTTCTCTAGCTTTTCTGTCTCTAGTTTCAAAAGTACCAAATCCTACAAGTTGAACTTTTTCTTCTTTTTTAAGAGATTCTGTTACAGTTTCGATGAAAGCATTTAATGCTCTTTCAGCTTCTACTTTTTTAAGTCCACTTTTTTCTGAGATATTAACTAATAATTCTGATTTATTCATATATCCTCCTTATAAATCAATCTTAATCTATTCTGCTTAACTCTAAGTAAGATTATACATATATATTTTATTTATTTCAAGCGTTTTTCAAATAAAAAGCTTGATATTTGAATTTTTTATAAGATTTTTCAAATAATTATTATATTCGTTTCTTAAATATAATTCTTTTGCATCAAGTAAAAGACTTTTTTTGTTATTATTTATTGAATTAACCATTAAAATTATGTATGAATCTTTGTATTTGAATACATTACTTATTTCATTTGCCTTGGTTAGTGATGATTCTTTAAGCAAATTATCATCGTTATAAACGAACTCAGACCTATAAATATCATAATTTCTAACTTTATTTTTAAGATTATTTTTAAAATCATCAGAATTTTTAATATTAGACCTTATTTTTATAGCTTCTTTTTTATCATCAAAAATCAAGCAATCATACTTATATTTTTTATGGAGATTTTTATTCTCTTCATAATATTTTAAAATTTTAGAATCTTTAACCTTATTATTGTTTAAAAAATAATCATAGTGTTTTTTTCTAATTGAATCTTGATATGAAATTTCTTCAAATTCATCTTCTGTAACACCAAATGACTTTACATTTTCAACTAGTGAATCCTTTGATGAAATTTCTTGGCTTATTTTATCGATTATTTCTTGAGAATCATTTTTTGTTACTTTGATTCCATTTTTTTTCAAATCATTAAGCATAGCTTGATCCATAATTAAAGAATCTAAAAGTTCAGATTCTAATTTTTTATAATTAGAATCTCCCTTTTTAGATTTAGAATCTAAGAATTTATCTCCATATTTTTTTAAATAAAATTTTTGATAATAACTTAATTCTTTTTCAAATAATTCTTTGCTTATTCCTTCATCATTAACAACAGCTACATACTTGTCCTTATCAAATTTTTTTGAACAAGAACTTAGTAAAATTAAAGAAATACTAATTATTGCTATTGGAATTTTCTTTATTATTTTCATCTTTTTTATTATCAGATGTTTTTGATTCTTTTTTTGTTTCCTTCTTTTGAGGACCATCTTCTGTTACTACTTTTGCTTTGTTAAACAGGTCTGTAAGGTAATCAGAATATTTTTTATCATTTAAAGTTTTAGAAATTTCATCTTTTAATGCTTCTGGAGAATCTTTTTTATCTGTAACTTTTATTATATGGTATCCATAAGAAGTTTTAACAGGATCAGAAACTTCGTCTTTTTTCATAGAAAAAGCTTTATCTGCAAATTCTTTAACCATTTTATCTTTAGTAAAGTATCCTAAATCTCCACCTTTTTCTGCATTAGCAGTATCTTTTGAATATTCTTTTGCAAGTTTTGCAAAATCTTCTCCATTATCTAGCTTTTCTTTTACTTGTTTTGCTGTTGCTTCGTCAGCTACTAAAATATGGCTTGCCTTAACTTGAGCTAGAGTATCTTTATTTTCTTCGTAATATTTTTTAATTTGTTTTTCATCTACTGGATTTTTTTCTTCAAACCAAGCTCTGTGTTTTTGATAAATTTCATCTTTTTTAATTGTTTCTTTAAATTTATCACTGCTCATATTATAATCTTCAAGCATTTTATCAAATTTTTCTTGTCCACCAAATTGTTGAACATATTGTAAAAATTTGTCATCAAGAGCTTTATCATCAACTTTTACATTATTTTTTTTCATATCATCTGCTATAAGTTTATCTTGAACTAGCATTTGAACAATTGAAGGTTTTAATTGTTGTCTGCTTGCAAGCATTGCAGAATAAAAACTCATTTCATCTTTATAAGAATCTTTTGTGATTTTTTCGCCACCAACTAATGCTACTGCATCATCTGGTAATTTTTCTCCTTTTGCACTTTCTGAAGTTTGAGTTTCATTTGATCCGTTGTCTTTTTTGTCTTTTGCTCCATCATTAGCACAAGCACTTAATGCAAAACTTGTTGCTAAAACTAAGGCTATAAGTCTTTTGTTCATTTTTTCTCCTTAACATTTTTAATAACTTTTAATAATTCGTAACAGTCTAACAGTTTTGTATTTTTATTTGGTAATTTAAAAGCTGGATTTTGTGAAAGGTCAAATGAAAGTTCTCCGTGATAATTTTCATTAATTTGAGATAATTGCTCAAAAGTAAATTTATTTCTATCGTCATAAGATATTATTATTTCATTTTTTACTTCTCTAATTTCATCAAAACCTAATTTATCAGCAAGGGATTTTACCAATGATACGTACATTATATTGTCAACCATTAATGGAATATCTCCATACCTATCAATCAAATCTTCAACAAGAAAACTATAGTCTTCCAAAGTTTCAATTCTTGATATTCTGGTGTACATTTCTATTTTTTGTCCTTGATCTTCTATATAAGATTCTGGAATATAGGCATCCACTTTCAAGTCAATATATACGTCATTTAAATCGCTAGATTTAAATTCTTTTCCGCTTGCTTTATTAACAGCTTGTTGCAAGAATTTAACATATAAGTCATATCCAATAGCTTCTACTTGCCCACTTTGGCTTTCACCTAAAATATTTCCTGCGCCCCTAAGTTCTAGATCTCTCATAGCAATTTTATAACCACTACCAAAGTCAGAAAAATCTTTAATTGATTTTAATCTTTTTTCACCTATTTCAGTTAATACTTTTCCTTTGGCATAAGTAAAATAAGCATAAGAAGACCTAGATGATCGACCTATTCTTCCTTTCAATTGATAAAGTTGACTAAGTCCCATCATGTCAGAATCATAAACTATAATTGTGTTTACATTTTGTATATCCATACCAGTTTCAATGATTGTTGTGGCAAGAAGTATATCAATATCCCCATTAACAAAATCTTCCATTATTTTTTCAAGATTTTTTGCAGACATTTGCCCATGAGCGATAGCAATATTTGCATCTGGTATTAATTCAACAAGTTCATTGTAAATTTTTTCGATATTATAAACTCTATTATAGACAAAATATACTTGCCCATCCCTATCAAGCTCTTTTTCGATAGCTCTTTTTATAATTGATGAATCATATTCTAATACGTAAGTATTTACAGGAAGCCTTCTTTCTGGAGGTTCATCTAAAGTTGACATATCCCTTATCCCAGTTAATGATAATTGTAAGGTTCTTGGAATTGGTGTAGCAGACAAAGTTAAAACATCAATATTTTCTTTTAATTTTTTTAGCTTGTCTTTATGTCTTACACCAAATCTTTGCTCTTCATCTATAATTAACAAGCCAAGATTTTTAAATTTTATATCATTTGATAGTAACCTATGAGTTCCTACAATAATATCAATTTTACCTGATTTTAAATTTTTTATATTTTTATCTTGTTCTTTTTTACTTACAAATCTAGATAATAAAGCACACTCAACAGGATAATCTTTAAACCTTTCTTTCATTGTAGAATAATGTTGACTTGCAAGAATTGTAGTTGGTACTAAAAAACAAACTTGATAGCCGTCCATTATTGCTTTAAATGCAGCTCTTAAAGCTACTTCAGTTTTTCCATAACCAACATCTCCACAAAGAAGTCTATCCATTGGTTTGATATTTTCCATATCATCTTTAATTTCATTAATTGATCTTACTTGGCTATCTGTTTCTTCATAAATAAAAGATTCTTCAAATTCTTTTTGCCAAGTTGTATCTTCACTAAAGGCATGTCCCTTGGCTTTTGATCTTTTTGCGTAAAGCTCTACCAAATCATCTGCTATTTCATCAACTGCTTTTTTTGCTCTTTGTTTAGCTTTTTTCCATTGATTACTTCCAAGTGATGAAATTTTTGGCTTGTCCCCCTTGTTGCCAATATATTTACTAACTAAATCCATTTGGTCAACAGGAACAAATACTTTATCATTTCCCTTGTATTCAATTACAAAATAATCTTTTTTGGTATTATTTACTTCAATTTTAGATATGCCTTTATATATACCAATACCATTATTTTCATGAACTACATAATCGCCAATTTCTATATCAGAATAATTTATTATATCTTTAGCGCTTACTGGTTTCTTTCTTGTTTTTTTATTTTTAAATTTATCTTTACCAAAAATATCCCTATGAGAATATACATTTATTTTATTATCAGTGAAAATATAACCTCTTGATAAAGAATTTTCAGTTAAGATTATATTGGTATTACTTAAATCAGAATCTAGACCAATAGAAAAATTGTCAATATTATTTTCATTAAAAATTTCTTTTATACTTTCTAGAGATTTTTTATCTGATGCAAAAATAATGGCTTTTTCATTATTTTTAACTAAAGAATTAATATTAAAGATGAAATTTTCAATATTTTTATTAAAATTTTCTTGCTCAATAGATTTTAATTCAATAATTTTTTTTGCTTTTATTATATTATTGTTTTTTAATAAACTTGAAGAATTTATTATAGGATAAGATTTGATATTAGTAAAAATTTTATTTATATCTATTTTAATATTTTTAAATGACGGAAATATTTCCCCATTTTCTAACTGATTTGTAAAATCCAGATCCGATTTTTCCTTATCTTGTGAAAAATTGTCAATTGACCTATTTAAATCTTGAAAAAGAAATATTGAATCTTTATCTAAATAAGCAAAAAAGTCATCAAAATTTTCATTTCTATAGGGAGTAATTAAATCCTCATTTGCAATATATAAACTATCATTGAGATAAGAAATTATTTGATTATATTTATCTTTTAACTTTGTAGAATTACCTGAATCTGATATATTTTTTATATCTTTTTTTATTAATTCAATTACTTTCTTATAATCATTTTTATCATAAATTAACTCTTTTGTTGGTCTAATTATTATTTCATCAATATTTTCAAGAGATCTTTGAGTGTCTTTATCAAAAAATCTTATTGAATCTATTTCTGTATCAAATAATTCTATTCTTATAGGATTATCATATTCTATAGGCCAAAAATCTATTATTGAGCCTCTAATAGAAAATTCTCCTTTTGACTCAACTAATTTTGTAAAATCATAATTTAATTCTATAAATGATTTTTTTACCTCTCTTAAATCTAATTCACTATCAATATCAATTTTAAATGACTTATCTTTAAAAATTTTTCTTGGAGTTAATTTATTTCTTAAGGCATCTAAAGTAGTAGTAATTATAAACTTATCCTCATTAATAAGCTTTGTTAAAACTTCAATTCGATTTATTTCATTATTATTTTCTAAATTTTTAATATTATAGTAGTTAATTTCAGTTGATGGAAAATACATACAAGAATCATCTTGCAATGAATTTATATCATCACACATTAGCTTAGCTTTTTTTTCATTCTCGCAAATAATAATTAATGTTTTTTTTGTATAAGTAAATAGAGTTTGAAAAATATGAGCCTTGCTCTCATCAGTTAGTCCATGTAAAAATATTGGAGATAATTTTTTATAATTTTCAATTATTTCCTTAACTTGACTAATATTATAAATTTCATTAATAAGGCTATTCATTATCTTCAACTAGCCTTTTTGAATTAAACATACTCATAGTTTTTTCTATTCCTTCTTCTAAAATCATCTCTATAGCATCACTTGCAAGCTTTACTTCTTCTTCAATAATTTTTGCTTCTTGTTTTGAAAATCCACTTAATACAAAATTCGCCAAATCCATATATGAAGGTTTCTTTCCAACTGCAACTTTTATTCTTGGAAAATCATCAAATTCTAGATTGTAAATAATTGACTTCATTCCATTATGAGTTCCAGCTGAACCTTTTTTTCTTATTCTAATACTTCCAAAATCAATATCTATATCATCATAAATAACTATAAGTTTATCATGTTCAAAATCAAAATATTTATATATTTCTCTAATAGCTTCTCCTGAATTATTCATATAAGTTTGAGGTTTTACAAGCATAACTTTATGGCCAGAAATTACTCCCTGGCCAATTAAAGATTTAAATTTAATTTTTCTTACATCAATACTATATTTTCTAGCCAAATAATCAATAGTTATAAAGCCAGCGTTATGTCTTGTGTTCTCATACTGTATACCAGGATTACCCAAGCCTACAATATAATACATTTTTATTTACCGTCCTCAAAAAGACCACTTATTGATTCGTAAGTGTTAATTCTATTTATAGCTTCAGCTAATAAAGGAGCTATTGAGATTTGTTTGATTTTTTGAATTTTCTTTTCTTCAGGTAATTTTATTGTATCTGTAATAACTACTTCTTTTACGCAAGAATTTTCTAAATTTTCGCAAGCATTTCCACTTAAAACACCGTGAGTTGCAGCAATTGAAACTTCTTTTGCACCATGTTCTTTTAGATAATTTGCTGCATTGCAAATAGTTCCAGCTGTATCAATAATATCATCAACTAAAATACAATGTTTACCTTCAAAATCTCCAATTACATTCATAACTTCTGAAACATTTGGTCTTGGACGTCTTTTTTCAATTATTGCTATTGTTAATTTCAAATAATCTGCAAAGCTTCTAGCTCTAGTTACTCCTCCTAAATCAGGACTTACTACTACATATTCATCTGGATTATCAAATGCTTTTTCTTTAAAATATGATGACAATAATCTAATAGCAGTAAAGTGATCAAGAGGTATATCAAAATATCCTTGAATTTGACCAGCATGAAGATCCATTGTTATAACCCTATCAGCTCCAGAAACAGTCATAAGATTTGCTACAAGTTTAGCACTAATTGGTTCTCTTCCTCTAGTTTTTCTATCTTGTCTTGCATATCCATAATATGGAACTACTAAATTTACATAACCTGCAGATGCTCTTTTACATGCATCTGTCATAATTAACAATTCCATTAGATTGTCGTTTGTTGGATAAGAAGTAGGCTGAATAATATATACATCCTTGCCTCTTACAGCTTCGTTAATTTTTACATTAATTTCACTGTCAGCAAATTTTTTAACTTCAACTTCTCCTAATTTAATGCCTAATGACTTTGCAACAGCTTCTGCTAAATCAGGATTAGAGTTTCCTGCCAATACAACTAAATCGCCTCTTTTGATATGTGATGAACTTGAACATTCACTCATTTTTAATTTTGCTCCTTTAACTTTTCCAAATCTCTTTTTTTCTTTTTTTCAACGTAACCAGATATATTTTTTTGTTCAGCTCTTTCTATTGAAAGCTCTCCTTGGTCAACATCTTTTGTTATTGTTGAGCCCGCAGCAATATACCCCTCTTTTTTTACATGAACTGGTGCTACAATATTAGAATTTGATCCTATAAATGCTCCATCTTCAATAATTGATCTGTGTTTAAATTTACCGTCATAATTTACAAAAATCACACCACAACCAATATTTATATCTTTACCTAAATCACAATCTCCGATATAAGCAAGGTGTCCTGCTTTTGTATTATCATCAACATTAGAATTTTTAACTTCCACAAAATTTCCAATATGAACATTTTTGCCAAGTTTAGCCTTAGGTCTTAAATGTGAAAATGGACCAATATCTGTGCCTTGATCAACAAAAGATTTTTCTATTACAGAATTGTCAATTTTAACCTTATCTTTTATTACTGAATCTTCAATTCTAGATGAGCCTTCAATAATACAATCTTCGCCAATTTCTGTATTTCCTAAAATTTTACATGGACCAGATATTATAGTATCTTTTCCAATTTTTACGCCCATTTCAATATCTACTATACTAGGATTATCAATAATTACACCATTTAACATGTGATAATCATTAATTCTTTGTCTTAAAAGTTTTGTAGCATTTGCTAGCTCTTTTTTATTATTTATTCCATAAAATTGGTCTGGATTGTCAGCCATATAAGCTTCTACTTTTTTTCCTTCATTATTTAAAATTTCGATACAATCCGTTAAATAAAATTCGTTAGATTTGTTGTTAGTGTTAATCTTTTTTAAAGAATTTTTTAAATCAATTCCTTTTAAAGCATAGATTCCAACGTTGATTTCATTTACTTCTTTTTCTTTTTCGTCTGCATCTTTTTCTTCTACAATTTTTTGGAATTTATTATTTTCTCGTATTATTCTTCCATATCCTTTTGGATTGTCAACTTTTGTTGACATAACAGTTAGGCTATTATTATTTTCTTTATGAAAATCAATAAAATCTTCAAGAGATTTTTTTGTAATTAGTGGAATATCTCCATTTAAAATAAGGCAATCATCATCGTCATTTATTAAATCTATAGCCATACTTACAGCATAAGCTGTTCCGTAAGGAAATTCATCTCCAATTTTTTGTTCTTTTACTTCTATATTTGGAAATTTTTCTTTTAATAAATCCTTATTTTTTCCACCAATTATTATAGTATTTGAATTTTCAAATGAACAAGCATCAACTATATAAGTTATAAGCTCTCTATTTAAAATTTTAGTCATAACTTTTGAGGTATTAGATTTCATTCTAGTACCTTCTCCAGCAGCGAGTATTATATTTTTTAACATCTAATCTCCTTATTCTGGTGCAACTTCCAAAGCAAGTGTCATCATTTGTGTATAAGCACTTTGTCTATTTTCTGCACTATCAGATTCGTTAGATACTAAGGAATCACTAATTGTAAAGACTCCTAAGGCTCTCTTTCCATATTTTCTTGCTACAGTAAAAAGACCATAAGATTCCATCTCTACGCATAAAACTCCATATTTTTGTAAATTTTCAAAAACTTTTGGATCCATTTCACTATAAAATTGGTCTGACGAATGAACTTGACCACAGTGAGTTGTGTATCCTAATTCTTGACTTTTTTTGTATGCTTCAAGTAATAAATCAAAATCAGGTGTTGGAGAATAATGAATATTTCCAAATAAATTATCGTTAATTGATGATTCGCTACAAGCACTTGTTGCAAGAACAATATCGTGTAATTTTATATTTTCTTGCATACTTCCAGCACTTCCAATCCTAATTATTGTATCAACATCATAAAAATTAAATAATTCATTAAAATAAATCATTGATGAAGGAATTCCCATTCCACTTCCCATTACTGAAACTCTTTTTCCTTTATAATAACCAGTATATCCGTACATTCCTCTTGTATTTGTAAATTCTTTTGCATCTTCAAGAAAATTTTCTGCTATATATTTAGCTCTTAAAGGATCTCCTGGCATCAAAACAGTATTTGCTATTTCATCTTTACTTTTTGCTGAAATATGCGGTGTTGGTATTGTCATAATTACTCCTTTTTTTATATTTCTAGTAATATAATATCACTTTTTAAAATATTTTTAAAATAAAAAGGGTTGTTGCAAAATTGTAATAAATAATTTTGCAACAGCCCCCTATAATTTAATTATATTTTTCTATATATTTTTTTGCTATCTCTTCTTTAGTAAATCCTAATTCTTTTTGTACATCTTTAAAATTACCTGATATTCCAAATCTATCAATAGAAATATTTATTCCCTTATCTCCTGTAAATTCGCTCCATCCAAATGAACTTGCCATTTCAATTGAAACTCTATTTTTAACATTTGCTGGAAGAATTTTTTCCTTATAAGCTTGGTCTTGTTTTCTAAATAATTCCATTGATGGCATTGATACAACTCTCACATCAATGTTAGATTTTTTCAATTCATCTCTTGTTTGTAAAGCTAATTCTACTTCACTACCTGTTGCAATTAAAATTCCATCTGGAACTTCTTTGTCAGAATCTTTAATTATATAAGCTCCATTTGAAATATCATCAATATTTTGTGTATCTTCAAGATTACTTACATTTTGACGTGTTAAAGCTATAACTACTGGACAATTTTTGCTTTCAAGAGCAATTTTCCAAGAAAGTCTAACTTCATTTGCATCTGCTGGTCTTAGCATTATTACATTTGGTATTGTTCTAATCATTGCTAATTGTTCTATTGGTTGATGTGTTGGTCCATCTTCTCCAACAGCAACAGAATCATGAGTGAAAACATAAGTTACAGGAATTTGTGAAAGAGCTGAAATTCTTAAACCTGCTTTTAAATAATCTGAAAATACAAAAAATGTTGAAACGTGATGGAAAGTTCCGCCGTGTGCAACAATGGCATTTGCTATTACGCTCATAGCAAATTCTCTAACTCCATACCAAACATTTCTTCCACAAGGATTTGTGTCTGAAAATCTTTCAGCGTTTTTTATATTTGTTTTGTTAGATGAAAACAAATCTGCACTTCCACCCCAGAAATTTTTTGTAACTTTTGCTAAATCTTGAATTATTTCTCCACTAGAAGCTCTTGTTGCAAGACTATCATCAGAAGGAGAATATTTTTTAACTTCTTCCATCCAATTTTCTGGTAATTTTCTTTCAAATCCATTAATGTATTCTTTATAATCTTTTGGATATTTTTCCTTATATTCTTCTAAAAGTTTTTCCCATTTTTCGTATGATTTTTTACCATTTTCTAGAATATTTTCTTTGAATGTATCATAAACATCTTCTGAAATTTCAAAATCTTCATATTCCCAATTGTAGAATTTTTTTGCTTCTATAAAATCGTCATTTCCTATTGGCGCACCATGGACTTTATTTGTTCCTTGATTTTTTGAACCATAACCTATAACTGTTTTAACTTCTATAAAAGTTGGACCATTATTATTTTCTTTTGCTTTATTAATTGCATCATAAATTTCTTCAAGGTTATTTCCATCCAAAACTTTTATATAATTCCAATTTTGAGCCTTAACTCTTTGTTCAATATTTTCTGAAAAAGATGTATTTAAATTTCCATCCAAACAAATGTCATTTGAATCATGAAGAATTATTAATTTATTTAAATTTAAATGACCTGCTAAAGACATTGATTCGTATGAAATTCCTTCCATCAAATCTCCATCACCACAAATTGCATAGGTATAATGATCAACTATATTAAATCCATCTTTGTTATACATTGCAGCAAGATGTTTTTCAGCTATTGCAAATCCAACTGCATTTGCAATTCCTTGACCTAAAGGTCCAGTTGTCACTTCAACACCATCTGTATGTTTTCTTTCTGGATGGCCTGGAGTTTTTGATCCAATTTGTCTGAAATTTTTCAAATCGTCAATACTCAAATCATAGCCTGATAAATGTAATAGAGAGTAAAGCATAGCTGATCCGTGGCCAGCTGACAAAACAAATCTATCTCTGTTGTGCCAATTGCTTTTTTTAGGATTGACATTCATTATTTTATTCCACAAAATATAAGCCATAGGACTTGCTCCCATTGGAAGACCTGGATGGCCACTGTTTGCTTTTTCAATTTGTGCTATTGATAAACATCTTATTGCATTTACAGCTTTTAAATCTTTTTTATCAAACATTAATTATTCTCCTCAATTTCTTTGATTTTATTTACTCTTTTAAGATGACGTCCGCCTTCAAATTCAGTTGTAGCAAAAGTTTCTACAATCATTTTTGCAACTTCTGAGCCAATTACTCTTGAGCCTATACACAAAACATTACTATTATTGTGCGCTCTAGACATTTTTGCAGAATATGTCTCAGACACGCAAGCTGCTCTTATGCCTTTAAATTTATTGGCAGCAAGGCTCATTCCTATTCCTGTCCCACAAATTAAAACAGCAAAATCAGCTTCTTTATTTAAAACTTTTTCGCATGATATTTTTGCAAAATCCGAATAATCACAAGATTCTTTTGTAAATGTTCCAACTTTTTCAACTTCGTGTCCAAGCTCTAAAAGTTTTTCTTCTACGCTATCAACTAGATCAATACCACCATGATCATTTCCTATTATATATTTCATTAAAAACCTCTCTAACTATTTGCTTATAAATAAAGATTATCATTTTATGACTTTACTGTCAATTTAGTAAAAGTTGTTAGAAATATCAAATTAATGGTCTTTGTATAAATTTTATGGTATAATAGTTAGGCAAAAAATATAAAAATAAAGGAGCATCAATGTTCGAATTTAATATAAATGATTATAAATATAAAAATATACATATGATAGGAATTGGTGGAATTTCCATGAGTGGTATTGCTATTTTATTAAATAATAATGGTTATAAGGTTACAGGATCTGACATTTCAATTTCTGAAACAAGCAAACATTTAGATAAAAATGGAATTAAATATACAATTGGACAAAAAAAAGAAAATATTAAAAATCCAGATTTAGTTATATATACAGACGCAATCGCCGAAAATAATGAAGAATTAGTTGCAGCTAGAAAACTTGATATTCCTGTAGTAAGTCGTGGAGTTTTCTTGGGTGGTTTGATGAAAAATTACAAAAATTCTATTGCTGTTTCTGGTTCTCATGGAAAAAGTACAACAACAAGTATGATTTCAAAAATTCTTATGAATTCTACAAAAAATCCTACTATTTTATTGGGTGGAGATCTTGATGAAATCGAAGGAAATGTTCATGTTGGCGATAAGGATATATTAGTTACAGAAGCTTGTGAATATAAAGGAAATATAAGATATTATTACCCTTCAATTGGAATAATTTTAAATATTGACGAGGATCATCTTGATTATTATAAAGACATAAATGACATAGTTGAAACTTTTAAATTTTACTTGAGAAATCAAAGTAAAGATTCAAAAACAATTTTGAATTTAAATGAAGAAAATAATAAATTAGTTATAGACGCAGTTCAAGGACAATTGATTACCTATGGACAAGATAATCCTGATGCTGATTATAATGCTACTAATATAAGTTTTGATGAAAGTGGTAAGCCTAGATTTGATTTGATAATGAAAAATGGAGATGTTGAACATTTTGAGTTAGCAATTCTTGGAAGACATAATATAAATAATGCTTGCGCATCAATTATTGCTACTTTAGAAAGTGGTGTTGACATAAAAACGATCAAAAAAAATATCGAAGCCTACACTGGTCTTGAAAGAAGAATGCAATTAATAGGAAATGTTAATGATTGCAATATTATTTTGGATTATGGTCACCATCCTTCAGAAATTCAAGTTAATTTAAACGCCTTGGCTGAACACACAAAAGGAAGACTTATTTGTGTATGGCAACCTCATACTTACACTAGAACTAAGAGATTGTTTAATGAATTTGTTAAATGTTTTGATGAAGCTGATGAAGTTATAATTACTGATATTTTTGCAGCACGTGAACCATTTGATCCAAGTATTTCTAGTAAAGATGTAGTTGATGCTCTAATTAAAATTGGAAAAAGTGCAAAATATATTCCTACATTTGAAAAGGTAAAAGAATACTTATTGTCTGATATTAAAAAAGATGATCAAGTTATAGTTACAGGTAGCGGAGATTCAGATCGTTTGGCTAGAATGATAGCAGGTGTTAGTGAATAAAAAAATAAAAAAGCAAGTTTTAGAAAATTCTTAATTAAAAGATTTCTTTAACTTGCTTTTTTTTAAGATTTTTATTTTTAAAATAATTATAATAATATCTACTATTATATCTATTTCCCCCATCTATTAATAGACTTTTGTCCTTTGTTTTTACTAAAACTGCGTTTCCTTGACCTACGTCTATATAAGTAATTTCTAATTCATCTAAATTTGTATATGTATTTTCTTTTTTATTAACAAGCAAGAAAATGAAAATAGTCGACAGGAATACTATTAATAAATTTTTAAAATTTATTTTCACTAATCTATTCCTACAGATATGGCAATTGCTGCATCAATTTTTAACATTACCGACTTATCAAAAGAACCTAATTTATCTCTTAACCTTCTCTTATCGATTGTTCTCAATTGTTCAAGAAGAGCAACACTATTTTTAGGCAAACCAAATTTATTTGCACTTAAAGAAACATGGGTTGGCAATTTTGATTTTTTTAATTGACTTGTAACAGGAACTACTATAATTGTTGGAGAATATTTATTTCCCATATCATTTTGCACAACAATTACAGGTCTTACTCCACCCTGTTCGCTACCTACAACAGGAGAAAGATCTGCATAAAATAAATCTCCTCTTTTAACTTTCATTATTTTCTCCTATAAATTTAGAATTGCATTTATAAATCCTAGGAACTCTTTTTGAAATTGAAGTCATTAATTCATAAGGGATTGTATTAATTTTTTTTGCCTCTTTGTAAATATCTGGATAAAGAGTAATATAATCTCCTATTTTACAATCAATATCACTTACATCAATCATCATTTGATCCATACAAACTCTTCCAACAACTCTTGCTAGTTTTCCATTAACTAAAACTTCTCCTATATTTGAAAATGCTCTTTTAAATCCATCTGCATAACCTATTGCAACTGTAGCAACTTTCATATCCTTACTAGCAGTAAAGGTTCTGCCATAAGAAATACTTGTTCCTTTTTTTACATTTTTTACAAAAGAAATTTGTGCTTTAAATTCAAAAGCTTGTTCTAATTTGATTTTTGAAATTTCTTTTATATAATCAGATGGATAAACGCCATACAAAGAAATTCCAACCCTCAACAAGTCTGATTTAAAATCATATTCCATTGATGCTGCAGAATTTGCAATATGAACTAATTTCAAATCAAAATCATCTTTGATTTTGTCTATTATATATGCGAATTTTTTATATTGTTCATTTGTATATGTTAAATCTTTCTCATCAGCTGTTGCAAAATGAGAAAAAGCTCCTATGAAATTTAAATTTTCAAGCTCTTTTAATTTTTTTATTTTTTCTATTTCAAAATCTCTAAATCCAATTCTTGTATGTCCTGTATCAAGCCCAATATGACAATTTATTTTTGAATTTAATTTACTATTTATCTCTTTAGCATAATCTAAATCATAAATTACTACATCAATATCTAATTTGCCACATTCATTATATTTATCTATAGGCAAATATCCTAATATTAAAATAGGAGTTTTAATTCCCTTATCTCTTAAATATTTTGCCTCTTTAAATTGAGCCACAGCTATGTAATCTATGTAATTTTTTATGTAATTTGCAACTTCTAAAGAACCTAGCCCATAAGCATCAGCCTTTAAAACTGCACAAAATTTTGAATTTTGAGATTTTTCTTTTATTGATTTGATATTATTTAATATTTTGTCTAAATCAACTAATAAATAATTTTCTTCCATCATTAACACCTCATTAATTTATAGGTCTTTGGTAAATTTTTTATAATATCACTAGCTATTAGTGAATCTTGAGAATTTTCTAAAGAATAAATATCTCCAGCAAGCCCATGAATGTAAACAGACAAAACCGCCGCATTATACGGTTTCATAATAGCTAAATTTGAAAGTAAAATTCCTGTCAAAACATCTCCACTACCAGCTGTCGCCATTCCATTATTTCCAGATTCATTTATGTAAATATTTACACCATCTGTAACAATTGTATTTTTTCCTTTCAAAACTAAAACAATATTATGTTTTTTTGCAAATTCAAAAGAAACTTTTGCCCTATTTTTTTTTATATAAGATAAAGGCAAATTTGAAATTCTAGAAAATTCCATTTCATGCGGAGTTAAAACAATATTTTCTTTCTTATCTATTATTTCAATATTTTCTTTCAAAGCATTTAGTCCATCTGCATCAATTAATAGATTTTTATCAAAATTTTGGATTATTTTTTCTATTAATTTATAAAGATTATTTCCCTTGCCCATACCAGGACCAATTCCTATTGCATCTTTATTTTTTATTAGTGATAAAATATCATTGCTTATTTTTTCTGAGTAATAAAAATAATCACAATCTACCTCATTTATTATACTTTCTGTAGATTTTATTTGTAAAATATCAGAAATGGATGAAGGACAAATAATATAAGAAAGACCACATCCCGAACGTAAAGATGCACAAGATGACAAATAAACAGAACCAGCCATTCCTTTTTGTCCACCAATTATTGCAACTTTTCCAAAATCTCCCTTGTGTCCATCTTTTGGTCTATCTTTTAATAATTTTTTTACAGATTTATTTATTTCAATATAATTTTCTTTCTTGAAACAAATTGCAAGAGCATAATTTCCGTCATGGCTTATACTCAAATTTAATTGTGCTTCATTTTTATCAATAAAAACAATAGGTTTATTACCTTTATGTTTGATTTCTATTTTTTTTCTCAATATGTAGGCTAAATTAAAGCCGCAAGCCTTAATAATAGCTTCTTTTGCTGCAAAAATTCCAGCAAAAGTTTGTATTGAATTTTTCTTTTTTTTAGAATAATGAATTTCATTATCAGTAAATATTTTACTCTCAAAATCTTTTTTTTCTAATTTTTCTTTAAATTTTTCAATATTTACTATGTCAATTCCTATCATTTTCTATTCCTCAATTTTTGAAATGATTCTTCTGCATTTTTAATTATTTCTTTCTCATTTAAATAAACAAATTTTTTATCATCATACACAAGATCACCATTAATTATTACATAAGAAACATCTTTATCAAAAGTTGAATAAGGCAAGGATGAAATCAAATTATTTTGCGGTGTATGGTTAGGATTATTTAAATCAATTAAAATAATATCTGCAAGTTTTCCTTCTTCTAAAGTTCCAATTTTATCGTCAAGTCCCAATGCCTTCGCCCCATTTATTGTAGCCATTTTTAAAACATCATAAGCTTTTAAATTTTGAGGATTATTATATTTTGACACAAGTGATGTCAAAGAAATTTCTTTTATCATTGATAAATTATTATTGCTTGCAGATGAATCTGTACCCATAGCTAAATTTATTTTCTTATTAATCACTCTTGTACAATCTAAAAATCCCGATGAAAGTTTCAAATTACTTGAAGGATTGTGAACTACGCTAACATCATATTTTGATAAAATATCTAAATCTTTATCTGATAAATAAACTCCATGTGCTGCTATTGTTTTATTTTCAAAAATTCCGCATTCTTCAAAAACTTCAGTAGGACTTTGATTAAATCTTTTCATACAATCTGTGTTTTCTGTTTTTGTTTCAGATAAATGAATATGAATTGGAATATTATATATTTTTGCGTATTTATTTATTTCTTTTAGATAATTTTTATCTGTTGTGTAAACTGCGTGAGGACCAAAAGCTATATTGATTCTACCATTTTGACTATTTTCATATTTTTTAAAAAGATCAATATTTTCTTCAATTTTTTTATAATTTTTATCTTCAAGAGTGAGTCCTCTAGAAATTTGTGCTCGCATTTTTGATTTTTCTAAGGCTTTTATTGTTTGATCTTCAAAATAATACATGTCTGCAAAACTTGTTGTTCCTGTCATAATCATTTCAGCATGTGATAGAAGCGATGCCCAATAAACATCTTCTGCAATTAATTTATCTTCCAAAGGCCAAATTTTTTCATTCAGCCAAGTCATTAGTTCAACATCATCGCTAAAATTTCTAAATAAACTCATTCCAACATGGGTGTGAGCATTTACAAAACCAGGCATAGCAAGATAATTTTTGCCATCTATTTTTTTATCATAAGAATAATCAATTTTATCACTTGTAATCTTTTTTATTTTTTCATTTTCTATATAAATATTTCCATTTTTTATTACTTCCCCATCTGCCATTGTGAGGATTTTTACATTTTCTATAAGTATATTCATAATAAATAAGAGTAGCTTAAAAAGCTTACTCTTATAATTCTCCTATTCTTTCTTTTAATAAGGTATTTATTTGTTGTGGATTAGCCTTTCCTTTAGTTTTTTTCATACATTGACCAACTAAAAATCCAAAAGCTCTATCTTTACCATTTTTTATATCTTCAATTGACTGAGCGTTTTCGCTTAAAACTTCTTTAACTACATCTTCTAAGAAATTTTCATCATTAATTTGAAGAAGATTTCTGTCTTTAGCAAGTTTTTCTGGATCTTCATTTGATTCGAAAATTTCTCTTAAAAGTTTTTTACCAACATTATTGTTAATTTTATTAGACAAAACTAAATTTATTAATTTAGAGAAATTTTCTACAGATAAATTCATTTGGTCTGCTTCAATTTCACTTTCATTTAGCCTTCTTGAAAGCTCACTTAATATCCAATTTGAAACTTCCTTAGGATTTTTTACCAAATCATTTGTTTTTTCAAATAAATTTGCAAGTTTTCTATCGTTTGACAAAAGCTTTGCATCATATTCTGAAAGCTTATATTCTTTCATATATCTTTTTGCTTTTGCTTCAGGCAATTCTGGTAAATTTTCTTTTATTTCATTAATAAATTCTTTGCTAAGCTCAATTCTTGGTATATCTGCTTCTATAGAAAATCTATAATCATTAGCAGTTTCTTTAGTTCTCATAGAAATTGTTGTTTGAGAATCGTCATCCCATCTTCTAGTTTCTTTTACTGATTTTTTTCCTTCTTCAAGCATTTTTTTATGTCTATCAGTTTCAAATAAAAGAGCATCTTCGATTGCTTTTATTGAATTTAGATTTTTAATCTCAGATATTGCTGTTTTTTCTCCATTATCAAGATTTTCTAAATTTATGTTTACATCACAACGCATTTGACCTTCTGCCATTATGCAATCTGAAACTTCCAAAAATCTCAAAGTTTGAGATAATTTTTCTACAAATTCTCTAGCTTGCTTAGCAGATTTTAAATCTGGTTCTGTAACAATTTCGATTAGAGGAAGTCCTGCTCTGTTATAATCCATTAGGGTGTTATTACTTTCATCGTGATTAGATTTTGCTGTATCTTCTTCCATGTGAATAGAATTTAGTCTAATTTCATCTCCATCACTTAAAATAATATGTCCACCAACAGCATAAGGCTCGTCTTGTTGGGTTATTTGGTATCCCTTTACAAGGTCTGGATAAAAATATTTTTTTCTATCCATTTTCATTGATTCTCTTATTTCACAATCTAGGGCAAGACCTGCTTTTATAGCATATCTTACAGCTTCTTTATTAATTAAAGGTAATGTTCCTGGGTGTCCTAAGCAAATTGGACAAGTGTTTGTGTTTGGAACGGCTCCAAATTCGTTTTTACAGGAACAAAACATTTTGGTTTTTGTAGATAATTCGACGTGAATTTCTAATCCTATAATAGTTCTAGTTTTCATTTATTTTCCTTTCGAAAGTTTCGCAAGCATTTATTATATCTTTATCCTTAAATCTATCTCCAATAATTTGAATACTTCCAGATATTCCATCTCTAACTGGAATAGAAATTCCGCAAGAACCTGTTAGATTTACACAAACATTAAATATATCTGAAGAAAAATCTTTAAGCGGATTATCTGTATAAACTCCTAATTTAGAAGGTAAATCTACAGTTGTTGGAGTAATGAATAAATCATGATTTTCAAAAATATTCTTAAACTCTTCTATGATTAATGTTCTTAATTTTAAACCTTGTTTATAAATTTTTTGATCATCTTCACTTGATAAATACATAGTTCCAAGTGCAATTCTTCTTTGAACATTTTCTCCAAAACCTTCAGACCTATTTTTTATAAATAATTCTTCAACATTCTTATACTCATCAGTTTGGTGACCATATCTAATTCCATCAAATCTTGAAAGATTGCTTGATACTTCAGAGCTCATTACAACATTATAAACTTCGTTTGCGTATTTAGAATATTTTAAATCTATTGGACAAATTTCTGCACCCAATTCTTTTAAAATATTTATTGCATAATTGTAATCATCTTCTACTTCTTTATCTAAATTATAAATATTAGCTTCATTTTTTATAACCGCAATTTTTTTACCAGAAAAATTAAAATTTTCTTTTTCAAAATTATAAAAATCTAGGCAAGAAGTCATATCTAACTTATCAGGCGATTGACTTGCATTAGCAATTATTCTTAAATCTTCTACATTTTTTGCAAATAATGAAACTTGATCTAAGCTGTTTGCCATAGAAACAACACCATACCTACTCATAAGTGAATATGTAGGTTTATAACCAATGATGCTACAATAACTTGCAGGTTGTCTTACTGACCCACCTGTATCAGTTCCAAGAGAAACTAAAACATCTCCTTTTGCAACACTAACGGCAGAGCCTGATGAAGAACCACCTGGAATTAAACTTTCATCTAAAGGATTTTTTATTGGGCCAAAATATGAAGTTTCTCCAGAGCCTCCCATTGCAAACTCATCCATATTCGTTTTTGCAATAATAATAGCATCTTCTTTTAATAGATTTTCTACAACAGTTGCATTATAAACTGGCTCGAAATCTTCTAACATTTTTGATGCACAAGTTAATTTCATATTTTTATACGAAATATTATCTTTTACACTTACAGGAATTCCAAATAAAGTTCCAATTTTTTCGCCTTTATTTAATTTTTCATCTAAATATTTTGCCCTATCCAAGCTATCTTGTTCATTAAAAGAAATATAAGCATTTAAATTATCATTTTTAATTTTTTCTAATACATTTTTTGTATTTTCATAGACTGAAATTTCTTTATTTATAAATTTATCTATAGTATTTTTAATATCCATAATAGCTCCTTATAATTTCCAATTCAATCTAAAATAACCATATTCTGTATCTTTTGCATTTTTTAGAGCCTCTTGTCTATCTAATGATTTTCCTTCAATATCTTCTCTTAATACAGCATTATGATTATCTAACATTTCAGTCATTTTTACATCTTCACAATCCACATCAAAAATATGGTCAATAAAATCTAAAATTTTATTATATTTATCAGAAATTATATCAATATCTTGATTTGATAAATCAAGATTTGCTAATTTATAAATTCTTATAACTTCATTTTTGTCCATTTATTCCTCCTCTAAATTTTTTAAAAATTCAAATAATTCTTGATTTTCTAAAATTTTTACACCCAATTTTTCTGCTTTTTCTTTTTTACTTCCAGGTTTTTCGCCACACAAAACCAAATCAGTATTTTTTGATACTGAAGAAGTAACATCTCCATTGTTTTCTATAATTAAATTTTTAATATCATTTCTTTTGTAATTTTCTATTGTACCAGTTATAACAATTTTCATTCCATCAAGTGAATTAGATTTTTCGCTAGTGTCAATAGCTTTTATTTTAATTCCTTTAGACAATAAAATATCTAATGATTTTTTGATATTAGGGTCGTTGAAAAAATCAACTATGTCCTCTGCCGTTTTTTCCCCTATATCTTCAATCTCGATTAAGTCCTCTTGCTTACTTTCTCTAAGTTTATCAAAACTTTTATATTTTTCTGCCAAATCTCTTGCAGTTTTTATCCCTACATTTGGAATTCCAATTGCATGGATAAAATGATTTAATTCACAAGATTTGCTATTTTCAATGGCATTTAATAAATTATTGGTCTTTTTTTCTTTAAAAGATTCCAAATTAATCAAATCTTCATAAGTAATATCATAAAGGTCATAGATTTCTTTAATGCCTAATTTATTTATAAATAATTCAATGGTTTTTTCAGACAAACCTTCTATATCCATTGCATCTCTTGATGCAAAATGTACCATTCTAGCTTTTAATTGAGGAGTACATGAAATTGAATTTGGACAAAATATATGAACATTCCCTTCAATTAATTCACTGTGACAATAAGGACATTTATCCGGTTTTTCTATTTCTTTTGTGTTTTCTTGATTTTCATCAACAACTCCCAAAATTTCAGGAATTACATCATTTGATCTTCTAATAAAAACTTTTGAACCAATTTTTACTTTTTTTCTTAAAATATCATCGTAATTATTAAGGGTGGCTCTTTGAACAGTCACTCCAGAAAAGTCAACTGGTTCAAGGATTGCTGACGGTGTAACTTTTCCTGATCGACCTACATTCCACACAACATCTAATAAAGTTGTTGTGTATTCTTCTGGATCATATTTATAAGCAATAGACCATCTTGGAAATTTATTAGTATATCCTAAAACTTCTTGAGTTTTTACATCATTAACCTTAATTACAACACCATCTGTCAAAACATCAATATGATGTCTTTCTTCTTTTATAAAATCAATTTCTTTTACTATATCATCAAATTTTTTTATTACTTTTTTATAAGGATAAACTGGAAGTTTTTGTTCTTTTAAAAATTCTAATTTTTCTTCTTCAGTTTTAAAATCAAGACTATTTGTTGAAATTTGATAAAAATAAGCTTTTAAATTTCTTTTTTTTGTTTGACTTGTATCAAGATTTCTTATTGCGCCTGCCGCAGCATTTCTTGCATTTTTTAAAGGTATTTCATTTTCTTCATTATATTTTTTAAGACTAGACAAGGGCATTACAGCTTCTCCTTGAATTTCTAATAATGATTTTTCTTTTATTTTTGTTGGAATGGTCGGAATAGTTAAAACTTGTTTGGTTACATCTTCTCCTTCTATACCATTTCCTCTTGTAGCTGCAGTTTTTAATAATCCATCTTCATAAGTTAAATTAATGGTTAAACCGTCAAACTTATATTCTGTAATAAATTCTAATTCTTCTAATTTATCTTCATGGGTTTTACTATATTGGTCTCGTAATTTTTTAGTTCTTATAAGCCAATCTTTTAATTGAGTTATATTTTGCGATTTATCTTGGGAATATAACCTTGTAATATGAAAATGCTTTTCAAACTTATCTAATATTGCTCCACCAACTCTTTGGGTTGGAGAAAATTCATTTACATAACCTGTCTTTTTTTCTAGATTTAAAAGCTCATCATACAACTTGTCATATTCTCCATCTGAAACTATTGGATTATCTAAGGTATAATAGTGATAATTTAATTCATTTATTTTATCTATTAATTCATCTATTTTAATTTTATCTATATTATCCATTTTTAAATCCTCTTAATTGGAGCATAATCTTGGTTTAGCTTTTTTAATCCTTTTTTATCAAAAGCTACAACAAGCTCATTGCCATCGTCTGATTTTTTCACTTGAACTATCATTCCCTCGCCCCATTTGGTGTGAATAATTTTATCTCCAATTTGAAAATCTTCTTTTGATGATTCTTTTACAGTATTTTTCTTTAGAACACTCTCTCTTGCCTTATCTCTCATATAAGCTTCATTGCTTTTCATTTTTACATAAGGAGAGTAGGCAGGAGTTTTATCTTGGTCAATTTTTTTGATTAGAGATTTCACTTCATTTAAAAATCTTGAAGGCTTATAATATACAGCCTGACCAAATTGCCTTCTAATTTCTGCGCTTGAAAGATATAATTTTTCCATTGCTCTTGTTATTGCAACATAGCAAAGTCTTCTTTCTTCTTCAATATTTCCCTCATCTATAGATCTTTTTGATGGGAATAATCCCTCATCCATTCCAACAACAAAACAAACTTTAAATTCAAGTCCTTTGGCTGAATGAATCGTCATAAGAGAAATAGCATCATCACTATTTTCAGTTTTATCAAGATCTGATAAAAGAGATAAATTTTCTAAATAATCATAGATATTATCTTCCGGATTATTTGACTGATATTCTGCTGCTGAGGAAATAAATTCATTTAAATTATCAATCCTTGACCTATTTTCTACAGAATAAGATTCTTCCAAAGCTTTTATGTATCCACTTTTATCAAGTATTTCTTCTATCAATTCCACAATGTCATAATCTTTATAATTGTCAAAAATTTCTGCTAATGGCTTATAAAATTTTTCACAAGAACTTTTTAATTTTGTAGAAAGATTTGAAAACAAAGACGGATCACAAACAAGTTCTGTTAAAGAAAATCCTAATTTATTAGCTTCTTTTTCTAATTTTTCTACAGTTTTATCGCCTATTCCTTTTTTTGGTTCATTTATTATTCTTTTTAAACTAATATCATCTTTTGGATTTACTAAAATTTTTAGGTAAGAAACTAGGTCTTTTATTTCTTTTCTATCATAGAATTTAAGTCCCCCAACAACCTTATAATCAAGTAAATTTTTCATAAGATATTCTTCAAAAATCCTTGATTGAGCATTCATCCTATATAAAATCGCCATATCTTTTAGCTTATATCCATCATTTAACAAGGAATTTATTTCATCTATAACAAATTTTCCCTCTTCGGATTCTACAGAAGATTTTTTATACAAAACTTCTGAACCATCATTTTTTGATGTCCAAAGATTTTTTTCTTTTCTTTCGTTATTATTTTTGATTAGTTTATTTGCAACATTAATAATATTAGAAGTTGACCTATAATTTTCTTCAAGTTTTATAGTCTTTGCATCCTTAAAGTCTTTTTCAAAGTCCAAAATATTATTAATATCAGCTCCCCTAAAACTATAAATTGATTGGTCTGCATCTCCAACAACTCTAACGTTATTGTGAGCTTTTCCAATAAATTTAATAAACTCATATTGGCTTTTGTTAGTATCTTGGTATTCATCTACAAAAAGATATTCAAATTTATCTTGATAGAATTTCAAAGTATTTGAATCTTCAGCAAATAATTCCAAAGTTTTTAAAATCAAATCATCAAAATCTAAAGAATTGTATTCAAATTTTTTCTTTTCATAATTTTTATAAATATTATAATATTCTTCTTGCTTTGCATAAAAAGTATTAATATTTAAAAATTCTTTTGGACTAATTGATTTATTTTTACAATAGCTTATAAGGTTTAAAGCCTCTTTTGGGCTAATATCATCTTTATAATTTAAATCATTAATAATTTCTTTTACTAATGTTTTTTGATCATTTGTATCGTATATAGTGAAATTATTGTCATATCCTATTTTATTTATATTCATCCTAAGTATTCTTGCACAAATAGAATGAAAAGTACCAATCCATAAGTGAGAAACATCCTCATCTAACAGATCTGATATTCTTTCTTTCATTTCATTGGCAGCCTTATTTGTAAAAGTTATAGCTAAAATATTAACTGGATTTACATTTTTTTCTTTTATTAAATAAGCAATGCTTGTTGTTAATACTCTAGTTTTTCCACTCCCAGCTCCTGCAACAACAAGCAAGGGACCTTTGTCGTGTAAAACTGCCTCTTTTTGTTTATCATTTAAATTAGATAAGTCCATTTTTCACATCCTTTCATCCTAATAATTATACCACAAGAAACAAAGTAATCTAAAGCATAAAAATTTTATAAAAAAATAAATTAATCAGATCAAAGACAATTTTAAAATAAAAAAACGAATCTATCAAATTGATAAATTCGTCTTAATTTCTAAATTTTTTTAATTTATTTTTTATTTTTTTCTTCTTTTAAATTATTTTCAATTAATTTTTCCAAAACTAAATCATATCCATCAGTTCCATAGTGAAGTGATCTATTTACTCTAGAAATTGTTGCTGTTGATGCTCCAGTTTGTTCTTCTATTTCACTATAAGTTTTTCTGATTTTTAATAATTTTGCAACTTGTAGTCTTTGAGAAATTGATTGAAGTTCTCTTGCTGTGCAAGCATCTTCAAAGAAATCGTAGCATTCATCTCTATTTTTTAACATTAAAATAGCATCAAAAAATTCATCTAATTCTTTACTTTGTAATTTTGAATCTGTCATATTTATCTCCTAAAATAATCCCATGATATTACCATCATCATCAATATCTATATCGTATGCTGCTGGTCTTTTTGGAAGACCTGGCATTGTTAAAATATTTTGAGTTAGGGCTACTATAAAGCCTGCACCTTGATTTAATCTAATATCATTTATAGTAATCTCATATTCGCTATCTGGATTTAAATTTGTTGGATCATCTGATAAGGAATATTGAGTTTTAGCAATACATATTGGTAATTTATCAGAATTTAAATTGTTAATTCTTTTAATTTCATTTAAAGCTTTTTTAGAATATTTTACTCCACTAGCCCTATAAATTTCTTTTGCTATGATTTCAATTTTTTCTTCAATAGGTAATTTTTCATCATATAAAACTTTAAAATCATTTTCGTTTTTACTTTTTTCTATGATATAATCACAAATTTCAAGACAACCTTCAGAACCTTTGTGGTAAACATCACATTCAAATGCTTTAAGTGATAAGTTTTCTACGAGATTTTTTAGAGTTTCTAATTCTTTATTTGTATCTTGATCAAATTTATTTATAGCTACAACGATATTTTTTGAAAATTTCTTTAGATTTTCAAGATGAATTCTTAAATTATCAAATCCTTTTTTTAGACTTTCAATATTTTCTTCATCAATTTTTTTCAAATCTTGTCCACCATGATATTTTAATGCTCTTATTGTAGCTACAACAACTGTCATATTTGGTTTTAGTCCAGCTTGTCTACATTTAATATCATAGAATTTTTCAGCTCCAAGGTCTGCACCGAATCCTGCTTCTGTTACAGCGAAATCCGCCAAAGATAGTGCAGTTTTTGTAGCAATAATTGAATTACAACCATGAGCTATATTTGCAAATGGCCCACCATGAATGATTGCTGGTGTGTTTTCTAAAGTTTGACATAAATTTGGTTTTAATGCATCTTTCATTAATACACAAACAGGACCTGTTGCTTTTATATCGTCAACCGTTACAGCATTGCCATCTGTGTCATAAGCTACTATCATTTTTGCAACTTTTTTCTTAAAATCGTAAAGATCATTACTTAGACAAAATACTGCCATCATTTCTGTTGCAACAGTTATATCAAACCCATCTTGTCTTGTAACTCCATCAGTTTTTTTGCCCAAACCTACAACAACTTCTCTAAGAGCTCTGTCGTTTAAGTCAACGCATCTTTTCCATAAAATATTATTTAGATCAATATTTTTTTCATTTCCTTGGTAGATATGATTGTCAATCATAGCAGCTACTAAATTAACTGCGCTTGTTATTGCATGAAAATCTCCTGTAAAATGAAGATTTATATCTTCCATAGGAATAACTTGAGAATATCCTGCTCCACAAGCTCCTCCTTTAATTCCAAAAGAAGGTCCCAAAGATGGCTCTCTAAGAACTGAAATAGATTTTTTGCCCAATTTATTTAATCCCATAGATAAGGCAACATTCATAGTAGTTTTTCCCTCACCAAAAGGTGTTGGAGAAATTGCTGTTACTAAAACAAGTTTTGAATCTTTTTTTTCATCAAAGCATGGATTAATTTTGGCTTTGTATTTGCCATATTTTTCATAATCACTAATTTCAAGATAATTTGCTATTTCTTCAATATCTTTTATCTTTGCTTCTCTAGCAATCTCAATATCTTTTTTCATTTAAACTCCTATAATTATAATTACAATACGTTTTGCTTTTCATGTATATTATATCAACTTATTACATTCAGTGCAATAGTCGATTAAAGCGAATTAAAATTTATTTATTTATCTTTTGTTACTCTCTATAATCTTAATGAATGTATTTGCCAAATTTTCATTTCTAGCAAGAAGTGGTCCGTGTAAATAAGATGCAAAACTATTTTTATATCTAAACCCTTCTGTTAAATCCTCACCATTGTTTCCATTGCCTGATACAACACTTGCAAAAGCTTTGTTTTTATCATTTAAAATAGTTATCCCACCGTGGTTTTCGAAACCATGATAAATTTGTCCATTTTGCAAATCTTTAATTTCAATATTTCCAACAAATCTATTTCCATTTTCTTGGTTTTTTGTATAATAATCAAATATTTTTAAGCCTTCAATTTTATTATTGTAAGCATCAAAATAGTATTGTCCCATTAATTGATAGCCACCACAAATTGCCAAAAATAAGCCGTTATTTTCAATATATTTTATTAAATTTTCTTTTTTACTTTCCAAATCTTTTTCTACAATTGATTGCTCATAATCTTGTCCTCCGCCAAAAAAAACAAAATCATATTTTCTATAATCAAATTCATCTTTTAAACTTACTACTTCAATATTTACTTCGTGACCTTTTTTTTGAGCAAAATATTTTAAAGCCATAATATTTCCTACATCACCATAAGTATTTAATAAATTTCCATATAGATGACAAATATTTATAATCATTTAAGTTTTAGTACCTCCCTGAGTCTTAGCATAGCTGTGTAAGTAGAAAGTATATAAATTTTTTCTGTTGGTTCATTTTTTATATTATCAAAAATTTCATTTTCATAGTCTATTTCTACGATTTCCCCACCATAAATATCAGATATCTCAAGTCTTCTTTTCATATCAGTTTTTCTAGTTCCCGAAACTTTTATGCTTTTAATATTTAATTTTTTAAGTTTTTCATAATAAGAATCATATATCCAAGAAACATCAGTCCCATCAGCGTAATTATCATTTAACAAGCAATATAAGCTAATTGGCTCTTTTTCTAATAGCATTAGATTAATAATTTGATTTAAACCTGTAGGATTTTTGACAAGATTTATTATCACTTCTTTATTTTCAATCTTAATTATTTCTTGTCTACCAAATACGTGTTCTTGAAATTTTAAGCCTTCATAGATTTTTTCATAAGGGATTTCCAATTCTTTAGCAAGAGCTATTGCACTTAAAGCATTATAAATATTATAAAATCCTCCAATTTGAGTTTCATAAATTTCTCCATTTACTTTAAATTTTGAAAAATTTGCATCCATAGAAATAATCTCTCCAATATTATAAGATAATTTAGGAGAATGAAAATCACATTCTGGACAAGAAAAATCTCCCAAAGAAGAATAATTAACTAATTTATATTTTAAAATTGAATTACATTTTGGACATAAAATTCCATCACTATTAAATTCTGCCTCAAGATTATAAGAATTAAATTCTTTATCATCTTCTCTTATTCCATAATAAATAGGATTATATTTTTTTAGCTCATCGTATGAAAAAATTGGCAAATCTCCATTGGCAATTATTTTTACATCTCTACATTCGCTAAGTCCATCCATAATTTTTTTATAAACATTATAAATTTCTCCAAACCTATCCATTTGGTCTCTAAAAATATTGGTTAAAATAACATAATCTGGTTTTAAAAATTTACTTATCCTAACAAGATTAGCTTCATCTACCTCCAAGATCGCAAGTGCATTTTCATTTTTAGGAATATCCAACAAAACTGTTATTATACCTTGAATCATATTAGAACCAGAATCATTTGTAAAAACATTTTTATAGTGCTTTCTCAAAATATTTGTAACAAAATGAGTTGTCATAGTCTTCCCATTAGTACCAGTTACAAAAATAAATTTTGTATTTTCGCTTAAAGCATCCAAAATATCATTATCTAAATTATAAGCGATTTTCCCTGGCAAGCTTGTAGCTTTATGATTTGTAAGTTTTAGTAAAAATTTACTAAATTTTGCAATTTTAATAATTAATTTATCTTTTATATTCATAAAAAAATTATAACAGATTAAAGGCTAATAAGTCTATAAAATTTTTATTCAAATTATTTTAAATAATAAAAGAGTTAAATTCATTTTAAAATTAAACAAAAAAATAGACTAAAACTTTTAGTTTAGTCTATTTTTCCTGAAGAATATTTCTACAAACTTCTCTCATCATATAATCTACCTTATTTGACCATTCTGGATCGCTAGCATATAACTTTCCTATAGATTTTGTAGATATTCCATTATAATATTTTCCATCTTCACTTAAATAATTTTCTTTTAGAAATTTAGCAACATGATCTATTGATTCGCCCTTATCTTTAAAAGTATTTGCACTGTTAATAGGATCTTGGTCGATAGCATTAAAGCCAAATAAATTATTTTTTGTTTTAGCAAGGTATGAATGACCATTTCCAGTTTCGTGTTTTGCCATTCCCATCAATAAAATCGCATTTACTTCATACTTTTCTTCTGCTTTTTTGAAATCTTTTCCAAGACCTTGTAAATTTGTATTTTTAAGACCATATTCAAGTTCCTCAGCAGTTAAATTAGTTTTGTTTGTTAAATACAACATTGATGTTTTGCTTAATTCATCAGATCCTTTATCGTTCAATTCTTTATAATCTTTTTCTAATTTTTCAAATCTTTCAATTCTAGATTGTCTTAAAGTTAAGGTTTCATTGCTAATTTCATTTACTCCATTAATCAAGCTATCTCTTTTACCTTTGTTTTTTGCAGCTAGAGATGATTTTTCCAATCCTGTCGAAATAACTAGCACAAGAACAATAGCTAAAAAAGATAAAAATGAAATTTTAAATCTCTTTTTATTCATCCTTTATCTTCCTTCTTTCATAAATAAATAGTAACAAAACAATTACAACTACTATATCATTTCTCATGCTAGATTGCAAATTTTATTTTCTAGAACCTGGTTTTACAGCTGGTGTATCTTTTAAATCTTCTGGTAAATTATCAGGATCATAAGTTTCAATGTTAAGCTCAGTTGCAGATAATAATTTTAAACCATTAATTTCTTTTTTTCCAGATCTATTTACAATTGATGTTAAAGCATTTACTTTTGCTCCATAGCTTTCAATTACATCAACAGTTTCAAAAGAAGATTTTCCTGTTGTAACTACATCTTCAACTATAATTACATTCATACCTTTTTTTATTTCAAATCCCCTTCTTAAAGTCATAATATTATCTACTCTTTCTGTAAAAATTGCATTAACTCCCAAAGCTCTTGCAACTTCATAAGCTATAATTATTCCGCCCATTGCAGGGCCAACACACAAATCTACTTTTATGCCAGATTCTTTTATTTTTTCAGCAATTATTTTTGAAACTTCTTCACAATAAACAGGATTTTCTATTAATTTTGCACATTGAATATATTTTTTTGAGTGTTTACCACTTGATAATAAAAAATGTCCTTCTAATAGCGCATCAGATTTTTTTAATAATTCAATTGTTCTATCCATAATCTCTCCTATATAATTTTTCTTATTTCTTCTAATGAATTTAAATTTTCTCTTTGCATGTATTTTTCTAAATCATCAATTATATTTATCATTGTATTAAAATCTACAAAATTACTTGTTCCAACTTGTACAGCACTTGCTCCAGCCATAATAAATTCCAAACAGTCCCTGTAATTTGAAATTCCACCAATACCAATTATTGGTAAATTTGTAGCGTTGCTTGCTTCATAAACCATTCTTAAAGCAATTGGTTTTATACAAGGTCCAGAAAGACCTGCGGTTTTATTTTCAAAAACAGCTTTTTTATTATCAACATCAATTGCAAGGGCATTAAAAGTATTTACTAGAGAAATACAATCAGCTCCAGAATTTTCTGCAATTTTTACAAATTCTTTTATATCTCCAACATTCGGAGAAAGTTTTACCATCAAAACTTTTTTTGTAGTTTTTCTTACCTTTTCTATAACTTCACAAGCTTTTTTTGGATTTGTTCCGAAAGCCATTCCGCCTTCTTTTACATTTGGACATGAAATATTTAATTCAATTATTGGGACAGATGTTTTATCGAGTAAAATTGCTCCCTTAACATATTCATCTACGCTGTGTCCACCAAGATTTGCAATTGTTACAGCATCTTTTGTTTCCAAAAATGGTAATTCTTCTTTTATAAAATATTCAATTCCAGGATTTTGTAGTCCAATTGAATTCATAATTCCAGCAGCAGTTTCATAAATTCTTATTCCCTTGTTCCCCAAATTTTTATGTAGGGTTAGTCCTTTTGAAGAAATTCCTCCAAGTTTATTTATGTCGATATAGTCTGCAAATTCTTTTCCAAAACCAAAAGTTCCACTTGCAGCTATGACCGGATTATTAAATTCAATTCCACAAATATTCACTTTTAAACTCATTAGAAAATCTCCTTTGAATCAAAAACTGGACCATCTTTGCAAACTCTTATAAAATCTCCATGAACATTTTCTACTGTACAGCCAAGACAAGCTCCTATTCCACATGCCATGTGGGCTTCCATTGAAATTTGAATTTCAGAATTTTTATTTTTATTTGCCAAAGTTTTTAACATTTGATTGGGTCCACAAGCATAAATTACATCATATTTTTCTGTATCAATTTTTTCAGTTATAAAAATTTTATCTTTTTTATCGATAGTTACAGTTGTAGAATTTACATAATCTTTAAAATAATCTGTAAAATATTCTTCATCACTAAATCCTGCGTAAAAATCTGCTTTTAAATCTAATGATTTTGCCAAATATAAAAGTGGAGCTATTCCAATTCCGCCAGCAACTATTGCAGCTTTTTTTCCTTTTTTTATTTCAAATCCATTTCCCAAAGGTCCTAATATTTTTACTTTTGAACCCTCTTTTAAATCACTTAAAATTTTTGTTCCAACGCCTTTTACTTGGTATAAAAAAGACATAGACTCATCATCTTGATCACATACTCCAAATGGTCTTGAAAGAAGTGGCGAATTTCTAAAGCTATCGCATCTTAACATAAAAAATTGACCAGTTTTTGCATTCAATTTGGTTTTTATTTTACAAAAATAAATATCATCCTTTATTTTTTTATTAAAAATTACAGAAGCTTCTCTATAAGATTCCATTAGCTTGGATTTCCTTTCTAGTTTCTATGCATTTTTCTCTTGCATAATATCCTATTTTATCTTCTCCATCATCATAGTTTAAATAATTTTTTAGAATTGCCCTTGAAGAATTTACAACTCCTCCGTTTAATGAATTTAACAATTTATAAACATTTAAAGAATCGGCTTTTTGTGCTCCAAAACCTGGAATTAAGAAAAACATATTATTATATCTTTTTCTGATTTTTTCAACTTCTTCTTTGTGAGTTGCACCAACTACAAGTCCAATTGGTCCGTATACTGAATCATCAATCAATTTATCATTTAATTCTTTTAATTTATCTCCAATTGTATAAAATAATTCGCTGTCATCCTTTAATCTTAAACATTCAAAATCATTTGCTCCTGGATTTGAAGTCCTTAAAAGAACAAACACTCCTTTATCTTTATTTTTTATAAATTCAAGATATGGAGAAATTGAATCCATGCCCATATAAGGGTTTAAAGTCATAAAATCAGCCTCAAAATCTCCAGAAAAATGTGCTTTTGCATATTGACTTGCACTTTGAGCAATATCTGATCTTTTTACATCAGCAATTGATAACAAATCATTTTCTCTTAAATATTTTAAGGTATTTTTGTAAGCAAGCAATCCTTCTATACCATAAGATTCGTAGTAGGCAATTTGAACTTTATAAATTGCACAAACATCTTTTGTATTGTCAATAATTTCCTTATTGAAATCAAATAATTGTTCGCTTACGCTTTTATTTTTCTTCATTTTTTCTGGAATATAATCTAGTGATGTATCAAGACCAACGCAAACAAATCCATTTTCTTCGATTTTTTTATAAAGTCTTTCCATTAAGGTCATATTTCAAAATTCCTTTCTTGTAAACTCTTACTATTTGTCCTTGGAGTTTTTGATTTATAAATAATGAATTTTTTGATTTTGATAAAATATCTTCTTCTTTATATTCATATATTTTATCCAAATCTATAAGAGTAAAATCAGCCATGTATCCTTCTTTTATTTTTCCTTTTTTTATTTCAAGAAGTTTTGATGGATTTGTTGACATTAACCTAATTAAATCATTTAATGAAATAATTCCAGCTTTTACTAAAGTCATATAAGAAGTTGAAAAAGCTGTTTCAAGTCCAATGAAACCTGGCTTACCGTTTTCTTTTTCCTCCTTTGAATGAGGAGCATGGTCTGTGGCTATACAATCAACATATCCTTTTTTTATCATATCTAATAAGGCCAATCTATCTTTTTCTTTTCTAATTGGTGGATTTACTTTTAACTCTTTTCTATCAGAAAAATATATATGATGAGGTGTTACTTCGCATGTAATATTCGCTCCCAAATCTCTAAAATATCTTATTGCCTCAATTGCTCCTTTTGTAGAAACGTGAGAAAAATGAATCGGCATATCCATCTTATAAGATAAATAACAATCTCTCAAAGTCATCACATCTTCTGCTATTTCATAATCATATTTTGAAATTTCCTTACATTCTTCATGCAAGGTAAATTTTAAATTATTTTTCTTTGCGATTTTTATAGCTTGATACATGGAAAAATCATCATCAACTCCCTTACCATCATTTGACAAGAACAATAATCCTTCTGGTAAATCTTTTAAATGAGATAGGTCATCGCTTTTAAAATCTTTTGTTATTGAGTAAACTTGTTTTATATCTATTAAGTCTAAATCTTTTGCTCTTTTAACAATATCTTCATATACTTTTTTGCTTGATACAATTGGATTTGTATTTGGCATTAAATTTACAGTTGTATATCCACCTTTTAGAGCTGACATTGATCCTGTTTTTAAATCTTCTTTGTAGGTAAATCCAGGATCTCTAAAATGAGTATGCATGTCCACAAAAGAAGGAACCAAGACAAGACCATTACAGTCTATAATCTCAGTTTCCTCATCAGATTTAAATTCAGTTGTTATAAATCCATCTTCTACAAAGATGTCCCTTTTTGATATATTTATATCATCAATGGCAACAAGATTTGTAAAAATTTGTTTCATTACTCCTCCACGTCATATATGTGATCGCAATAAGCACATTTGTACATTTTTTCTTTTTTATCTATCAATATAAATTTGCTTTCAATATTTCTTTCTGTGGTTGATACGCAAGTTGGATTTTGACATTTTAAAATTCCCTTGCTAACTTCTGGTAATTCTAATTGTTTCTTTTCTACAACTTTTTCTTCTTCAATGAAGTTTACTGTTGCACTTGGGTCTATTATTGATACAGCATCTAAATTAATATCTAAGTTATTTGCAATTTTTACTATATCTTTTTTTCCTTGAGAGGAAGAGTTTGCGTTTAATATTAGGGCAACTTCATCATCAAGTTGGTCTAGATTTAAAAGATTAAAAATTTTTATTCCTAATCCTGGTTTAATATGGTCTATTACAATTCCATTTTTTAATGAAGTAATCTCAATCATTATTAGCCTCCAATAATTTTATAATTAGTGCCATTCTAGCATACATTCCGCATTTAACTTGTTGGAAATATAAAGCTCTAGGATCATCATCCACATCTTTGTCAATTTCATTTACTCTTGGAAGTGGATGTAGGATTGCAAGATCTTTTTTTGCATTTGCTAATTTTTCTCTATTTAATACGTATGAATCTTTTAATCTTGTATATTGGTTGTCAGAGAAAAATCTTTCTTTTTGAATTCTTGTCATATATAAAATATCTAGATCATCTATAGAATTATCCAAAGATCTTTTTTCAACATATTCTATATTATTTTTTTCAAAAACACTTTTTTTAATGTAGTTAGGAAGTTTTAATTCTTCTGGAGAAATTAGAACATATTCGTTATTATCAAACAAGGTCATAACTTTAAGTAAAGAGTGAACTGTTCTTCCATATTTTAAATCTCCACAAATTCCTATCTTTAATCCTTCAAGTCTTTTCTTATAAGTTGAAATTGTCAAAATATCTGTAAGAGTTTGAGTTGGATGTTGATGTCCACCATCTCCTGCATTTATTATTGGACAATCTGATGTTTCTGATGATAATTTTGCAGCTCCTTCTTGTGGATGGCGCATAGCAATTACATCAACGTATTGGCTTACGGTTCTAATTGTATCTTGTAAGCTTTCTCCCTTAGCTTGGCTTGATGCTTTTGGATTTGAAAATCCTTCAACACTTCCTCCAAGTCTTAACATTGCTGATTCAAAAGAAAGTCTTGTTCTAGTAGAAGGCTCAAAAAAAAGAGTCCCTAATAACTTTCCATTACAATAATTGGAAAATTTTTCAGGACTCTTCATTATGTCTTCTGCTAAATCAATTATTTCAAGTAAATCATCTTTAAACAAATCTTCTGCACTTAACAAATTTTTAATCTTTAGCATTTGACACTCCTTTTTTTGTTTTTACTATTATACCAAAAGCATATAGACTCGTCAATAATTATTTACGTTTTTCGATTAACTCGTTAATTGATTCATTTGTCACATTTTTTCTATCAATTTCAAATTCATCTAGAATTTCTTCCATTAAATTTACATTTGTAAATTCAATTTCCATATAAGGATCAGGATAAACATCTTTAGACCAAATATCTATATCAAATCTTTGCCCCCTATAATTATAAGAAATTCTTTTTTTATCGCCAACATATCTTTCAACTAATCCAATTTCTTCTAAAATTTTTATCATATTTGAAGTTGAATTTATTGTAGTTGTGTATTCATTATTTACTCTTATATTATCTTTGTTATCAACAACCTCTTTGAAAGTTAGCTCTGTTGCTTCTCTTTTATCATCTACAGTTTTTTCTCTAATTCTCAAATAACCATTAGAAAATTCTTTTGCGTTTTTTGGAGCAAAGGTATGATTTTTTTGAATTTCTACTCCCAAAAATTCTGCACCTTTCGCTTTTAATTTTTCTTCCATTTCTTCGATATTAATATTTAATACCTTGATTTCTAATTCTCTATCCATTAACTTATCCTTTCTGGCAAAAAATTTATATAATCTCCTGCCACACATTTTATTTCTATACCATCTACTATACCTTCAAAAATTTGTTTATGCCCTGGTCCATGTAGATGTCCATACAATACACATTCTACTTGATACTCTTTACAAATTCCAAAAAATTCATTCAAAGACTTATCGCTATTAAGAGGTGGATAATGTAATATTACAATTTTTTTATTATTTGTCTTACTAGAGTCCAATGAATTTTTAAGTCTTTGTAGCTCTCTTTTAAAAATTTTCTCATCGTGTTCTGTAAATTCACTATTATCCCTGCTAATCCATCCTCTTGTTCCGCAAATTTCATAGCCTTGTTCAAAAAAAGAATTATTTTGCAAAAATTTAATAGATTTTAAATCTAATTCATTGAGTTTTTTTAAGGATGACCACCAATAATCATGATTTCCTTTTAGCATTATTTTATTTCCGTTAAGATCATCGATTTTTTTAAGATCAATGTAGGCATCTTCTATATTCATAGCCCAAGAAATATCCCCCACAATCAAAACTGTATCATCAGAATTTACAATCTTATTCCAATTGTTAAATATTTTTTCTTGATAATTAAGCCAAGATTTTCCAAATACTTCCATGGATTTTTCTTCTGTATAATCAAGATGTAAATCTCCTATTGCATATATCATACTTGCTCCATATTTTTTATATCTATATTAATAGCCTCTGCATCCAAAATATCTTTTTCTCTTTTGTGACATGTAAAATAAATAATTTGAAATTTTTTTGATAAATCCAACAAATTTAACAGAGCCATCCTCAACCTATCATTGTCATAATTTATAAAAGCATCATCAAAAATCAAAAATAAATTATCTAATAATTTTTCACAAAGAGCAAATCTTAGAGAAAAATTAACTTGGTCAAAAAAACCTATTGAAACTTTATCAATATCAATTATTTCATTATCAGAACTTATTATGATAGGATCTAGGTTTTTGTCAAAATCAATTTTTTTATATTTCCCCTTTGAAATTTCTCTAATTATTTGACTAATAAATTGAGATAGAATTTTTTTATTATAAATAAATTTATCCTTGTTTGAACTTATAATATCTATAGCTTTATTGCACGCATAAATTTCTATTTCTAAATTATTTAATTTTTCCTTTAATTGATTAATTTCATCAATCAAATCAACTTCTTTTGATATTTTTTCCTCAACACTTACAAGCTTCTTTTCAAGTTTTAAATTATCATCTAAAAGTTTATAATATGAATTCTCATAAAATTTAATTTTATTTTCTAATTTCAAAATATCAATTTCATCACAAGAAAAATCAATAGGCACATCATATTTTTCCTGTTTTTGAAGAATTTTTAAAATTTCTAAAGTCTTATCTCTTTCTATAATTAATTTTTCATAGTCTTTGTATTTGTTTTTTGCATTTTTATAAGAAGATTTAGAATTTACAGAAATTTTGGAAAATTCATTTTTTATTTTTATATTTAAATTGCTAATCTCTTCTCTGCTATTTATATTTAAAATTTTACCTTTAAAAAAACAAAATAAAAAAAGTGGAAGTAGGAGTAATAAAATAAAATATTTTTTTGTAAAAATTGATACAAGTAAAATTATAAATCCTATTAAAAAATAAAATAAATTTATCTTATAATCTTTTTTATTTTTATAAAAATCATCTTGCTTTTCCAAAAGCCTATCAAGATTATCAAAAAATACTTTGTCAATTCCTGAAAATTCCTTATATTCTTCTAATTTTTTATCAACTATTTTAAGCTGGTCTTTCCTAGATTTTTCTTCAATATAATTAGAATTTGCTTTAAATTTTCTGTAATTATCCCTATCTATTTTTGATTTTTTGAGTTTTTCTTCTAAGAGTTTTATTTCATCCCTTTGTTTTTTCAAATTTATTATGTCATTATTATAGGATTTTCTAAGATTTCTAATATTATCCAATTTTTCATTTTTATTTTCCAATTCTTTTAAAGTTTTTGCGTAAGGCTTTGTATATGCCCTTGAACTTCCAATTTTATTTAGGCAATCTTTTATATTATCAATAGCTTTTAATTGAGAAAAAATTATATCATTTGATGGATTTTTTAAAAAATCTATTACAACTTTTTTAGAATCCTTATCAAAACTTTGAAGTTGGTAATTGTTTGCTATACTCTTATACAAAGAATAATTTAATTTTAAAAAATATTCTCCAGGAAAATTTAAATTTGATTTTTTGCTAAAAATTTCTTTTTTCAAAGACAAGTTATATATTTTATATGAACCATCATCAAAATTTCTTTCTATCCTAAAATCCTCATTATTAGATGATAGGATCAAATTTCCAAAATATTTATAAGAGCCTAAAGGTTTGTATTTTTCTTTTTTATAGGAGAAATGCCTTTTATTATTTCCATCATCAAAACCATAAAATACACCTTCAATAAAATCAGAAATTGTAGATTTACCACTTTCATTATCCCCATAAATTAAATTGAAATTTGGATTTAATTTTATGGATTTATTTTGAAATTTACCAAAAGAAATTAAATTCAACTCTTTAATAAAAATCTTGCTCATCCTTGCTCCTCAATATAGCATCAAAGCCAATTTCCAAACATCTTTTATTAATAGGATCTTCCATATCCAAATCTTTAACATTTTTATAAAAATCTCCAAGCAAAGAAGATTCATAAATTTTTCCTAAATTTTCATAATAATCTATGCTTTTTTCCCTATTAATTTTAAGATAAGTAATATCTAATTTTTCCTTTAAACTTTTCTCATCAAAAGCAAATTTATCGTAATTTAATAAATTTATATCTAAAAAATTATATTTTTTAGCCAAAAGATTTTCCAAATATTTTTCTAATCCATAAAAGTTTTCAAAATTATTTAAGTCAATTTTTAAACTTTTAAAACTCATTTGTGAAGAATCTATAAAATTTATACCATAATCATCTACTAAATTATAGCCAAAATCGCCCTTATCTTTGAAGCTAACAGGTTCTATACTTCCTACATAAAAAATATTTTTTAAAAAATTTTCTCTTTTGTGAATATGTCCCAAACCAACATAATCAAATTTAAGATTTTTTATTTTTTCCAAATCTAAATTCATATAAGTTGAATTATTTTGATTAAATTCCCCATGGCCTAAAAAGATATTATAAAAATTGTAATCAAGCCTTATATTATAGTTAAAATTTTTATCAAATATCCTATCATTATAAGAAATTCCATAAATTCTCACATTTTCATATTCAAAAAAATCAAATTTTTCACTAGAAAATATGTGAAGATTTTTAGGTTTATCTGAGAAAAATATTTCATTTTTTGAATCTATATAATCGTGGTTTCCGCAAAGATAATATATATTTTTGGAAAATTCTTCAAATATTTCAAATAATTTTTGATAATCTTTTAGACTAAAATAATCTCTTTCAAAAAGGTCTCCCGAAATTAACAAGAAATCTACATCCTTATTTTCTTTCAAAATTTTTTCAAAGCTATCCCATTTTATTTTTCTTATTAGCTTGCTATATGAACTATCAAAATCCAATTTATCAGCCAAATGTATATCAGAAATATGGATAAATTTCATATCAAATTCACACACTCAATCATTGTTTTATTTTCACTTATGTCAAAAACTGTAATAGAACCATTATCAATCCAAAAATTTTTGAAATTGTCCAAATCTTTTAAGACTGTAAATAAAGTTGCTCTAATTGCAATTCCATGACTTACACACAAAATATTTCCATCATAAATAGATTTTTCTTTTATAAAATCATTAACTCTTTTTATTAAATCTTCAACGCTTTCTCCATTAGGATATTTAGTTGAGTAAGGATTATTTTTTAAATTATTATAGAAATCTTTATATTTTTCTTTTGTTTCTATAACTTTTTGTCCCTTAAAATCTCCAAAATCTAATTCATTTAGTCTTTCATCTTCAATAAATTCATCAAAGCCCAAATATTTTGCTGTTTCTTGACTTCTTATTAATTTTGATGTGAATACCTTATCTATTTTGTAATTTTTTAAATTTTTTTTGCTTTTATCCAAATCAATATAAGCTTTTTTTGAAAGTTTTGTCTTAGGAGTTGAAAATTTTAATTCTTTATTTGATTCTGTTAATCCATGTCTTAAAAATATTATTTTCATATTATCACCTTTATTATTATAACATATAAAAAAAGCAGGCTCGAATGCTTTTTATTCGCCTGCTTTCATTGCTTCTGCCATATTTATTTTTTTTAATTTAAAATGAACAATCAACATTATCAAAAATGATGTAAATAATGTTATAAAGGCAGAAAATATATATGATGATAAATGAGTTTTGTAAGAAATAAAAATTCCATCTGGTGCAGCTACAATTAAAACATATCTTAGCATAATATATCCTAAAATATATCCAAGAATAATGCCAAAAAATGTCAAAATATATGTTTCCCTATAAATATAGGAAGTTGTTTCTCTAGGATAAAATCCCAAAACTTTTGTAGTAGCAAGTTCTTTTTTTCTCTCGCTCACATTAATATTAGTCAAATTATACAAAACTACAACGGCAAGTAGCATAGAAACCACGGTAATAATTCCAATTACTAGGTTTAAATTTGCCATTAAAGTGTCCATCGTTTCGTAAAATTTACTTGGCTCTATAATACTTTGACTTATTTTATTTTCCAATATTTTATTTTTAATTTGACCGCCTGCTTTTACAAGATTTGCATTTGCAATAAAATCTTTGCCAAAATTATTTTTATATGCGTCTTTTGTCATATAAATATAATCATCAATATAATTTTCGGCAACATCTTTAATGTCTGTTTCTACAATTTTATCATCTAATTCAAATTTTAATTTTTTATTTGATTTTAAATTATTTGATAAATTTTTACTAATTACAACTTTATTATTATCAAGCGAAATTTTTTTCTTATTTTTATCCCTTATTTTTATAAAATCATCAATTCTTTCTCTATCATCAAAAACAATTAAATTAACTTTTTTATTTTTATCTTTCAAACTTACATCTACATTCTCATAGATGATTTTCATAGATTCTGTATCTTTTAAAATACTTTCGTAAGATTTTTTATTTTCTTCTTTGGCATTTTTATCAAAAATTGATATAAAATCATATTTTGTAATTTCTTGTTTTTGCAATTTAGATGTATCTTTAACAGAATCAATCATAGCAAAACCAAAAAATAAAAGTGCAGTACAACCACCTACTCCAAAAATTGTCATAAACATTCTAGATTTATACCTAAATAAATTCCTAAATGTAATTTTTGTCATAAAAGATAGGCTATTCCAAATAAATTTTATTTTTTCAAGAAATATCCTAGATCCATTTTTTGGAGCTTTAGCTCTTAATAAATCTGCTGTTTGCTCTTTTACTTCGCTTATGCTTGTAAAATAAACAGTTAGTGAAATTAAAAAAGTAGATAAAAATATAGTAAATAAAATTATCCAAAACGAATTTATAAATTCCAAATCTAAAACTCTAAATCCAGTTGAATATGCTTTAAAAATAACTTTACAAACTATATATTTTCCAATTAATGAACCAATTAAAGAACCAAAAATCGTAGGAATTAATCCGTAAATAAAAAATTTTCTACCAATATCAAAATTAGAATAACCCAAAGCTTTCAAAGTTCCATTTTGTATTCTTTGTTCTTCAATATACCTTTTTATTGTTGTAAGAGAAACAAGAAGGGCGATAAAATAAAAAAATGTTGGAAAAACTTTTGATAATTCGTCCATATTTAAACTATTTTTGTAATAGCTATCAATAGATTTATTTAAAAATATGCTTTCAAATTCATAAGTAGGGTCAATTAAATTTACCAAATTTTCTCTAGCCTCATCAATTTTTTCATATCCCTTTTTGATTTTATTTTTAGCCTTTTTTTCTTCGTCTTCAAACTTTTTATTCGCCTTATCAAGCTCACTTTCTTTTTCTAAAAGTTCATTAAAAGAAGACTTTAACTTTTCTTCTCCCTTAATTTTTTCATCATCTAATTTTCTTTTTCCATTCTTATAAGAAATCAAAGCAGACTTTAATTTTTTTTCATTATTATCAAGTTCTATCTTTCCTTGTTTTAATTTATTTGATGCATTGATTTTTTCATTTTCAAATTTCTCTTTTGATAGCTTATATAAAGAGTTTTTTTCATCCAACTCCCTTTTTGCTTTATCCAATTTTTTTAAGTTTTCATTTATTGGATCCATAGCCTTTTGGTAAGCTTCATCAAATTTATTTTTATTTGCTAAATATTCTTTATTTAATTTATCTAATATAATTTCACTTTGAGAAATTTTAATATTTAAATCTTCTTTTTTTCCATTTAAATAATGTAATTCTTTTTTTATATTTTCAATTTCTTTTTTATTTTCTTCATTATCACTCAAGTTTGATAATACTTCTAATTTTTTCTTTAAATTTTCTATTTTTAAATTTATTTCATTTAATTCAGATTTATAATTTGTTAGATATGTACTTTCCTCATTTTTTTTATCTTCCAAATTTTTAAGCATAGCCCTTTTTTCTAAAAAAGAATTTTCGATTAAAGACTTGCTCGAATTTATCTTTTTATAATTTTTATCAATTTCTTCATAAGCCTTATCTATTTTCTCTTTTGAATCATTTAATTTTTCTTCATTTTTTTTCATTTGTTCATTAAAAGAAAGAAAATTTTTATTGTAGCTTTTTTTACCACTATTTAATTTAGAAAATCCTTGGTCAATTTGTTTTTTTGATGCACCTAACTTTTCATAGGCATCGTTAATTTTAACCTTAAATTCATCTTCTGCCTTGTTATATGAATTTATACCATCTAACAATTTTTCGTTTGCGTCTATAAGTTTATCTTTTTGTTCTTGTAATTTTTTCTCACTAGAAGATAGTTCATTTTCTTTTTCATTAAGTTTTTTATTAGCATCAACTTTTACTCTTTTTAAAACTTGACTAGGCCTGTTTTTAAAATCTTTTTTTAGATTTTCTCTTTTTTCTTTTACATAAGATTTGTACTCATCAGAAAATCTATCCATATTTTTTGTTTTTTTATAGCTAATATCAACTTCACTAATCTCATCAGTTTTAAAATTATCTTTGTTTATATAGGCAAAAGAAAAAACCATTTCTTTTCCCTTATAAGAAACATCCCTTACTTCATCCATCAAATATTCAGAAGAATTTGCAAAACCTACAACCTTATACTTTTTATATTTTAGTAAATCATCTAATTTTTCATCATCTATTGACTTAAAATATATAAAATCGCCTAGTTTATAATTTTTTTTCAATAATTCATCTAAAATTATTTCTTCATCATTTTTGATTTTTCTTCCCTTTATTATACTTAATTTTTCAATATCTTTATCATAAGATTTTACAGAAATAAGCTTATCTTTAGCATATAAATCCAAATTTTTTTTATAAGCAAGCTTATCAATATCCTCATCCTTTTCGATAATTAACTTATCTTCGTTTTTAATTCCATAAGTTGCTCTAATAATTATATCTGGATGTTTATTTTTATTTAAAGTCTTATTTAGAGTTTTTCGCATTGAAGGTCCTGTCATAAAAAGGGCAACGACAACCATAGAAGCAAGCATTATCATAACAAAAATCGAAAAAATCTTGCCTTTGGTTTGTTTTATATCCCTAAAAATTGACCTATAATAATTATTTTTTTTCATTTTACCACTCTATATTTTCAACATTTTCTGGATTTTCATTGACATAAGAATTTACAATTGTACCATCTTTTAGCTCAAAAACCTTATCTGCTATATCTTTTATTGCACCATTATGAGTTATAATAATTACAGTAGTGTTTAAATTTTTTGCAGTATCTTGCAATAATTTCAAAATTGATTTTCCTGTTTTATAATCCAAAGCTCCTGTTGGCTCATCGCACAATAAAAGTTTTGGGTTTTTGGCAATTGCTCTAGCAATTGCTACTCTTTGTTGTTCCCCACCTGAAAGTTGAGAAGGAAAAGAATTCTTTCTATGAGAAAGTCCTACCTCATCCAAGGCTTTTTCAGCATCCATATTATCTTTTGCGATTTCACTAGCAAGCTCAACATTTTCGATGCTTGTAAGATTTGGTATTAAATTATAAAATTGAAAAACAAAACCTACGTCATCTCTTCTATATTTAGTCAATTCTTTTTCATTCATTTTTGATAGGTTTTTCTTATCAACAATTATTTCTCCATCACTTAAAGTATCCATTCCGCCAATTAAATTTAAAAGCGTAGTCTTTCCTGCTCCGCTTGCTCCTACAATTATAACAAGCTCGCCTTCATCTATACTTAAATTAATATTATCATTTGCAACAATATTATTTCTACCAACTTCAAAATACTTGTATACATTTTTTAATTCTATATATGCCATATCATTAATAATTTTTGAGTGCTCTTTCTATTTTTCTTTTAGCATCATTTTTCTTTATAGTTTCTCTTTTATCATAGATTTTTTTACCCTTTGCAAGAGCAATTTCCGCTTTAATCAAGCCATCTTTTAGGTAAATTTTATTTACAATCATAGTATATCCTGCTTGAGAAACTTTTCCAATTAATTTATCAATTTCTTTTTTATGAAGCAAAAGCTTTCTAGTTCTAATTGGATCAATATTTTTTTCGTAGGATTGTTCATAAGGTGTAACATTCATATTATAAATAAATAATTCTCCCTTATAATCCCCAACGTGAGATTCCTTTATCGAAACTTTTCCTTCTCTTATACTTTTTACTTCATTTCCCTTTAATTCAATTCCAGCCTCATATTTTTCTTCCAAAAAATAATCATGTTTTGCTTTTTTATTATTAGCTAAAATTTTCAAATTCTTCCTCCAACAAATCGAAATCTATATTTCTTTTTTCAAGATCTACATTTTTAACTTCAATGAAAACTTTTTGTCCAATTTTATATCTTTTATTATTATCTCTATTTACACAAGATAGCTTTTGTTCAATATATTCAAAATGATCATCAGAAAATTTATACATAAAACATCCTTCAACCGTATTTTCAAGTTCAATAAAAATCCCAAAATCTGTTATTGATGAAATAATTCCTTGAAATTTCTCTCCAATATATTTTTTCATATATTTACACTTATATAAATCTTCTACATCTCTTTCACATTCTTCACTATTTCTTTCTGTAATTGACAAGTGTTCTGCATTTTTTGCTAATTGTTTTTCTAATGATGATTGGCTTATATTTTCAAATTTATTATCAAGAAAATCTTTTACAAGCCTATGAACTATTAAATCAGGATACCTTCTTATTGGAGCTGTAAAATGTGTATAATATTTTGTTGCTAAACCAAAATGAATATCCATATAATTTGCATATTTAGCCTTTCTCATTGTCCTAAGCATTAACATATTTACAAGACTTTCATCATCTTTTCCTGAAACTTCTTTTAAAATTTCTTGGAAATCTTTTGGATGAAGTTCTTTTCCCTTAATATTATAGCCTAATGTGTTTAAAATATTTTTGAAAGATTCTACCTTTTCATCTTTTGGCTTTTCATGAATTCTATATAATGATGGAAAATCCATGTAAGCAAATAAACTAGCTATAGTTTCATTTGAAACTAACATAAATTCCTCTATCATTTTATTTGCAGATCCTCTTTCAAAAATAGAAATATTTAAAACATCTCCTTTTTCATTTACATCAATTTGACTTTCCGTAAAATTAAAATCTATAGCTCCTCTTTTTTCTCTTTTATTTTTTAAAATTTTGTATAATTTGTCAAATAATTCTAATTTTTCTATCAAAATTTCATCATCATAAACTTTGTCTTTATTATCCAAATAATCATTTACATCATCGTAGACTAACCTATAGTTAGATTTGATCATAGACTTATATATTTTATAATCAACAACTTTACCTAATTTATTGATTCTCATTTTTAAACTTAAAGCAAGTCTATTTTCATTTGGATTTAAAGAACATATTCCATTAGATAGTTCCTCTGGTAGCATAGGCAAAACTATATTGTATAAATAAGTTGAATTTCCTCTTTGATAAGCTTCCTTATCAATTTCACTATTTTCTTTTACATAATGGCTTACATCTGCAATATGAACATATAAAATAAAATCTTCTTTATCTTTTTCTATTGATATTGCATCATCAAAATCTTTAGAATCCCTACCATCAATAGTAACTGTAAATAAATCTCTCAAATCTTTTCTATCTTTTTCTTTTGTAATATCTACTTCTTTATCTATAAAAACAGCTTCTTTTTTTGTTTTTTTTGAAAAATTATCTTTTAGTCCGTAGGACCTTATTATTGATAAAACATCAACATTAAAATCATTTTTATTTCCTAAAATTTCTACAATTCTTCCTTCTGGAGAGCCATTTTTTGGATATTTTATAATTTCACAAACAACTTTATCGTTATTTTTTGCTTTTTTTGAAAATTTTTCATCAATATAAATATCAGAAGATAGGTTATCCTTATCGCTTATTACGAATCCAAAGCCTTTATTTTTTTTATAAAGTCCAACAATTTGACTTGTATTTCTTTGAAGGATTTCTACTACTTTTCCTTCAGCATTTTTCCCATATTCTTTTTCTTTTATAATTTCAATTTTAACCCTATCTTTGTCATTTGCTGAATTTAAATTATTTTGAGAAATAAAAACATCCATATATTCATTATTATCAGAAATAAAAAATCCATATCCACCTTGAGCGAGTGAAATTTCTCCCATAAGTGATTTATCATCATTACTTAATGGATGAATTTTATTTTTTGAGCTTATTTTGATTTCATTTTCTTTAGCAAGTTTTTTAATAATTTTTTTTACATCTTTTTTTATATACTTATCACAATCCAAATATCTTAACATCTCATCAATAGTCATTGGCTTGTAATTTTTATCGTTTACTATATTTATAATTAAATCTTTAAAATTCATATTTTCTCCTATTAAAAAAGAGGCTAGTGAAAGCCTTCTTAACTTGCCTTACAAATTAAAAATCTTTACTAAACCCCTTAGTTTATTGCAAGAAGTATTGTACTTAATAAAAATAAGACAACACCTGCAAAAATTACAACCTTATCTAACATTTCGTTTTTTGATTTATGAGCGCTTCTACCAAATACGTTTGTTTCTTGACCAGCTAAGGTTCCAAGCCCATCAGTTTTTGGTTCTTGTAAGGTTACTGCTATAACCAAAATTACAGAAGCTATCATCAATAATACTGATAATACTGTTGTCATCTGACACCTCCGTTTTCATACTATTTTATAATATCACAATTATATAAATTTTACAATAAAAAGAGGGGCTTTCTATTATTTTACCCCTCTATTTATTAAATAATAATATTATTTATTAATATTATAGAATGCTTTGAGTCCTTTAAATTGTGCTGTATCAAATAATTCATCTTCAATTCTTAGAAGTTGATTATATTTTGCAACTCTATCAGTTCTTGATGGAGCTCCAGTTTTAATTTGTCCAGCATTAACAGCTACAACTAAGTCTGAAATTGTTGTATCTTCAGTTTCTCCTGATCTGTGAGAAACAACTGCAGTATATCCTGCTTCTTTTGCCATTTCAATAGCATTTAATGTTTCAGTTAAAGAACCTATTTGGTTTACTTTTATAAGAATTGAGTTAGCAACGCCTTCTTTAATTCCTTTTTCAAGTTTTTTAGTATTTGTTACGAATAGGTCATCTCCTACTAATTGAACTTTATTTCCAAGTCTTTTTGTAAGTTTTGCCCATCCTTCCCAGTCATTTTCATCAAGTCCATCTTCGATTGAAATAATTGGATATTTTCCTACTAATTCTTCTAACCAATCAATCATTTCATCTTCTGTTTTAACTGTGCCTTCTCCATCTAAATGATATTTTCCATCTTCTTTATTGTAAAATTCACTTGATGCACAGTCCATAGCTATATAAACATCTTTTCCTGGTTCATAGCCTGCTTCTTTTATAGCTTCACAGATAATTTCTAGAGCTTCTTCATTTGATTTTAAGTTTGGAGCAAATCCACCTTCATCACCTACTGCTGTATTGTAGCCTTTGTTTGAAAGAACTTTTTTAAGGCTGTGGAATACTTCTGCGCCCATTTGTAAAGCATGTGAAAAACTTTCAGCTCCTAGTGGGAAGATCATAAATTCTTGAATATCTACAGAGTTATCAGCGTGTTCTCCACCATTTAAAATATTCATCATTGGTGTAGGAAGAAGTTTTGCATTAGCTCCTCCAATATAATTATATAGAGAAACACCTTGTTCATCTGCTGCAGCTTTTGCTACTGCAAGAGAAACTCCAAGAATAGCATTAGCTCCTAATTTTCCTTTATTTTCTGTTCCATCAAGTTCAATCATTGCTTTATCTATTCCAATTTGATCAGAAACATCATAAGTAAATTCTAATTCTTCAGCTATGATTTCATTTACGTTATTAACAGCTTTAAGAACAGATTTTCCTAAATAATAATCTTTGTCGCCATCTCTAAGTTCAACTGCTTCCCATTCACCTGTTGATGCGCCTGATGGTACACTTGCTCTACCGAAGCCACCTTCTTCTGTTACTACTTCAACTTCTACTGTTGGATTTCCTCTTGAATCTAAAATTTGTCTAGCATATACGCTTGAAATTAAGCTCATCTTATTCTCCTTATATTTTTATTTTTTGTGATTTATTAATTGTTCAAAGTCATTTGCTTTAAGGCTTGCTCCACCTATTAGTCCACCGTCAATATTTTCTTTTGCTAATAATTCTTTAACATTAGCTGGTTTCATTGAGCCACCATATTGAATTCTAATTTTTCCAGCACAATCTTCACAGAATGCTTCTTTTATATAATTTCTAATAAAAGCACACATGTCATCAGCATCTTCTGCAGATGCAGTCTTGCCAGTTCCTATAGCCCAGATTGGTTCGTAAGCAATAATAACTTTTGTTATATCTTTACCTTCGATTCCTTTAAGGTCTTTTTCAAGTTGTTCTTTAACTTTTTCTTCTTGTTTGTTAGCTTCTCTTTCTTCTAAAGTTTCGCCAACACAAAGAATTGGAACTATATCATGATCAAGTGCTGAAAGGACTTTTTTGTTGATTAGTTCATCGTCTTCATTAAAATATTCACGTCTTTCAGAGTGTCCCAAAATTACGTAATCAGCTTTTATGTCATTTAACATTTTTGGAGAAATTTCTCCAGTATAAGCTCCACTTTCTTCAAAGTACATATTTTGAGCACCAAATTTAATATCTGAATCTTTTAAAATTTCACTTGCAAGTAAAAGGTCAATCGCTGGTACACAAACACCTTTTTCTACGCTTTCATCAAGGTCAAGTTCAACTAATTCTTCTAGCAAAGATTTAGCTTCGCTAGGAGTCATATTCATTTTCCAATTTCCTACTATTACAGGTGTACGCATATCTACTCCTTATTTTTCATCTATACAATCAATTCCTGGTAGAGTTTTTCCTTCTAAAAATTCTAGACTTGCTCCACCACCAGTTGATACGTGAGTAATTTTATCCTTATATCCTGCTTCTTCTATAGCAAGGGCACTATCTCCACCACCTACTATTGTTGTTGCAGAAGAATCTGCCAAGGCTTTTGCAACTTCATTAGTTCCATTAGCAAATACTTTTACTTCAAATACTCCCATAGGTCCATTCCATACAACTGTTTTTGCTTTCTTTATAATATCAGCATATTCTTTTGCAGTTTTTGGTCCAATATCTAAAGCTTCTTTATCTTGTGGGATATTATCAATATCAACTATTTCAGTTTCAGCATCTTCTTTTATTTCATCAGCAATAACTACATCTTTTGGTAAAAGTATTTTTACATTATTAGCTTCAGCTTTTTTAATTAATTCTAAAGACAAATCCATCTTGTCTTCTTCAAGAAGTGATTTTCCTATTTCTTTTCCTTGTGCTTTTAAGAAAGTATAGGCCATTCCTCCGCCGATTAAAATATAATCAACTTTTGAAATTAAATTTTCTATTACGCCAATCTTATCTGAAACTTTTGCTCCTCCTAGGATTGAAACAAATGGTTTTTCTGGATTTTCCAAAGCCTTGCCCATTATTTCTATTTCTTTTTGAATTAAAAATCCTACAGCACTTTCAAGATTATTTGCAACTCCAACGTTAGAAGAATGAGCTCTGTGGCTTGTTCCAAAAGCATCGTTTACAAACAAATCAGCAAGTGATGATAACTCTTTTGCAAATTCTGGGTCATTTTTTGTTTCGCCTTTTACATATCTTGTATTTTCAAGTAAAGCAAGATTTCCATTTTCAAGCTTTTCTACTTCTTCTTTTACTTTTTCATCAACTACTACATCTGATGGTAAAAAGTGGAATTTTTCTCCATAGTGATTTTCTAACCACTCTGCTACTGGTTTTAATGAAAATTCTGGATTTGCTTCTCCTTTTGGTCTTCCCAAATGGCTCATCAAAATAACTTTTGCATTATTTTCTAATAGGTAGTCAATTGTTGGAAGGGCAGCTTTTATTCTTGTATCATCAGAAATTGTATGATTTCCGTCTTTTGATAAAGGAACGTTAAAGTCTACTCTTACTAAAACTTTTTTGTCTTCAACATTTAAGTCTTTTACAGTTTTTTTATTCATAATTCTCCTCTAAAAAAAGGCGAGAATAATATCTCGCCTGTCTAACTCTTAAAGATTTGCTAAGTAATCAAGTGTTCTAACTAGGTTAGATACATATCCCATTTCATTGTCATACCATGCAACAGTTTTAACAACTTGAGTTCCATCTGTTCCTTCAACTATTTTTGTAAGTTGAGAATCAAATATTGAACCTGCTGGATAACCTATTATATCGCTTGATACAATATCATCTTCTGTGTAAGCAAATGCATCTGATGAGTATTTTTTCATTGCTGCATTAACTTCTTCTACTGTAACTTTCTTTTCTAATACTGAGTATAGTTCTGTAATAGATCCTGTAATTGTTGGAACTCTCAATGCAGAACCGTCAATTTTTCCTTCTACTTCTGGAAGTACTTTTCCTACAGCTTTTGCAGCTCCTGTTGATGCAGGAATTGTATTTTGTGCTGCAGCTCTACCACCTCTTAAATCTTTTTTAGAAGCTGGTGTATCTTGAATAGCTTGTGTAGCTGTATAAGCATGGATTGTTGACATTTGTCCTGAAACAAATCCAAATTCATTTTTTAGAACGTTAACCATTGGTGCTAAGCAGTTTGTTGTACAGCTTGCTCCAGAAACTACAGTTTCAGATCCATCAAGTATTTCATGATTTACTCCAAATACTATTGTTTTTAAATCTCCTTTTCCTGGTGCAGAAATAAGAACTTTTTTAGCTCCAGCTTTGATGTGTGCTTCTGCTTTTTCTTTTTCTGTAAAGAATCCTGTACATTCAAGCACTATATCTACGCCTAATTCTTTCCAAGGTAAATCTTCTGGATTTCTTTCAGCAAAAACTTTGATTTCTTTGCCATTGATTTTAAATCCATCATCTGTTAGTTCAGCATCTCCGTTAAATCTTCCTTGAGCAGTATCATATTTAAAGGCATATAATAAACCTTTTTTATCAATAAGGTCATTGATTGCTACTACTTCAATATTTTCTTCTACTTCAGAAATTCTTCTTAGTGTTAGACGTCCTATTCTTCCAAATCCATTAATAGCTACTTTTGTTGTCATTATTTCCTCCTAAGTGCTTTTTCAATGTGTTTTACAATAATTATTTTACTAATTGACGTTTTTTTGTCAAGTTAGTTCTACCAATTACCATTTTCAATATACTTGTTTGCCATTTCGCTAGCAATACATCCATCACTTGCAGCTGTTACCATTTGCCTAATTTTTTTGACTCTAGTATCTCCAACTGCAAATACTCCTTTAACATTTGTTTTCATATCCTCATCTGTTGGAATATATCCATTTTCTAATTCAACTTGGTCTTTAAACAAATCTGTTTGTGGAACATTCCCTATATATACAAAAACTCCAATTGGACTATCGTCATCATTTTTTATTGTTTTTAATTCATTAGTTTGTGTATTTTTCAAAACTAATTCTTTTACTTCGCTATCTCCTTTTATTTCTTCAACTGTGTAATTTAATAAGAAAGAAATTTTTTCATTATCTTTGCATCTATCAATAACAGTTTGACTTGCTCTAAGTCCTTCTCTTCTGTGAATTATTGTTACACTTTTTCCAAATTTTGTAAGGTACAAAGCTTCTTCAAGGGCAGCTTCTCCACCACCTACTACATAAATATCTAGTCCTTGATAAAATGGACCATCACAAGTTGAACAATATGAAACTCCAAGATTTGCAAATTCTTTTTCGCCTTTTACATTTAATTTTCTATGACTTGCTCCTGTTGAAAGTATTACAACTTTCGTTTCATAAACTTCATCTTTTGTATAAACTTTTTTAACGTCGCCCAAAAGTTCTACTTTTGTTACTTCTTGATATTTTATATCGCAAAACTGTTTGGCTTGTTCTTCCATTCTGTCAGATAAGGCAAGTCCACCAGCATCTTTCATTGATCCCGGATAATTTTCTACATGTTCTGTTGTAGCAATTTGTCCACCTGCAATATCTTTTTCTAAAATTAATGTTTTTAATTTTGCTCTACCTGCATAAAGACCTGCTGTAAGTCCCGCAGGGCCTGCTCCTATAATAATTACATCAAACATTTAATCACCTCTATTAATTAAAAAATTATTTTGCCTAAGACCTTCATATAAAACTATCGCAACTGAATTGGCTAAATTAAGTGACCTATCCATATTTTTTGTCATTGGAATTGTATAAACTCTATCTTTAAATTTTTCTATTATTTTTATATCAATCCCTTCTTTTTCCCTGCCAAAAATCAAATAATCTCCATCTTTGTAAGAAATATCTGCATAATTTTTATCACTGCCAGTTTCAATAAGATAAATATTTTTCCCTTTTATATATTCCAAAAATTCTTCCATTGAGTCGTGAACTACTAAATCAAGTTTATCCCAATAATCAATGCCTGCTTTTTTTAAACTTTTATCTGAAAAATCAAATTTAAATGGTCTTATTAAGTGGAGTCTTGATTCGGTTAATACACAAGTTCTTGAAATATTTCCTACATTTCCAGGATGTTCTGGTGAAATTAAAACTATATTAAACATGGGAATTTTTCTCCAATACTATATTTATTGCCTCAACTAAGCCAAAATTTTCATTTGTTGAAACAGTATAGTCGCAAACTTCCTTTACCTTATCAATAGAATTTCCCATAGCAAATGATAAGATTGAATTTTCTAACATGGGAATGTCATTATCTTGATCGCCAATTGCTGCAATCTCATTTTTATTTATACCCAGAAAACTTCCTATCTCACTTATTCCATTAAACTTGTTTACATTTTTTTCCATAATTTCAATAACTTTTTCATTTGAGCTTGTAGCATAAAGGTCTAATTCTTTAACTTTTTCTAAGACCATAATCTTTTCTTCTTTTTTTTCTATATCTGGAAAAATTTGAAATTTTAAGGCGGTATTTTTTCTATTATTTAATTCTTTTAATGGATTTGTTGAAAATGAAAAATTCACTTGATAATTCATTCCGTACTGACTATCTTTTTTCAAATGATTAAATCTTTCTGGTCTAATTCTATTTGAATAGTATGTATCTACGTCATAAAATTGATAGGAAAGCTCATTGTTTTCGCTAAAATTAATTAGCTCTTTGATTTTTTTATCTTCAATTCCTTTTGTGTATATTGGTTTTTCTTTATTTATCATAGCAAGTGCTCCATTGTTTGTAACAAATGGATTGTCAATACCTGTCAAAGACATTAAATATCTAACTGAAGGCATAGCTCTGCCTGATGTAAATACAAATTTAATTCCATTTTCATCTAATTTTTTTAGGGCATCTATTGTTTCTTTTCTTAAAATCGAATTATTGTCAAGACTTGTTCCATCCAAGTCCATTGCAAATAATTTTATCATCTTCTCTCCTTATAATCTTCACATAAACCTCTTAAATCACATTCTTCACATAAGGGATTTCTTGCCTTACAAATTTTTCTTCCATGAGCAATTATTTGGTGATGAAGTTTTGACCATTTTTCTTTCGGCAAATTTTTTCTTAAATCTTTTTCTGTATTCAAAACATCTTTGCTAGCTGCAAGTCCAATTCTATTTGAAACTCTTTGAACATGAGTGTCTACTGCTATTGCATCAATGCCAAAAGCATTGCTCATTACAACATTGGCGGTTTTTCTTCCAACACCTGGAAGTTTTGTTAAATCTTTCATATTATCTGGAACTTTTCCATCAAATTCTCTAATAAGCATTATTGAGGCATTTTTTATATTTTTTGCCTTATTTTTATATAAACCACAAGTTTTTATATAAGATTCAATTTCTTTTATATCCATATTAGAAAAATCTTCTGGAGTATTTGCGAATTTAAACATATTGCTTGTAACTTTATTTACCCTAACATCTGTACATTGGGCAGATAAAATTGTTGCAATTAAAAGCTCAAATGGCGTTGTAAAATCTAAAAAACTTTTATCTAAATTCGGATACATTTGATCTAATCTATCAACAACTTCATTAATTTCACTTTTGTTTAAAATAATTATCACCTCTTTATCGTTTTATCATTATACCCTTAAATATAAAAATATTAATTGAAGAAATTTTCTGTCTATTATATAATTATTTTTGAATTGGAGTGATTAAATGTTTAATATAAAGAAAAAAGAATTCAAAAAATTTGATTGGCTTTTGTTTTTGAGCACAACTTTTTTGAGTATATATGGACTATTTGTCCTTTATTCTGCTTTTTCTGGAAATTTTTCAGAAATTAAAAGCCAAATTATTGCTAGTATTTTAGGATTTTCTTTTATAATACTTATTTGCACAATGGATCTAGATGTTTTAAAAAAAGCAGCTTACCCCGTTTATGGAGTTTCTCTATTGCTTTTGATTTTAACTATTTTTTTAGGACAAGGTGCTGAAAGATGGGGTTCAAATTCTTGGCTAATTATTGGACCTGTTCAAATCCAACCATCAGAAATTACAAAAATAGGAATTATTTTTGCCTTAGCAGCATATTTAGAAAAATATAAGGAAGAAATTAACAATCCATCAAGACTTATAAAAACTTTAATTTTTGCATTTTTGCCAATAGTTTTTATTTTGTTACAACCAGATTTTGGTACAGCTATGGTTTATATTTTCTTTATAGCTGTAATGCTTTTTTTGGCTGGACTTTCTTGGAAATGGATTGTTGGACTTTTAGCTGTGTCAGTTTTGGGAGCTTTGTTTTTATTATTAAATCTAAAAGGCTACAAGGCTGATAGAATTCACGATTTTTTAGACCCATCAAGAGATACATCAGGAAGTGGATGGCAACAACAACAAGGTTTAATAGCTATTGCTTCAGGAATGTTATCTGGTAGAGGATTTATGCAAGGAACTCAAGCACAATATGGTTATATTCCAGAAAAAGAAAGTGATTTTATATTCTCAGTTCTTGCTGAAGAATTAGGATTTATTGGAGCTATACTAATGTTAATTGCCTTTGTAATAATGATTTATAGACTTTTAACAATAAGCAAAAATTCAAGAAATTCCTTTATATCTTTAATGGTTGCTGGAATCTGTGCAATGTTTTTTGTCCATATTTTTGAAAATGTGGCAATGACTATAGGACTTATGCCTGTAACAGGAATTCCCCTCCCATTTTTTTCATCAGGTGGAACATTCTTACTAATTTGTTTTATAAATATAGGACTTGCCCTATCAGCATCAATGCAAAAATCATCCTATGATATTGAAGATACAAGTTATTACGAAACTATAAAATTTAAAAATACACCTAATAAAAATATAAATTTATCTGAGAATAAATAAAAAAATCCTTGCAAAAATTAATTTGCAAGGATTTTTTTATTCGTATCTTGCCCTAATTCCACCAATTAATTTTGGTCTAGATTTTAAAGCAGTCAAATGAGCATTTCCAATATTTTTAATTTCTAATCTAAGAGGAACTTGGACAAATTTTATATGCATCCCTATATTTGCATCTCCAATATCCATACCAATATCTCCACTTATATGTTCAATTACAACAGGATCTTTAAAATATTTATAAGCAGCAGTTGCAAAAGAACCTCCTGCGTGTATTTGAGGAATGACAGATACAATTTCATATCTATCCCTAAAAGCAAGCTCTCTTTCAACAACAATCGCCCTATTTATATGTTCACATCCACCAACACCAAGATAAATTTTTTTCTCATTTAAAATTTCAAGTAAAGTTTTAATAACTTCCTCTCCAACTTCTACACTCGAATGTGAACCAATTTTATATCCCAAAATTTCAGAAGATGATCCACCTAGAATAAAAACATCTCCCGCTTTTGCCTTAGATTTTTCAAGAATTTCCAAACAAGCTTTTTTAACTTCATTTTTTATATCTTCCATAACCCCTCCTAATCACTCTATTAGAAATATACCCAATAAAAAAAGATAGATGACATAAGCACCTATCTTTTACTTATTAATTTTTTTGTCTTTAATCATTTTTGTTTTAGAAAATTCTTCTCTTTCTCTCTCTTCAATTTGGCTAGAAATTGATTTAATTATAGCCTTATAATTTGGAATTTGAACTTTTTCTAATGAATTTACTTTTTTGGATGTTTTTTTTATTTCTGTATCCAAATTTTTAATAGTTGTATCAAGCTCTGCAAGTTTATATACTTTCTCTTTTAAATCATTCAATGACAAAAGAGCCTCATCAAATAAAGAATTAGTCAAATTTAATGAATACGATAAGTCCAATTTTTTCGAATCAAAATCAATTTCAAAAATTTTTGTTTGCATAAACTTTTTTTCTTTCAAAGTAATGGATTCATCTAGGGGAACTGATAAGGCTATCGATTTTAACCTATCTTCCCCAGTTGTTACAATTGCTTTTTTTATATTTTTTTTAACATCTTTAATGCAAGAATTAACAATTTTATTCAATTCATTTCTTTGATTTATTTTTGCATTATATTGACCTATCAAAGCTTTTCTTTTTTTATCAAGAATATCATAACCTTCATTGATTAGGCTTAATTGATTTTTTGCCTTCATCAAATTTGCCTTAGTTGGGGCAAATTTTGTTTCAGTCATATTTAGCTCCCAAATATTTTTCCTTATTTTCCTTGCTTACCCTGTGAATTTCTTCAATTGGTAAAATTTTTAAAATATCCCATCCCAAATCCAAAGAATCTTCCAAACTCCTATTTTCATAAGAATCTTGGCTTAAAAATCTATTTTCAAAATTTTTACCAAAATCCAAATATTTTTTATCCAAATCTGATAAGTCATCTTCTCCAACTATTTGAGAAATATTTCTAATTTCTTGAACTTTTGAATAAGATTCGTAAAGCTGATTCATCAAATCATCATGATCACTTCTTGTAAAGCCTTCTCCAATTCCATCTTTCATAAGTCTTGATAAAGAAGGAAGAATATTTATTGGAGGATAAATTCCTTTTTGATCTAAGCTTCTATCAATTACAATTTGTCCTTCTGTAATATATCCCGTTAAATCTGGGATTGGATGAGTAATATCATCGTTTGGCATTGTCAAAATTGGAATTAAAGTTACAGAACCATTAACTCCATCAATCATACCAGCTCTTTCATATAAGCTTGCAAGATCTGAATATAAATATCCAGGATAGCCTTTACGAGAAGGAACTTCTTGTCTAATTGAAGACACTTCACGAAGAGCTTCTGCATAAGATGTAATGTCTGTAATTATTACCAAAACGTGTTTATTTTTTTCAAAAGCCAAATATTCAGCAGCTGTAAGGGCACATTTTGGTGTAATTAATCTTTCCATAATTGGATCATCTGCCAAATTTTCATACATTACTACCTTATCTTTAACTCCTGCTTTGGTAAAAGCATCTTCAAAAAACATAGCTTCATCTTTTTTAATTCCCATAGCAGCAAAAACAAAACAAAAATCCTCTTCAGTTTTTAATTTTGCTTGTCTTACGATTTGGGCTGCTATTTCGTTGTGTGGCATTCCTGATCCAGAAAAAATTGGAAGTTTTTGTCCACGAATTAATGTCGTAAGAATATCTATTGATGAAATTCCTGTTTGGATAAAATTTCTTGGATATTCTCTTGCAACAGGATTTAGAGGATTTCCTTCAACTGAATAAAATTTATCAGAATAAATTTCTCCACCATCATCAATAGGTCTTGCAATCCCATTAAAAGTTCTTCCTAAAATAGATTCGTTTAAGGGAATTTCTAAAGGCTTTTCTTCAAATTCTACAACAATATCATTTAAAGAAAAATCTTGTGTATTTCCAAAAACTTCTACTGTAACTGTATCATCATCAATTTTTACAACTTGACCAATAAAATTTTCTCCCAAAGTATTTACTTTTACCACAGCATTGTAAGCAATATCTTCTACCTTATCAAGTTCAATAATTGAGGCCTCAATTTTTTTGATTTTTGTATATTGCTTTTTCATTTATTACCTTCTTTCACACTTTGAAAATATGATTGAATATTGTTATTTAGTGATGCAAATTTTTCAATTTCATCATTTTTAATATCATATTTCATTGAATTAATTTTGGATATTAATGTTTTATCGTAAATATTTTTATAAGATATTCCTTCTTCGATTAAATTTTTTGAAATATTATAATAATTTTCTATAACTTTTAGCATTTGAATTTGCTTATTTAATGGAACATATTTATCGGTATCATTAAAGGCATTTTGTTGAAGAAAAGCAATTTTAATCATACTTGCTACATCCAAAAGATTTTTTTGCTTATCTGATAGGGAATCTTTTCCTACCAGCATTACTATTGATTGCAATTTGTCTTCCTCAGTTAAAATTTCCATCATTTTATTTCTTAAAGAAACTATATCTTCCCCACTAATATTTTCATAATAATTTGCCATTTGATTTAGATAATTTGAATATGAATTTAACCAATTTATAGCAGGATAATGTCTTGAATAAGCAAGATTTTTATCAAGTCCCAAAAATACATTTACACTTCTTCTAGTGTTTTCTGTTACGGGCTCAGAAAAATCTCCACCTGTTGGAGAAACTGCTCCAATAAGAGTAACAGAACCATGACTTCCATTTAAATTTATAAAATCGCCTGCTCTTTCATAAAATTGTGAAAGTCGTGAGCCAAGATAAGCTGGGTATCCTTCCTCCGCTGGAATTTCTTCAAGTCTTGCAGAAATTTCTCTTAAAGCTTCTGCCCATCTTGATGTAGAATCTGCCATCAAAGCAACATCATAGCCCATATCTCTAAAATATTCAGCCATAGTTATTCCTGTGTAAATACTCGCCTCTCTTGCAGCTACAGGCATATTTGAAGTATTTGCAATAAGAATTGTTCGCTCCATTAATCCTCTGCCTGTATTAGGATCAATAAGATTAGGAAAATCTTCGAGAACTTGAGTCATTTCGTTACCACGTTCTCCACAACCAATATAAATAATTATATCTGCATTAGAATATTGAGCCAATTGATGTTGGAGCATAGTCTTTCCAGTTCCAAAACCACCTGGAATTGCAACTGTTCCTCCCTTTGCGATAGGAAAAAATATATCCAAAACTCTTTGGCCAGTAAGTAAAAGTTCACTTAAAGGTTTATTTCTTTTAATCGGTCTTTGAACTCTTACAGGCCAATATTGATACAATTTTAAATCTTCAATTTTTTCTTTAGTTTTAACTTTTACAATTGTATCTTCAATACAATATTTTCCATCATTTAAAACTTCTAGGACTTCTCCATCAAAATTTGACATTAGCCTATGTTCAATTATTGGACTTTCATCAATAGTTGCATATATTTGACCTTTTTTTATTTTATCGCCAACTTTTACTTTGATTTTTACATCCCATTTTTTCTCTTCATCAAGATTTGAAAGCCCAAGTCCTGATGGAATAAAAGAGCCATGATTTAAAGCAATTTTATCTAGCGGTCTTTGGATTCCATCAAACATATTTCCAATCATTCCAGGGCCAAGTCTTACTGATAAGGGTCTATTTGTTTTTACTATTTCGTCATTTATTTTCAAACCTGAGGTATCTTCGTAAACTTGAATTATTGCATAATCTCCATCTATCGAAACAACTTCTCCAATAAGTTTAAGTTTACCTACAGTTACCATCTCTCTTATTTTTAAATCTGACGCATTTCTAGCCTTTATTACGGGACCATTTATAGATTTAATTGTTGGAGTCATTCTTATCCTCCATTTCTTTTTCAAATTCATCAGAAATTATTTTATAAAATTTGCTTCCTATTTCATATTTATAATTATCTAATTTTTTTTCTAAAGAATAATCATATTGATAAGTAAAATCTTTATTTTTTATAATAAAGCCTCCTATTTTTGAATCATCCATTTCTTCTGTTTTAAAATCAAATAATTCTTGGTCAGATTTTTTTACACACAATATCAAATCATTATCATTTTCAGATAAATTCTTATATATTTCATTTGCCTTTATTGCAAGTTTTTTCTTATATTCATTAGTATTTGAATAATTTTTTAACTCATCTTTAATTTCTTCAATTAATTCATCAAGCAAAGATTCTTTGAATTTGTTATATGAAGTTTTTTTATTTTGAGAAATATTTGCAATTTTTTCATTTTTTCTTGCATTGGCAAATTCTTTTCTTTTTTCTATATAAAGCTTATAATTTTTATCTAAGTTATCCTTAATTTCATTTAAAGTTTTTGAAGAAAAGTCTGTTGAATCATATAATTCTTTTTCGCTTTTTCTTTTTTCATTTGACCAAACCATCTTCCTAAAGCTTGAAATTTTTGCACTTAAATCTAGCATTTAAGTCTCCTTTACTAATCTAAAACTACTACTAAAGGAGTAGCATTTTCTACCCTATAATTTTCTACCTCATCTTTTATTTTCTCATAGCAATATTTTGAAAATATAATTAAAGCTAAGTCTTTTTCTTTTGTAAAATCTTTAAAATTATAAGATATTTCTTCTTCATTTTCTAAAATCAAACCATCAATTCCTCCAAGCCTAAAGCCAAGAAGAAAAGATAAGTCATTTGTAATTACTTTTGCTTTCATTTTAAGCAAATAAAATCATTATAGAAATAATTACACCAAAGATTGCAATACCTTCAGCAAGTCCTACGAAAATTATTGTTCTTCCAAGAATTGATGCATCTTCTGAAATTGCTCCAAGAGCTGCTGAGCCTACTTGACCTACTGCATATCCTGTTCCTATTGTTGCAAGACCTGTTGATAAGGCTGCCCCAATATATTTCAAGCCACTTGCTGTTTCACTAGCACTTCCAGCTGTAGCTGCTTTAACACCGTTTGGTAAAACTAAAACCAAAATCATAACCATTATTGGAATAAATGTAGATAAATTTATTTTTAAAGCTTTTCTTATTTTTTCTTTAGAGCTATCTTCATTATTTTTTAATAAGTACAAACCTGAATAAATTGTTATAACAACGCATGCTAATGCTAATATTGAAATTAAAATCATTATTTTCTCCTTATAATTTACTTATTGGACTAAATTTTTGTCCATCTCCCTTGTAATATTTACTAAACATTTCATAAAATTCTAATCTTAAACCTTGAATAAATACAATCATTCCTTCAAGTCCTATTATTAAAATATTTCCAAATATTAAAATAATAATTCCTATAATTCCTCCGCCTACAAGCTTACTCATAACTTCAAAAGCCATGTATAAACCGACGTGGTTTATAGCAAACGCACCTACTCTTGTAAAAGAAACAAGATTTGAAAATACAGAAAGCAAAGCTTCAATTATAGAAAATGAACTTTCTATATAATAATCAGCAGAAGATTGATCATATATTGGATTAATTCCTAACATTTTTCTAGAAATTGGTTGTTTAAATATCATCAATATAATTGATAATACAAGTAAAGTTATTGAAAATTTCATTGGCAATGGATTAATTTTTACAATATTTAAAATGATTAAAATAAATGAAATCATCATAATTAATCCTGCTATACCTTCTTTCCCAAAAACTCCTTCTTCTAAATCTTTTTGCTTGTGAAGTTTATTATAAATTCCTAAGATATAGGATATAAGAATTAGAATAACTCCAAAGGCAACTGAAGCAACTAAGACTTTTAAAATATTATCAAATGGTTTAATTAATAATGTTGGTATTAAATCTTCAATTCCAAAAAATGATCCATACATTATGCCAAAAAAGCAAGCAGAAAATCCTATTCTTCTTACTAATTGACCAAATATTTTATTTTTCTTTTCTACTAGAAAACTAGCCAATATAAAAATTAATCCCTGTCCTAGATCACCAAACATCATTCCATACAAAAGCATATAAGTTATTGCGAAAAATCCTGTAGGATCTATTTCATTGTAGTTTGGTGCTCCATACATATTAACCAAAAACTCAAAGGGCCTGGTTAGTTGATTATTTTTTAATTTAGTTGGTGGGTTTGCTATTGTCTGGCTATTTTTTTTTTGATCTACCAAACTGTCTTCATATTTCTCTACAGAATTTTTTACAACTTGTAATTTTGATTCTGGTACCCAACCTGAAAGATAAAAATACTTTCTACCTTTTAACATTTTATCTTTTATTTTAGAAGACTTCTTATAAAAATCTATAGTCTTTGGAAGGTTTTTCAATTCATCTATATTATCAATTTTGATTTTTTCTAGATTTTCATTTATCTTTTTAAGCTCAATTTTATTTTCTTGGTATTCTTTTTTTATTTCTTCTAAACTTTTATTTTCTGGAATATCCTTATCAATAAAACCCAAAGATGAAATTGTTCTATTTACTTCATCTTCAACACTTTTTGGATAAACTAAAAGATAATCTTCATTCCCACTTTCAATAGATTGGTTTATATTATTTTCATTCTTATCTTTAAATCCTAATTTTTCCAATAATTTCATAAAACCTGCCTTCTAGTCAATAATCTTTTCAAAGAATTCTTTTACTAACTTATCTTTCTTTTCATTAAAAACTTTTTTACTTTCTAATTTTTGCTCTTCGTAAAATTCTTCTATTTCTTTTTTCTTATAATCCGCTTCTTTTAAAATATCATCATAAATTTTATTGGAATCATCCTTAGTTTTTGAATCATAATTTTTGTTTAGTTCAAGACTAACTTTATTAACATTCTCTTTTTCATTTTTTAGTATTACATCAGTATCATTTCTTAATTTTGTCGTTTCATCATCAATACTATAAATACTTTTTAAAGCTTCTTTATTAGTTTTTATATTTGGATCATTTTTTTGTAGATGGATAATTAATGATGGTATCGATTCGTAATTATTTTTTAATATAAACCTACCGTCTTTACTAACTTCTCCCAATCTATAATTAAAATAATTTAAATTTGTTATTTTATTTATATTTATTTCTTCATTTTCAAGTGCTTGTAAGTTATTTATATATTCTTCAAGCTTTTTGTTTCTTTCTTCTAATTCTTTTTTCTTTTCTATATTATCTTCAAGCATTTTTAGCAAATTTTTAAGTTTTTCATCATTAATTCTTTTTCCATTATCGGAATCTTCTAAATTCAAAAATTCTTTAATATCTTCAAGATTTTTTATAAAAGTAGAATCTATTTTTTCAAAGCTATCTAGCTCATTAAAATCTTCAGTTTTATCGATATTTTCTTCGCTAGCTTTTATAGAAAACTCTCTGTTTTGTACTTGTCTAAAAGCATCAACTTGATCGAATTCATCAATGTTAATTAAATCTTCAAGAAAATCATCTAAATTTTCAAGTTTTGCCATTATATTAACTAAGTGCATTTTTTCGACAGCCATTTTATCACCTCTTTATTATATAACGCTTCTTTTCATCCTTATCAAAAGTTTCATCAAATTCAAGCATACTTATGATATTTTTATTAGAAATTTCCATCATATCAACTATATAAATTAATTTTAGTAAATCATATTTTGAATTATTTAACCTTTTTGAATTATCACTCAATAAATCTTGCTTTGCCTTATAGAAATTAGAAGAATTATTAAATAATGAATTATAAGGACTTCCTAATATTTTTTCCTTAACTTTATCTAGACTTAATTTTGATAATTTTTTTAAATCTTCTGTTTTTAGATATTTTCCACCTTCAATTAAATAATTAAATATTTCATAATCATTTAAAATAAAGTAGTTTTTTAATCTAAATAACATTTCAATATTAAAAATATCAATTTCTTTACCTATAAATTCTCTAAGCTCCTTACCAAGATTTTTTGGAAGTTTTTTAGTTTCTTCTAAAAGATCTCTATAATAAAATTTATTTAATGAATTAGATATTAGAAAAATTATAGAATCTTTTTGCATATTTTCATTTAAAAACGGATAAAGAGTTCTATAGTACCTAGTTGACTTAGATTTTTCTACAAAAGTTTGAAAATCATCGTCTTTTGATACATTTATATTTTGAGAAAATTTTTCTCTTTTTATAATATCTAAACTGTCTTTCAAATGCTCATTTAAAATTGCCTGAACAATTAATTGAATTAATTGTAGTTCGAATTTTGAAATATATTTTATAAAGAAATTTTTCTCTTCTCCTTTAAGAAATTTCAAAAATGAATTTAAATCGTCATATAAGCTATTGGAAAGAAAAATTTCCACATCTTTTTTAGAGTAAATATTAGGTATTTCACTTTTATTTGCTCTAATAATATCTAATTTTCTTTCCAAACTGTCTTCGTACAATAAATCTCTACAAATTTCTTTACTAGGCAATTTCCCAAGTTTAGCTTTTGCTTTTACTACATAAGCTTTCATAGTGCCTTCTTTCTTAATATTTAATCTTGGACTAGTTCTCCTGATATTGTAAATGAAGTGTTATCTGTTATTTTTACCTTGACAATTTGCCCTATTAATTTCTTATCTGCTTTTACATGAACAAGTTTAAAAGTATCTGTTCTACCAGTCAAAACATCTTTATTATTTTTACTTTCAGATTCTAACAAGACTTCAACAACTTTACCTACATATTCTTTATTTTTTTCATTAAATATTGGATAAAGAGTATCCAGTAATCTATCAAACCTATCTTGAACAATTTTATCGTCAATTGGATCCAATTTAGCAGCTTTTGTTTTTGGTCTTGGAGAATATTTAAAAGTAAAAGCAGTATCAAATCCTACTTTTCTACAAACATCTAAAGTTTCTTGAAAATCTTCTTCTGTTTCAGTAGGATAACCTACAATAATATCCGTAGAAATTGCAATACCAGGAATCTCTTCTTTTAATTTTCTAGCTTTTTCTAAATATTGCTCTTTATTATATTTTCTATTCATATCTTTAAGAACTTTGTCAGAACCTGATTGCATAGGAAGATGGAAATAATTACATATATTATCATTTTCTTTAATAACTCTAATTAAATCATCAGATAAATCTTTTGGATGACTTGTTGTAAATCTTAATCTTTCAACCCCTTCAATTTTTGCACATTTTTCTAAAAGTTCTGGAAAAGTTACATTAAAGTCTGATTTGTTTCCATAAGAATTTACATTTTGTCCTAGAAGTGTGATTTCTTTATAGCCATTTTTAACTAAATTTTCAATTTCTTCAATAATGTGAGATGGTCTTCTACTTTCTTCTCTTCCCCTTGATTGAGGAACTATACAATATGAACAGAAATTATCGCAGCCTCTCATTATATTTACATAAGCTTGAAAATTATTTTTGCTATTATAATTTACGTAATCATCTTTTACATTATCTTCTGAAACATCAATTACTCTTTCGCCTGTTTCTAAATATTTAAATAAAAGATCTGGCAAAGAATTTATATTTTTAGTTCCAAAAATTATATCAACTTCTTTATGTTTTTTCTCTATAACTTCTCTAGCAACGCTAGTTTGCATCATACAACCTGATACTGCTATAATTTTTTCAGGATTTTCTTCTTTTAATTTTTTTAAACTTGATACTTGACCATAAAGTTTTAATTCAGCATTCTCTCTTACAAGACAAGTGTTAAATAAAATAAAATCAGCATCATTTCTATCATCAGTTTTTGTATAACCTAAATCTTCTAATATATAAGATATTCTTTCAGAGTCATGTTCATTCATCTGACAACCAAAGGTTGTTATATTATATTTTTTATTTTCAAAATAATTCTTATATTTTTCATTATTTTTTAATTGCATATATCTCCTTACAGCTAAAAAAGAGATGATCTAGACCATCTCTTTTTTGTATAATTGTAATTTATCAGATATTATTCTTCAGTAGAATCTTCGTCTTCTATTTCTATACCTGATAGTACTTCTTCTATAGCAAATCCAATGTTATTATTTAAATCATTATCGCCAAATTCGTTGTTTGCTTCTTTCTTTTCAGCTTTTCTTTTAGCTTTAGCATTAGATCTGTTTTTGTTTTCTTCGTTATTTCTTCTTGGTTTTCTTTCAGTTCTTTCTGGAGCTTCTTTTAAAGCTTTAATTGAAAGACCAATTTTTTCTTCTTCTGGATCGATGCTTAAAATTTTAACTTCTACTTCATCGCCAACATTTAATTCATCTGATGGTTTTTCAACATGATCCCATGAAATTTCAGAAACGTGAATTAATCCTTCAACTCCTTCGCTAACTTCAACGAAAGCACCAAAGTCTAAAAGATTTACAACTTTTCCTGTTATAACATCTCCAACTTCATGTTCATTTGTAAATTCTGCAAATGGTTTTTCAAGAAGTTGTTTTCTTCCAAGTGAAATTCTATTTTTTTCTTTGTTTAATTTTAATATTTTAACTTCAATATCATCGCCGATATTTAAAACATCCTTTGGATGTTCTACTCTTGTCCAAGCTATATCAGATACGTGAAGTAATCCATCAAGACTTCCTATTTCAATGAAAGCACCAAAGTCTGTAAGTCTTGCAACTTTTCCTGTTATAACTTGTCCTTCTTCTAATTCATCCCATTGTTCATCAAGTTTTTCTTCAACAATGTCTTTTCTTGATAAAACTAGACGATTTTTTCTCTCATCTATTGAAATGATTTTAAGATCCCAATGTTCTCCAACAAATTTTTTGAAGTTTTTAACAAAATATGGAGCTATTTGGCTTGCAGGAACAAATCCATTGATTCCCATAACTCTAGCTGTAAGACCACCTTTGTTTGCTCCTGTTACATCACCTTCAACAGTTTGGTCATTTTCGTAAGCTTCTCTAAGGTTTTTCCAATTTTTCATTCCTTCTACTCTTCTAGTAGATAATGAAACATTGCCTTCTCCATCATCAAGTTTTATAACATAAACTTCTACTTCTTGACCGATTTCAAAATTATCTTTTGGATTTTCTCTTTGTTCTTCAGTCATTTCATCTAATTTTACAATACCATCTGCACGATATTGAATGTCTACGAAAACTTCATCATCTTTCACATCAATAATTGTTCCGTTTACAACATCTCTAGGATATATTTTTTTCATACTATCTTCAATGCTGTTCATTAATTCTTCATTTGTTAAATCATCCATCCTATTAACTACCTCCTCGATAACCTGATCTGGTGTGGACGCACCAGCGATTACCCCTATTATATTAAAATTTGAGAGCTTTTGCAAAGGTAGATCTTTAACAGTTTCTATTCTTTGAACATTTTCACAATACTTTTGTGCTATTTGATAAAGCTTGTTTGTATTCGAACTATTAAAACCACCAACAACAATCATACAATCAACTTCTTTTGATAGGCTCTTACATGCTTCTTGCCTTAATCTTGTAGCATTGCAGATTGTATTTTCTATTACTACATCATCATTCGTCTTCTCTAACTCATGAGCAATATTCTCAAAAAAATCAATTCTGTTTGTTGTTTGACTAACAACATAAAGTTTTGACATATTTGTAATATTTTTTGCTTCAGTCTCATCTTTTATTATTATACCATTATTTACGTAAGATGCCATAGCTTTTATTTCAGGATGTTCTTTATCTCCAATAATTACTACGGTGTATCCTTCATTTTCTTTTTCGATTATTTTTTTGTAAATATTTAAAAGAACTGGACAAGTTGCATCAACAACTTCATTAGAATTTTTTTTAAGATTTTCTTTTAGATTTTCACTTACTCCATGGCTTCTTATTACTATTTGTGAATTTTTTATTTCTAAAACTTCATTTTCATCTACCACACTTACGCCTTTTTTTTCAAGCATTTTAACTTGAGTTGGATTGTGAACCAGAGGCCCTAGTGTATATGTTTTTATATTTTTTTCGCTTGCTTTATTTGCAAGGTCAACACTTCTTCTAACCCCGTTACAAAAGCCAGAATTTTTCGCTACTATTACTTTCATCTCAAACCTTTCTTAAAAATTTGTGATTTTCATACATTTTCTCATAAGTTTCATCCATGATTTTTTCCATTGCATCTTTTGATTTATATTTTTCAAAATCTTCAATTTGTATAAGATTTTTAATGTATAAATCTGTTTTACAAAATGGCTTATAAGAAGATATAATTTCTATTGTTAATATATCAGTTTTTGATTTAAGTGCAATATATCCTGCACCATCTTTTATATTTTCTCTTTTTATTTCCTTAACTCTTGTTCCTTCAGGAAATATTCCTAAAATTTTTCCTGTTTTTATTAATTTTATTGAATCTCTTAAAACCGATAAATCTTTTCCATCTCTTTGAGCTGGTATTGCATTTAAAGATTTTAATATATTTTTTAAAATTGGTATTTCAAATAATTCTTTTTTTGCTATAAAATGAATCTGCCTATCTAAAGCCATTGCTACAAAAACCGGATCAAGAAAAGATTTGTGATTTGCACAAACAATAAATTTTCTATCTTGTGGAATATTTTCATAACCGTGTACTTTTATCCTAAACAAAGGTGTTGCTATTAATCTTAATATTAAATATATAAATCTATAAAACATCTTCTTTGTCCATTTTATTTATAATTTCTTCTATAGTTTCATCAATTGTTAAATTTGAAGAATCTATTTCTATGGCATCTTCTGCTTTTTTTAATGGAGAAATTTCTCTGTGTGAATCTAAGTAATCTCTTTTTTCTATATCTTTTTGAATTTCTTCTAAAGGTTTATCAATTTCATTTTGCTCATAGCGTCTTTTTGCCCTAACTTCACTTGATGCTACTAGAAAAAATTTGTATTTTGCATTAGGGAAAACTACTGTGCCTATATCCCTTCCATCAAGAATAATTGATTTATTTTGAGAAATTTTTCTTTGCATATCTACTAAATATTTTCTAACTAATGAAATGGATGATACCCATGATACATTTTCAGTTACTTCCTTATTTCTAATTTTATCGCTTACATCTTTTTCATTTAAAAATACCTTGTCACCTTTTATGTCGATATTAATTTTTCTAAGCAAATCTATATCAATTTTGTCTGATTTTTTTATATTATTTTCTAAAAAAAATAAGGTTACTGCCCTATACATTGAACCTGTATTTAAATATGAAATTTTTAATTTTTTAGCCAAAATATTTGCTATTGTGCTTTTTCCTGAGCCGCTAGGTCCATCTAAAGCTATAATAAAATTACTCATTTTCCCTCCTTAAATCCTTAGCACAAGCATAGGCTTGTGAAAATGCAATTTGCAAATTATATCCTCCTGTAAGAGCATCAACATCTGTAACTTCCCCAACAAAATACAGACCAGAAACTATTTTTGATTGCATATTTTTCGGATCAAGTTCTTTACAATCAACTCCACCTGAGGTTATAATAGCATTTTTTATTTCACTTAATCCATTAAATTTTAAATGAAAATATTTAATTTCTTTTATTAATCTAAATCTCTCATCTTTTGTAATTTGGTTTGCTTTTGTATGAAAATCTATATCTGATCTTTTTAAAACTACATCTACAAAAGCATTTAGCAATAGTTTTTTTAAAATATTTCCTACATCTTTATTGGAATTATTTTCAAAATTTCTTAAAAGCCTATTATCTAATTTTTCAAAATCTAGACTTGCTTTAAGGTCAATATACATATTTTTGACTTTTTTTCTATTAATTAGTGATGACATAGTTAAAACAATAGGTCCAGTTATAAATTTTTTTCCTATTAGCATTTCTCCAAATTCACTAATTTTTTTATCTTCGCACTCCACATTCAAGCTTACATTTTTTAAGGAAATTCCATTTAAGCTATCCAAGTCATCATCTAAAAATTTAATTGGACAAAGAGCCGGTTTTGTACTAATAATTTTATGGGAAAAATATTTTGCAAATTTATAACCATCGCCAGTTGAACCTGTCAACGGATATGAAAGACCTCCTGTTGCAATTACAACTTTATCAAATTCATAAGAATTTTTTTGGGTAAGAACAATAAATTTATTTAAATCTTTGTCTTTATAGATTTTATTTACATTTTCATTTAATTTCAAATCTATATTTTTTTCTTTAATAAGTTTTTCAAATAATTTAATCACGTCATTTGATTTTTCACTTTTTGGAAAAACCCTATCTCCTCTTTGGGTTGTAAGTTTTAATCCCTTATTTTCCAAATAATCAATAAGAGCATAATTATCAAAATTTGTAAATGACGAATACATAAACTTCTTGTTTACAAGAATATTATCCAAAAATTCATCAAAAAATTTGGCATTAGTAATATTACACCTGCCTTTTCCGGTTATAAATATTTTCTTGCCAATTTTGTCATTTTTTTCTATTAAAGTTATTTTATTTTTTTCGTTTTTAGCATTTATTGCAGTAAAAATCCCGCCTGCACCTGCTCCGATTATTCCAATATCCATTTTATAAACTTTCTAAATATTCCACTTCTTTTTTACTTAATTTTTTATAATCTCCATCTTTTAAATCATCAAGACAAATTTGTCCTATTTTTATTCTTTTTAAATCTAAAACTTTTATTTTGAAATATGCAAACATTCTTCTAATTTGCCTATTGTAACCTTGATGAATTGTAACTTTGTAAGTACTTTTTTCTTTATCTATTAAAGAAATTTTTGCATCCGATGTTATTTCTTTTTGCGATAATTTTACCCCATCCATAAAATTTTTTTCTTGGTAAGCTGTAAGTTTTTTATCTACCTTAACTATATAAATTTTATCAATTTTTTTACTTGGATGAATTATTTTATTTGTTATTTTACCATCATTAGTAATTATCATAAGACCATGGCTATCTTTGTCAAGCCTTCCTGCACAAAAAAATCTCTCATCAATATTAAGCAACTTATTTAAATCTTTTTCGTTGTGAGGATCATAATTTGATGAGATATATCCAAGAGGTTTATTTAATTTATAGTAGAAATTTTTTTGGATTTTTAAAATTTTTCCATCAATTTTAACTTCATCTGTTTCTTTTACCTGATATGATAAGTCTTCTAATTTATTTCCATTTACAAAAACTTTGCCATTTTTTATATATTCTTCACTTTTTCTTCTTGATGCAAATCCTGTTTTTGCTATATATTTATTAATCCTCATCAATTTCTCCATCTATTTTTTCATCAATTTTTGGCAATTGGTCAAGATTTGAAATATTAAAATATTTTAAAAAAAGATCAGTTGTAACATATATAATAGGCTTTCCGATTTTATCAAGTCTGCCATTTTCTTTTATAAGTTTTTTATCTAAAAGAGAATCTATTGTTGATTGGGATTTGACTCCTCTTATTTTATCAATTTCTGCTCTTGTTATTGGTTGCTTGTATGCAATAATTGATAGGGTTTCTAAAGAAGAATTAGATAAATTTTTCTCCGATTTTTTTACTATATTTGAAATATATTTTTCGTGATCTGGTCTGGTTGCAAATTGGTATTTATCTTCATATTTTTTTATAATAAGTCCCGAAGATTTTAAATTCCTGTCATCAACCATCTCATTAATTGCCTTTCTTATTTCAGATTTTTCGGCGTCAAATATAATTTTTCCAAGATCGTTAATGTCAATCGGCTCGCCCCAAATATATAAAATTTCTTCAATAATTCCCTTTAAGTAATCACTATTCATTCTTATCCCTTTTTACTATCAAAAATTCATTTATATTTTCTTCTTCCAAGTATATTTCCTTTAATCTTACAAGCTCAAGAAGTGCTAAAAATGTTCCTATACAAGCATCTTTTGATTTTATTTCATCTGTAATTTTATTTAGCCTTATTGATTTTGTAAATTTTAAAGTATTTCTTATTTTTTTTATATAATCATTTACATCAAGTCTTTTAATCGATTTAATAAGATCTGGTTTTTCTATTTTTTCATTCTTGTAAGCTCTTATTAATTTTGTAAATTCATTTTTTAAAATATTTACATCTTTACTAATTATTTCATCGTTTGACTTATATTTTGATAAATCTTCTTGGTATTTTGTATAATAAGATTTCGCCTCATTTTCAAGAATTTTTAAATCATCTTCTACGCTTTTTATTTTTTTATATTCTATAAGATATGAAATAAAATCTTCTTCTACTGTATCATTTTTATCTTTTGGCATCAATTTACTAGATTTTATGTATAACAAAATAGAAGATATATAAATAAACTCACTTAATTGACCAAGAGGAATATCCATTTCATTGATAGCCTCCATGTAAGGGCTTGTTATATCTTCTATTTTTATGTCATAAATATCTACTTTTTGTTTTTCTATAAGTCTTAACAAGACATCAAATGGTCCTGTGTAAACTTCTAAATCAATATTTAAACTATTACTTTTCATCAATCAATCTTTTTGCATACATTACTGCTATTATTGTTTTAGCATCAGTGATTTCACCATTAATTACCATATTATAAACATCTTCAATTTTATATGATTTTTTTTCTAAAAATTCATCTTCATCTAATTCTAATTTTGATTCTTCCAAATTTTTAGCCAAAAAGAATGATAATTTATCGTTTGTAAAACCAGGAGATGCGTGCATATCAAACAAATATTCAATATCTAATGGTTTATAACCAATTTCTTCTTGCAATTCTCTTTTTGCAGTTTCAATTGGTTTTTCATTTACTTCAACCAAACCAGCAGGAATTTCTAAAGTGAATTCATCGATTGCCTTTCTATATTGACGTACCAAATAAATAGAATCTTCCCCATCAAAAGCAATTATTCCTACGCCTTTAACGTGATCAACTATCTCTCTTTTTGAATACTTTTTATCAGGCATTTCCACAGTTTCAACTCTCAAAGAAAGAATTTTTCCTTCGTAAATGTTGTCAACTTTTATCGTTTTTTCATAATTATCCATACTAATTTCCTTTTCTTAACTCTTCTGCCATTTCTATCATTTCTTTTGCAGATTCCATTGTTTTATCTGTAATATCAACGCCAGCCAAAAGCCTAGCTATTTCTTTTACCCTATCATTTCCTTTAATATTTGTAGATTTTGATATAGTTAAATCTTTTTGGTCAAATTTTTCTATAAGAATATGATTAGTAGATAAAGATGCTATTTGTGGAAGATGGCTTATAGCTAAAATTTGTCTTTCTTTTGATAAGTCTAAAATTTTTTCTCCAACAATTTGGGCTGTTCTACCGCTAATTCCTTGGTCGATTTCATCAAATATCATGGTATCAATTTTATCATAATCTGCAAAAATTTTTTTAAATGACAATACAATCCTTGAAACTTCTCCGCCAGATGCGGTTTTTGATAAAGATTTTAAATCTTCTCCCTTGTTAGTTTTAATGAGAAAATCTATATCATCAATTCCCTTAGAATCAATTTTATTTTTATTTTTAAATAAAACCTTAAAATCCCCATTAATAATATTTAAAGACTGTATCTCATTTTTTATTTCCTTTTCCAAATTTTTTGATTTTTCTTTTCTAATTTTTGAAAGTTCTAGGGATTTTTCTTCTAAATTTTTATTTATATTTTTTATATCTTTGTCAATATTTTTCTTTAAATCACTTATTTTTTCTAATTCTTTTAATCTCAAAGAAATTTTATCATAGTATTCTATAATATCTTCAATTTCATTTCCATATTTTCTTTTCAAATCGAAAAGTTTTTGATTAATCATTTCAAGCTCGTATAATCTTTCAGGATTTTGATCAAGCTTATCCTTATAATTATCAAGCTCAGAATAAATTTCATTTACTAAGTCTATAACAGTATATATTTTATCATTAACTTCTTCAATACTCTTGTCTATTTCTGAAAAATCCGATAAATTTGAAGATAAATTAGCTAGTAATGAGCTAATAGATGCTTTGTCATAATCAAAGGAAGAAATTAATTCTTCACTACTTTCAATACTTTCTCTAAGCTCAGTTATAGAATTTAATTTTTTATATTCTTGGTCAATCTTTTCTTCATCAATATTTAAAAGATCAATTTGTTCAATATCATCAAGTTGATAATTAATTAATTCTTTTTCTCTTGAAACTTCTTCTTGGGATAAATTAAATTCATCAAACTTTTTAAGCAAATTATTTTTTTCATTGAATAATTTATTAATTTCATTTTTTAGTTTGATAGTTTCTTTATCTTTTTTGTAGGCATCAATAATATCAAGATAATTTCCCTTATCCATAAAAATATTTGAATCGCCTTGTTTGTAAATATCAATTAATAATGAAGAAATTTCTTTTATCAACGAAAGATTTGCTACTCTTCCATTTATTCTAATTGATGAAGATTGTTGGTTTATGGTTCTTGTAATAATAAGTTTATTATCATCAAATGTAATATCTTTATCTTCTAATTTTTTTATTGTATCTTCATCCAAATTAAAAACTGCTTCTATAATTGTTTTATCATCAAATTTTCCAATTATATCTTTATTTGTTCTTTTTCCCAAGACAATATTGATAGCTTCTAAAATCAAACTTTTTCCAGAACCAGTTTCTCCAGATAAAACATTAAATCCGCTATCAAAAAATAAGTGATCTCTTTTGATAATCACTAGGTTATTAATAAATAACTCAGCTAACACTTATTTCACCATACTTCTTATTGTTTCAATCAAATCGTCAATTTCATCTATATTTTTTGGTGTTATAAATATAGTATCAAGTCCTGTTACAATTCCACCAATATTTTCAAGTTTTGCATTTGTTATATACAAACCACAAACTGTTGCAGTATAAGAAATAGTTTTTATAACAACTAATTGGTAAGATCTTTCTACAGATAATACAGATTCTTTAAATATTTTTTCCATTCTTTCATTTAATGAATCATAAACAGTATCTATTACTGTATATTTGTATTCATAATCATCTGTTTGTACTTTTGATATTCTAAGCTCTTTTATATCTCTTGAAATTGTAGCTTGAGTAGCATCTACTCCTTGATCTCTTAATAATTTAGAAAGTTGACTTTGTGTTTTTACTTCATTATTTTGAATAATATCTAATATAAGTCTTTGTCTAGTGTATTTTTTCATTTGATCCTCTCTGTTAAATAATCAATTAAATAAATGTGAAAATCATTGTTTTTAAAGTCATTAATATTTTCTTTAGCTTTTCTATTAAAGTCTAGTAGTAATTTTTTTGCATCATCAATAGAAATACATGATAAAATATTTAATTCAAACTCATCATATTTGTCTAAAATATCGTCTTGAAGTTGGAAAGCAAGTCCTAGATAATATGCGTAATTTTCTAATTTTTCTAGCTTATCTTTTTCAACATTTGCATACAAAGCTGCCATCATAATTGCAGCCATAAAAAGTCTTGCAGTTTTATTTTTATAAACATCAAGAATATATTCTATATTTTCATCCTTTTTTGCCTTTATATCAAAAACTTGCCCTTTTATCATTCCATCTTTGCCACAAGCTTTAGCCAAATATTTTCCAGCTTCAAGAAAACGTTGGTCATATATACTCAAATCAAGAATGATTTCAAAAGCATAGGACAATAAACTATCTCCAACCAAAATCGCAAGATCTTCTCCATATTTTTTGTGGACTGTAAGTTTTCCTCTCCTATAATCATCATTATCCATACAAGGCATATCATCATGTACCAAAGAATAGGCATGAACCATCTCAAGTGCCAATGATAAATCAATTATTTTTTCATCAACTGACTCTTCTCCCAAAAGCATTTTTATAGTTTCCAAAAAAACTACAGGTCTTATTCTTTTTCCAGAATCACTTGCATAAATCAAGGCCTTACTTAAAGGATTATCTTCATCAAATTTTTTTATCATTGCCCTATCGATAATATTTTTGTCAGCAATTAAAATTTTATCAAATTTTTCCTTATTCATTTTTGTCATTATTTATTATTTCAACCTTTGCCTTATAATCATTGATTTTTTTATTAAGTTTATCATAGATTTCTTTAGCCTCTTTATAAATTTCAAGGCTTTTATCTATATTATCTTTATTTTCTTCTAAATCTTTTAACAAAGATTCCATTTTTTTATAATTTGCTTCAAATGTGTTATCCATCATAAATCTCAGCTTTCACTTCTCCGTCACTAAAAACTATATTTACCTTATCCTTATTTTTTAAGGAATATTTAGAATAAATAAAATTGCCATCAAAATCCTTAATAAAAATACTTTTTTTCTTAATATCCAAAATTGATTTTAAAGAATTTAGCTTGTATTTTAAAATTTCTAAATCTTTTTCTTTTTTTTCAATGTTTAAATTTAAATTATTCTTGATTTTTTCAAATATTTCATTTACATTTTTAGTTTTTTCATCAAGTAATTTATCTAAACTATAAGAATCTAAGCTATATTTTAAATTATTAAGTTTTAATTCTTTTAATTCAATATTTCTATTTAAAGTTTTTTGGATGTCTATAAATATTTTATTTATATCTTGTCTGATTTTTTTATAATTTCTTACCAAATATGAGCCTGCTTCTGTTGGCGTTTGTAAGGACAAATCACTAACTAAATCTGCTAAAGACAAGTCTATTTTGTGTCCTATAGCTGAAATTATTGGACTTTTCGCCTTATATATTTCTTCTACTATATCTTTTTCATTAAAAACTTTTAAATCTTCTTTGCTACCACCTCCACGGGTAATAACAATTGCATCTAAGTTTTTTTTATCAAGAACATTTATTGCATTAATTATTTCATCTTTTGCACTAAGTCCTTGAACCTTTACTGGATAAAGATAAATATTTATGTCTGAAATTTCTTTATTTATTACAGATAAAAAATCTACTATAGCCGCTGATTTATCTGAAGTTATAAGGCCTATATCTTTGGGATAATCGCAAATAGTTTTTTTGGTACCTTTATCAAAATAACCTTTTTTAAAAAATTCTTCTTTGATCTTTAGAAAATTTAAATATTCTTCTGACAAGCCTTTTTTTTCTATATTATTTACAGATATAGATATTTTGGAAAAAAAGCTATTGTAAATCAAATTTCCATCTACAATAACCTCATCCCCATTATTAAAGTCTTCTATATCCTTTTGTTCATAATAATAAATCACACAATCAATAATTTCATTTTCTTCCTTTAAGGAAAAATATATGTGATTGTGAGATATTGTGTAGTTGGCTATTTCACCTTTTACACTTACGTTTTGAAATAAAGGATCGTGCTTAAAAGAAGTTTTTATATATTGGTTAAATTGTTTTACGCTTAAAGATTTCAATTATTTTCTCTTTTCTGCAATTTTACCTAACACGCTGTTTATAAATTTATATCCATCACTTGTTGAATATTCTTTTGCAATATTTACAGCCTCATTTATAGAAACACTTATAGGAATATCTAAATTTTCCATTTCATTAACGCTCAAAAATAAAATTGACCTATCAACTTTTGCCATTCTTTGTAAAGATTTTAAGCCTATTTGTTCTGCAATTATATTTTCTAGATTATCGTAATTTTCTATATATGATTTTAATGACTTATATAAAAAAGAATCTTTATTTAAATCTATTTCATGATTAATAAAAGCTTGGTCTATATCGTCAATATTTTTTATTTGATTTTCAAATATCAACTTAAATACCCAGTCTCTTTGTTTTGCCCTATTCATTATATTACTAAACTATTTACTTCGACATTAACTCTCTTTACAGATAAGCCAGTCATAGTTTCAACTTGTCTTTTTACATTTTCTTGGACATTTTTTATTGTTTTTCTCACATTTACATCTGCACTAAGTACAAGATTTAAATCTATAATTACAAAGCCATCCATTACAGAAATTCTTGTATCTTTTTTTGCTTCCTTATTGGATTTTGTGTTTGATTCAATTACACCATTTACTTCGCTACAAGCTTTTTTAGCTATTTCTTCAATAGTTTCATTTGCAATTTTAACACTTCCAAATTTAAATGCTCTTGTCATTTTATCTCCTTTATACTCTGGATAAATATTCCCCTTTTCTAGTATCAATTTTTATAACATCTCCCTCATTTACAAAAACTGGAACATTTATAATTGCACCTGTTTCAACTTCTGCAGGTTTTGTTACATTTGTTGCTGTATCTCCCTTAACTGCTGGTTCAGTTTTTACAACTTCAAGTTCTACAAAATTAGGCGCCTCAATTGAAAATGGATTGTTTTTATAAAATCTCATTGTAGCAGTATCATTTTCTTTTATATAAGGAATTGCTTCAGAAACTGCATCCTTATCAACAGGAATTTGTTCAAAAGTTTCTGGATCCATAAAATAATATAAATGTCCGTCGTTGTATAAGTATTGCATTTCTTTTGTAGAAATAATAGCTTGTTCAAACTTTTCATTTGGGTTGAAAGTTACATCTTTATTTCCGCCTTGCATAACAGATTTTATTTTTGCTCTTACAAAAGCTGCACCCTTACCTGGTTTTACGTGTTGGAAATCTATTACTTGATAAACATCTCCATCATATTCAAAAGTTATTCCTTTTCTTAAATCATTTGCTGATATCATATATCCTCCTAATAGGTTGTTTTCTAATATTATACCACTTATATTTTATTTTTTAAATAAAAATGTAAAATTATGTAATAATCCAAAATAAATTTTCACTTTATTTTTTACAATTTGATATAATAATAAAAGGAGTTGTCATGAAAAAATTAGCAATTATTTCAGAATATAATCCATTTCATAATGGACACAATTATATACAAAAAAAAGCAAGAGAGATAACAAATGCAGATATAGTTATTGCAATAATGAGTGGAGATTTTGTTCAAAGAGGAGAAATAAGCCTAATAGACAAATATAAAAGAGCAAATTCTGCAATGCTTTCTGCAGATTTAGTTATTGAAATGCCTTCATTTATTTCTTTACAAGCAGCAAATCTTTTTGCTAGAAAAAATATAGAAATTTTAAATAAATTAGAAATTGATTATCTTGCATTTGGAATTGAAAATATTAGTGAAAATAATTTTTTAAAGACTTGTGATAAGATATTTGAAAATGAAAATAGAATAAATATTGATACAAAAAATTTTCTAGATGAGGGAATGTCTTTTGCAAAAGCATCATATCTTGCCTCAATTAAATATATAGAAAATAAAGAATTTTTTTCCGCAAATAATATACTTGCTTTAGAATATCTCAGAGCTATAAAAAATTTAAAAGCAAATATTGAAATTGTGCCAATCAAGAGAAAAAATTCTATGAATAAAGATGTTGAATTAAGAAAAGATTCATTTTCTTCTTCTAGCTCTATTAGAAATAATATTGAAAATATAAAAATTAAAGATTATCTTCCAAGTCTTTCTTATAATTATATAAAAGAATTTAAGAATGAATACAATATTTTTCCACAAAATGATTTATTGTACGAGATTTTTAGGTATAAAATTCTAATAGAAGAAAAAAATATGGATGATATTTTATGTTACGAAAATGGTATGGAAAATTATCTAAAAAAAATAGCAAAAGATGAAATATTTTATAAAGATTTTATTAAAAATTCTACAAGCCAAAGATTTACAAAATCTAGGATAAAAAGGCTTATGATAAATTACCTATTAGAAAATAAAACTTTACTTAATGAAGTGGATATAAATTTTATAAAAGTTTTAGCTTTTAATGAGAACGCTACAAAATTATTTAAAGAAACAAATCTTAATATAATTATGCAAAAAAAAGATATAGAGAAATTAAATAAAGAAAATAAAATAATTTTTGAGCAAATGATTAAAGCATCAAATTTATATTCAATGGTTATAGGAAGACAATTTGATATTGATTATAGAGAAAAAATCTCAATAAAAAAATCCTCATATTAGAGGATTTTTATTTTACAAATTTTATTTTTGATTTAATATATGTTGTTTATTTTTTTCCAATGATTGAGCCAATTGGCTGAAATTTTCACATGATTTTGTAAACAATTGGTCAATGTATTGGTATGATTGTTGTTTTATTTTATTTGCTTCTTGGTTTGCTTGTTCAAGAATTCTTTGTGCTTCTTGTCTAGCCTCTGCTGTTATTTGATGTTCTGAAATCATTCTTTGATATTGGCTTTTAGCTTGTTCTTTGAAATTTTTGATTTCATTATTTGCATTTTGTACTTTAGATCTTGCTTCGTTTTCTGCTTCTTGCAAAATTCTTTCTTTTTCATCGTTAATCCATTGAGCATTTTTGATCTCTGTTGGAAGAGAATCTCTCATATCTCTAACAATTTCAAAAATTTCATCTGGATCAACTGAAACCTTTCTTGAAAATGGAACAGAACTAGCATTATCCATTATATCTTCAATTTCATCAATTAGTTCATTAATATTTGCCATTAGTTTTTTCCTCCTAGTTTATTTTTTTCATATATAGCTTTTTTTACATTTTTTGATACAAATTTAGATACATCTCCACCAAAACTAGCTAGCTCTCTTACTCCACTTGAGCTTATAAATGAGAATTTCGGATCAGAAAGTAGAAATATAGTTTCAAGATCTTCATATAGGCTTGAATTAAATTGAGCAATATTCATTTCATACTCATAGTCTGTAACTGCCCTTAAACCCCTCACTATAATTTTTGAATTTTCTTTTTTTGCAAAGTCAACTAACAAACCTTCGAAAGTTTTGACTTTGACATTATCTAGTTGAAATTCTTTAATTTCATTTTCTATTAATTGTTTTCTCTCTTTAATTGAGAAAAGAGAGTGCTTGGCTTCATTTATCAATATAGCAATGACTACCTCATCAAACATCTTATTTAATCTTTTTATTATGTCTAAGTGTCCGATTGTAATAGGATCGAAGCTACCTGGATATATCACTTTCATAGCAATAAATTTTTATGATTTTCCTTCCATATTTTTTTTCTTTAATCAAATTTAAATTAGTCATATCAGAAAAATCAATATTCCTATCTGATTCGCTTATTATTATACCATTTTTATTTAATAAATGATAGGTCAATATATATTCTAGACTAATTTTCAAATAATCTTCTTTATAAGGAGGATCTAGGTATATGTAATCAAAAGTTTTATTATTTTCTTTTAAAATTTCCAAAACTTTTCTAAAATCCCCTCTTATAGTTAAAGCATTTTGACTTTGAATTTTTTCTATATTTTCCTTGAGTATTTTATAATTTGAATTATTTAATTCTCCAAAAACAACCTCTTTTGCACCATGAGATAAAAATTCTATTCCCATTTGTCCTGTGCATGAAAATAAATCTAAGGCTGTAAAATCTTTTTTGTAAGGATAAAGCATAGCCATAACTGCTTCTTTTACCTTGTTATCTGTAGGTCTTGAATTGTTAGCTTTTGGAGATTTTATATTAAATCCTTTATACTTTCCAGCTACTACTCTCATTAATTTAACACAATCCTTTTGTCTATATTAAAATATTTTTCTAAATAAGAAAAATTAACTCCTTCGAAATTTTTATCTTTAAGATATGTAAATATTTTAAAGCAAAGATTTATTTCATCTTCTTTTAAATTGAAATAATTTACATCATCAAGATTTTTTCCATGTTGAATTGTTGATAGAATCTTGCCAGCACCTCTTAGTTTCAAATCTTTTTTTGCAATTTCAAAACCGTCGTTTGAATTTTTTATTATATTTAGCTTACTTCTCTCATCAACTTTTTCGCTAATCAAATAGCAAAATGATTTATAAGAGCCCCTACCTATTCTTCCTCTAAGTTGGTGTAGTGATGATAAACCAAAATTATTGGCATTATAAATTATCATACAATTTGCATTAGATACATCAATTCCAACTTCTATAACTGTAGTAGATATTAAAATATCAATTTTACCATCAGAAAAATCTCTAAGAATTTCTTCTTTTTCACTTGCCTTTAACTTTCCGTGAAGTTTTTCAATTCTAATATTTTTAAATCTTTTTTTATAGCGTTTATATAAATTCTCTAAAGAATTTATATCATCACTCTCTATAGAATCACTTACAACATAAACTTGCCTACCACTATTTATAAAATCTTCTATTTTAGAAAACAGGATATTTTCCATTGACAAAAGAACAAGTTCAGTTATAATTTCTCCTCTACCTTCTGGAAGCTCAGTAATTTGAGATAAATCTAATAATTTTTTCATCTTCAAAAAAAGTGTCCTTGGAATAGGAGTTGCTGTCATTGTTAGGTAATTTGCATCATTACCTTTTTCGTATAGGGCTTGTCTTTGTCTAACTCCAAACCTATGCTGTTCATCCGCAACAATTAATTTCAAATTTTTAAATTCCACATCATCTACAATAAGTGCATGTGTACCAATAACAATGTCTATTTCGCCATTTTTGATTTTATTCTTAAGGTCTTCTTTATTTTTTGTTGATGATGTAAGTAAAGAAATTTTTAAGCCAAAACTTTCAACAAATTCTTTATTTTTTTCATATTGTTGAATAGCTAAAACTTCAGTAGGAACCATCATACAAGTTTGGTATGAATTTATAGAAAAAATAATCATTACAATTAGTGCAATAATTGTTTTACCACTTCCAACATCCCCACACAAAAGCCTATTCATAATAGACTTACTTGTAGAATCTTTTAAAATTTCAATCAAAGACTTATATTGACTTGGTGTCAATTTAAAATCAAGCTTATTTAAAATATCATTTAGATTATATTTTAAATTTAAATCTTGGTAGGAATTTTCTTTTTGCATTACATAGATAAAAATCAATTCCTTTAATAAATCTATAATCTTAATTTGACTTTTAGCACTTTTTAAATTTTCAAGGCTAGTTGGGAAATGAATTTCCTTCAAATTTGAAAGTTTATCCGAAAAATTAAAGTCATTAAGAACTTTTTTATCTAATAAAACTTCATTTTCATCAAAAAATTCCAAGGCTTGACCTATAAAATCAGATAAATTTTTATTAGTCAAAGATTTTGTAAGCGGATATATAGGTACAATATTTCCAATTCTATCGTCATCTATATCTTTAAATTCTGGATTATGGCATTCAATTTCATAACCATTTTTTACGATTTTTGTATAAAATTTATATGTTTGTCCGATTTTCAAGGATCTTGGCGAAAATTTGTCGTTAAAAAATACTATTTTTATTCTTTTATCATTTTCACTCGCATAAAGATAAGAGATAGAAAATTTTTTACTATAATTTGTATAAAGCTTTGATTCTATTTTCCATTCAAAATAATGTTTATTTCCATCAAGACCATGGGATAAGTCGTACTTTTTTGACCTATCCTCATATTCCCTAGGATAATAATTATATAAGTCTTCTAGCTTATAAATTGATAATTTTTCTAAATATTCTTTTTTCTTTTTGCCTAAACCTTTTAGGTCCAAAAGATCCATCTATTTTACTCCAAGGTAATAGTGTAATAATATAAAGGTTGTCCACCATAAATCAATTCTACATCGCAATCTTTGAATTTTTTTTGAGCAAATTTTTGGAGTCTTCTGGCTTCTTTATCTTCTATATCTTCTCCATAATATATGGTTATAAGAGATGTGTCCTCATCGACCGCCTTCTCCAAAGTTTCTCTAGCAGTTTTTTCTATTGTTTTTTTGCTTGTAACAATACTATTATCAACTATTCCAATATATTCATCTTTTCTAATTTCTACATTGTTCACATTTGTATCTCTAACTGCTATAGTAACTTCCAAAACTCTTACATCTTCAATCGCATCGTTGAAATTTTCCATATTTTCATCTAATGATTCATCTTCATCAAATGAGAGTAGGGCAGAAAAAGATTCTGGAATTGACCTAGTTTCAACTACTCTACAAGTTTTATCAGACAATTGACAAGCTTGTTTAGCGCTCATAATTATATTTTTATTATTAGGGAAGATAATAATATTTTCGCTATCTACTTTCTCAATTGCCTTAAAAATATCTTCAGTTGAAGGGTTCATAGTTTGCCCACCAGCAATAATCCTATCAACATTTAAACTTTCAAACACTTTATCATAGCCTTCTCCCCTTGAAACAGCTATAAATCCATATTTTTTAGATGGTTTTTTGTTTACTTTTATATCATTCAATACATCTGGATTAGTATTTTCAACATTCATCGTCAAAACTTGTCCATATTTTGAAACCACTTCTAAAAGTTCCTTAATACCATCACAATCAAATGAAAGTCTCAAAATTCCATTATCAAAATCTTCTGTCAACGATGTAGAAAGCTCATTTAATTTTTCAAGTAAATCATCTTTTTCATCTTCACTTATGCTTACTGATAGGTCGATATTATAGTCTTTTGATGGCAAATCTTCAATTTCAATTTCTGATAAATCAGTTTCAATATCAATTTCTCCATTTAAGGCTTTTAAAGCTCCTTCAAGCAAAAACATCAATCCTTGTCCACCAGAATCTACAACCTTAGCCTCTTTTAAAACTGGCAATAAATTTGGAGTATCAAGCAAAGCCTTATGACCTGCTGCAATAATTTTATATAAATACTTATCAATATCAATGTTATTTTCAAAAGCGTTATTAGCTTCTTCTGCCATCAATCTTGAAACAGTTAAAATTGTTCCCTCAGTAGGTTTCATTACTGCCTTATAAGCAGTTTTATTTGCAACTGTAAAAATATCTCTTATACTTTCTGCATCAATAATATCCTTGCCTTTGATAGCTTTAGACATTCCCCTACAAAGTTGTGATAAAATTACACCAGAATTTCCTCTCGCTCCCATCAAAGTGCCTTGGCTTAAAGCCTTAGCAACATCATAACAAGATGAAGTTTCAGTATCCTTCACTCTTTCTACACCAGATTTCATTGTCATAGTCATATTTGTTCCCGTATCCCCATCTGGAACAGGAAAAACATTTAAGCTATCGACAACATCCCTTTTCTCATTAAGTAGTTCAAAAGCTTTAATAATAATGCTTTTGAACTTATTACTATCGATTTTTTTCATATTTCACCTAACTTCTAATTCCTTGAACTAAAATATTTACACTAGATACACCAACATTAAGAGAATGCTCAACATTATATTTCACATTTTCAATTATATTTTGGCATACAACTGCAATTCTTACACCATAATTTAAAAACAATGATATATCTATAGTCACAGTTCCATCTATATTTCTTAAAACTTTTACACCTCTGTTCATATTATCAATGCCTAAAAGTTTATAAAATCCATCTTTTGTACTTCTGCTAGCAAGACCTACAACACCATAGGATTCCATAACAGAAGCTGCAGCAATATTTGCAATTACTGTTTCTGAAATACTAACTTTACCGTAATTGTTTTTATACTTAATTGCCATAAACTCCTCCATTTTATTTTTTTATATATAATTTATTATACCATAAATAGTAAATAATTATAATTGTACGCTTTTAGCAAAATTAAATTTAAAATTTTTAAAAGTTTTAAAAGTTTTCAATATAAATTTTTGTGTAAAATTTTAAAAATAAAATCTTCAAAATTAATTTTACGCACAAAAAAAGGATGAGCAAGCTCATCCTTTAAAATTTTTATTTAATTTATCTTATTTTCCAGCTAATCTCTTATATGTTTGATATCTATCTTTTGCAGCTTTTTCTGCTTCTTGATATAATTGGTCAGCTGTTTCAGGGAATGATCTCTTGAGTGAAGAGTATCTAACTTCTCCTTGGATAAATTCTTGGAATGATTCCTTAGGTTCTCTTGAATCTAATTGGAATGGATTCTTTCCTTCATCAGCAAGTCTTGGATCGAATCTCCATAAGTGCCAGTAACCAGCATCAACTGCTTGTTTTTCTCTAAATTGAGATTTACCCATACCGATTCTTATACCGTGGTTGATACATGGTGCATAGCAGATGATTAGAGATGGTCCATCATAGCTTTCAGCTTCTTTCATAGCTTTGATTGTTTGGTTTTGGTTTGCGCCCATAGCAACTTGTGCTACGTAAACATAACCGTATGAAGTCATCATTAAACCAAGGTCTTTCTTTCTTACCTTTTTACCAGATGCAGCAAATTGTGCTACTGCTGATAATGGTGTAGCTTTAGATGATTGTCCACCTGTATTTGAGTAAACTTCTGTATCGAATACTAAGATATTGATGTTTTCTCCACTAGCTAGTACGTGGTCTACTCCACCAAATCCTATATCATAGCTCCATCCGTCTCCACCAAATATCCAAACTGATTTTTTAATCATATAGTCTTTTAGTGAATATATTTTGTGTAGTAAATCTTTTTGTTTTTCATCACTTACACTGTTAGCTTTTTCTTCAAGGTTAAGAATTTTAGCTGTTGCTTCTTTTGAAGCTTTAACGTCTTCTTTTCCTTCAATCCATGCTTTGAATGCTTCGCTTAATTCACTATCAGCTTCTAATTCATTGAATTGATTCATATATGTTTCAAGAAGGTGTTTGTTTGAATCAGCTGCAAGTTTCATACCATAACCATATTCTGCTGCATCTTCGAATAATGAATTACCCCAAGCTGGACCTTGTCCACAAGCATTTGTTGTATATGGTGTAGCTGGTGATGATGCTCCCCAGATTGATGAACAACCTGTAGCATTAGCTATATACATTCTATCTCCAAATAATTGAGTAACAAGTTTTGCGTATGGTGTTTCTCCACATCCTGCACAAGCACCTGAGAACTCAAGTAATGGTTGTTTAAATTGAGAACCTTTAATTGTCATTGGATCCATAACATCTTCTTTGTATCCAACTTCTTCATGAGCATATTCCCAATTATCTTTTTCTTTTTCAACTTCTTCTTCGAAAGGTTTCATTAGTAGAGCTTTCTTTGGAGCTGGACATACATCAGCACAGTTTCCACAACCTGTACAATCAAGTGGTGAAACTTGGATTCTGAAATCATATCCGTCCATTCCCTTACCAATTGCTTTCTTTGTTTCAAATCCTTCTGGTGCATTAGCTTTTTCTTCTTCTGTTAATAAGAAAGGTCTAATTACAGCGTGAGGACAAACGTATGAACATTGGTTACATTGGATACAATTATCAATTTGCCATTCTGGCACGTTAAGAGCAATTCCTCTCTTTTCATATTGAGTTGTACCTGGTTCAAAGTCTCCATTTGTTCTATCTTTGAAAACTGAAACTGGAAGTTCGTCTTCTTTTTGTTCAATCATTGGTTTAACGATGTTTTTGATGAACTCTGGAAGTTCTTTTTCTTCTTTAACTTCATCTTTTGCATCTTTCCATGAATCTGGAACATTAACTTTAACTACTGCATCAATTCCTTGATCTACTGCTTTGTAGTTCATATTTACTATATCATCACCCTTGTGTCCATAAGCCTTAACTATAGAATCTTTAAGGTATTTGATAGCTTCATCTATTGGAATTACATTTGCAAGGTTAAAGAATGCGGATTGCATAATCATATTTGTTCTTGAACCTAATCCAATATTAGCAGCAATGTGAGAAGCATCTATTATATTAAAGTTAATATTATGTTCAGCAATGTATTTTTTCATTGAAGCTGGTAGATGTTGTTCAAGTTCATCTTCTGACCATGGACAGTTTAATAAGAATGTACCACCATCTTTAAGTCCAGCTAATAAATCATATTGATTAACGTAAGCTGGTTTTGAACATGAAATAAAGTCAGCTTCATCTAATAGATATGTTGATCTAATTGGATTTTTACCAAATCTCAAGTGAGATACTGTAAGTCCACCAGATTTTTTAGAATCATAGTCAAAGTAACCTTGAGCGTACATATCAGTATTATCGCCGATGATTTTGATAGCTTGTTTATTAGCTCCGACTGTTCCATCAGATCCGAATCCCCAGAATTTACATCTGCTTGTACCTTCTTGTCTGATTCTTAAATCTGTTCTTTCAAGTGATTTATTTGTAACATCATCTGTAATTGATAATGTGAAATCATCTTTCATTTCTCCAGCTAAATTGTTAAATGCTGCTTCAATGTCTGCAGGGATTGTATCTTTTGAAGATAATCCATATCTACCACCTATAATTTGTGGTTTGTCTTCTACATCATAGTAAGCTGATTTAACATCAAGTAATAATGGTTCTCCAACTGAACCTTTTTCTTTTGTTCTATCTAAAACAGCAATTTTCTTTACTGTTTTTGGTATAGCTTTTAATAAATGGTCTTTTGAGAATGGTCTGAATAAGTGAACTTCAACCATACCAACTTTTTTGCCATCTTCTACTAATTTATCAATAGCTTCTTCAGCTGCTTGGCAAACAGAACCCATAGCAATGATGATTTCTTCTGCATCATCTGCACCATAATAATTGAATAATCCGTAATTTGTACCGATTAATTCATTGATTTTGTTCATGTAGTTTTCTGTTATACCTACTATATCAGTATATGCAGGGTTTGAAGCTTCCATTCTTTGGAAGAAAATATTCTTTTCAGCTGTACCGATTGTTTTTGGTCTTTCTGGATTTAAAGACTCATTTTTAAATTTATCTACAGCTTCGTAGTTTACTAATGGAGCTAATGTATCATAGTCCCAAACTTGTATTTTTTGAATTTCGTGACTTGTTCTAAATCCATCAAAGAAATGGCAGAATGGAATTCTTCCTTCAATTGCTGCTAAGTGAGCAACTGGTCCTAAGTCCATTACTTGTTGAACTGATCCTGAACATAGCATAGCAAATCCTGTTTGTCTTGCTGCCATAACGTCAGAATGGTCACCGTAAATTGAAAGTGCGTGAGTTGCTAGTGTTCTTGCTGCAACATGGAATACACCTGGCAATCTTTCTCCAGCAATCTTATACATATTTGGGATCATTAATAATAATCCTTGGCTTGCTGTGTATGTAGTAGTAAGTGCTCCTGCTGCAAGTGCTCCGTGTACTGCTCCTGCTGCACCAGCTTCTGATTGCATTTCCTTTACTTCAACTGGTCTTCCAAATACGTTTTTTCTACCGTTTGCTGCCCAAACATCTACTGCTTCAGGCATTGGTGATGAAGGTGTTATTGGATAGATTGTTGCTACATCTGTAAACGCATAAGATACGTGAGCAGCTGCAGTATTACCATCCATAGTCTTCATAGCTCTCTTAATTGTCATTTAAGACCTCCTAAAAATTATATGAATCAATTATCGTCAACACTATTTTTAGTATAATAAATATCACATCATTAGTCAAGCAAATATCAAATAATTTCACAAGCTAATTATCATTGTCAGAATTTTTAAATAGATTGTCTGTCATTACTTTTGCTGCGTTATATCCCATAGATTTTTCTCTTTGGTTCATAGCTGCAACCTCAATAATCATTGCTAAATTTCTTCCTGCTCTTACTGGAATTAAAATTTTTGGAATTTGAACATTTAAAATTTCTGTATAATGCTCGTCAAGTCCCAACCTATCATATTCATAATCTTCTCTCCAATGTTCAAGCTCTATTACCAAATCTATGTCAGTTGAAACTTTTACAGAGCCTGTACCATATAGTCTTCTTACATCTACAATTCCAAGACCTCTTATTTCTGTATAATGCCTTATATTTTCTGGAGCTTGTCCTACAAGTTTATTATCATAAGCAGCCATTTCTACAACATCATCAGCGACAAGTCTGTGACCACGATTTACTAAATCTAAAGCCGTTTCACTTTTTCCTACAGAGCTTTCTCCTCTAATTAAAACTCCAACACCAAAAACTTCTAGAAGTTCTCCATGAATTTGAGTTCTATCTGCAAAAATATATTCTAATTCTTGCGAAATTATTGATGTTAATTTTGTCGTAGGAAGTTTTGACCTTAAAATTGTAATATCATAATAATCAGCAAGATCTAATATATCTTTTGGCAATCCTGCATTGTATGAAAAAAGTATAGCTGGCATTTTGTATGATAATATTCCCCTAAATCTTTCATATTGCATTCTATTGTCAAGACTTGTTAGGTAGGTATATTCTACGCTTCCTATTATTTGTAATCTTTTATAAGGAAATTCTTCCAAATATCCTGTAAGTTGAAGACCTGGCCTATTAATATCTGGACTTTGCAAAATAACTTCATCATAATCTGTGGATTTGTGAACTATTTCAAGACCTAAAATTTCAACCACGTCTTTTAATTTTACGCTTGTTTGTTTTCCCATTTTATCCTCTTTAATTGTTTAATTTAAAATATTTAATTATTTCAAGTGCTTGGCTTTCCCCAATCAAATCTACTTCCATAAGTTCTTCTAAGCTTGCTTTTTTTATATTTTTTACGCTTTTAAAATGTTTTAGAAGATTTTCTTTTTTTCTTTTTCCTATGCCATTAATATTATCAAGTTCAGATTTTTTCATAGTTTGAGTCATTAATTTTCTATGATAATTTATGGCAAATCTGTGGGCTTCTTCTTGGATTTCGTAAATTAATTTATATACTGGATCTCGTTTTTTTATTTGTATTTCTTCATTTTCATATATAATTGCTCTTGTTGTATGCTTGTCATCTTTAACAAGTCCTGCAACTTCTATTGAAAAATTTAAATCTTTCAAAACTTTTTTTGCTGACTTTACTTGACCCTTTCCCCCATCCATTAATATTAAATCCGGAAGTTTTCCAAAACCTGTGTAAGTGTTATTATTTTTAATTTCTTTTTTTGCTCTTTCAAATCTTCTTGTAAGAACTTCTTCCAAGGAATGATAATCATCTGGCCCTTCTATAGTTTTTATTTTGAATTTTCTGTATTCTTTTCTTTCTGCTATCCCATTTTGAAATACAACCATTGATCCAACTGATTGGACCCCCGATGTATTAGAAATATCGTAAGCTTCTATCCTGTTTAAAGATTTCAAATTCAAAATTTCTTTTAATCCATTCAAGCCAGAATGCTTTTTTCTTTCTTTTTCTTCAAGCCTTTTTTCATATTTTTTCATCATATCGCTTGCATTTCTAAAAGCCATATCTACTAATTCTTTTTTCTTGCCAAGTTTTGGACAATGAATTTTTACCTTAATTCCTTTTTTCTTTTCAATAAATAAATTAAGGGCATCAAGATCTGATGGCAATTTGTGAACTAAAATTTCTTTTGGTATATACATAAGGTTTAAGTAAAATTGCTTCATAAAAGATGAAATTATATCTTCATCTTTTTCTCTGTAATCATCTTTTATAATAAAATGTTGTCTATCGACAATTTTTCCATCTCTCATAAAAAATACCTGCATGGTAACATAAAATATTCCTTTGGACATTGCAATTATATCTATGTCATCACCATTTGTTGTAGTAACTTTTTGTTTTTGAGAAATGGTTGACAAGGCCCTATGGTAATCTCTGTATTTTGCAGCATTTTCAAAATCCAAAATTTCACTTGCCTTATTCATCTTATTTATAACTAAATTTGGAATATAATCAGACTTATTTTCTAGAAAATTTTTGATTTTATTTATATTATCCATATATTCTTTCTCATTTCCCTTGCCAACACAAGGAGCTTTACACCTATTTATATAATAATTTAGACAAGGTCTATCTAATTGCTGTCCCTTATCAAAATTTAGATTGCAAGTTCTTATTGGATAAAGTATATGAAATAATTCTATTACATCATTTACTGCATAAGCATCAGGATAAGGGCCATAATAATAGCCCTTATCTTTTTTTACATTTCTTACTTTTTGAATTCTAGGAAATTTTTCATTAGTAATTTTTATATATGGATATTGCTTATCATCTCTTAGTACAATATTATATTTTGGCCTGTTTTTCTTTATTAGATTTGATTCTAGTACAAGAGCTTCAACTTCATTTTCTACAATTATATATTCAAAATGATTTATGTGACTTACCATGGCAAGGACTTTTCTGCCCTTGTTTTTATTATTGTCAAAATATTGGCTTACACGTTTTTTTAAATTTATAGCCTTACCAACATAGATTATTTCATCTTGGCTATTTCTCATTATATAAACGCCTGGTAGGTCTGGTAATTCTATTAATTTTTCCTTTATTTGATTATTCATCAAATCTCTTTACATCTTTCTATCAAATATTCTAAATCTGATCCTTCAAGATATGGAGATAAAACTTCTTGACATTTTTTATTATATACATTTAGCCATTCTATTTCCCACTTATCCATCATATCCATATTTATTGGTCTAGTATCAATTGGCACGTAAGTTAGACATTCGAATTTCATAAATTTACCAAATTCATTTTCCAAATCTTTTTTCACATAAACTTCGCTTTCAATTCTTACTCCGTGTTTATCTGCTATATATAGACCTGGTTCGATTGATGTTGTCATATTTTCTAATAATTCTACATCATTAAATTGAGAAATATTATTTGGGCCTTCGTGAACTGTTAAGCTAAATCCAACTCCGTGGCCTGTTCCATGGAAATAATCTTTTCCAGCTTTCCACAATGGATATTTTGCAATTGCATCTAGTCTTTGTCCCTTGGTTTTTTCTTTAAATCTTGCACTCATCAAGGCTATATGAGATTTTAAAACTAGGGTATAGTCTTCTTTTTCTTCATCAGTCAATTCTCCAAGGGCAATTGTTCTTGTTATATCTGTAGTTCCCTCTTTATAATGAGCGCCTGAATCTACCAACAGAAGTGATTTTTCTTCAAGAGTTTTTGATGAAAGTGAAGTTGGTTCATAATGGACAATAGCTCCATTTTCTTTGTAGCCTGCAATTGTTTCAAAAGAATCTTCAATATATGATTCATTTTCTTTTCTTAAATCTTGCAATTTTTTGCTAGCTATAAGCTCTGTCAAAGAACCCGTACTTGTTCCAACTTCAACCCAATTAAAGAACTTAATTAAACTTACACCATCAATAATATAAGCTTTTCTTTCATTTTCTAATTCAGTTTCATTTTTAACCGCTTTCATTTGAGTTGAAATATTTACACCGCTAGTAATTCTTACATTTGAATTTATAGAATCAAAAATTGCAACGTTAGTTCTTTCTGGATCTATATAAATTCTATTTTTTCCCTTAATATTTTTTAACAAGGAGTAAATATAATCATAAGAATGAACTTTTATCTTATTTTCTTTTAAATACTCCAAAACTTCATCGTCAAGTTTATCTTGGTCTATGCAAAGATGAATTTCATCCATTGAAACCAACAAATATGACAAAACTACTGGAGTATATCCAATATCATTTCCCCTAATATTTAAAAGGTAACAAATATCTTCTGGAGAACCAATAAAATTATAATCGCAATCTTTTTTCTTTAATTCTTCTCTTAATCTATTTATTTTTGATTCTAAACTTTCGCCAACATATTTTTGATCATAAATCCAAACTTTTTCTTTTGGAAGGCTTGGTCTATCTTCCCAAATTTGAGAAATATAATCTATGTCATAAACCAAAGCACGTGATGCCATATTTTCACTTAAAGATTTGTAATCTTTCACTGAATAACAAGTACCATCAAAACCAATTTTTCCAAATTCTCCAACTTCTTCCAACAAAAATTCTTCCATAGTTGGATCTTCATCAAAACCTTGTTTATAAAATTCAAATTCTGAATATTTTAATTCATTTGCAGCTTGCAAAAAATATCTTGAATCTGTCCAAAGTCTTGCCTTATCTTTTGTAACAACGCAAACTCCCGCAGAGCCAGTAAAACCTGAAATAAATTCGCGAGTTTTATAATAATCACTAATATATTCTGATTGATGAGGATCAGATGTATTAATAATATAAGCATCTATTTTTCTGCTAGCCATTAGCTCTCTAAGCTTTTCTAGTTTTTGATCAATATTCATAATTTCTCCTTTATTTTTATAATCTTATTCATATTATACCATTGTTGCATAATATAAAAATTGATTTTTTTAGGCGCTTTCTATATAATTAATAATGCTAAATAAAGAATAAAAAAGAGAGAGTGATTAAATGAAATTAGGAATAGTTGGCCTACCAAATGTAGGCAAATCAACTTTATTTAATGCGATAACCAAAGCTGGAGCAGAAATTGCAAATTATCCTTTTTGTACAATAGATCCAAACGTAGGACTTGTAAATGTTCCAGATTATAGAGTTGATTATCTTGCAAAAATGCACAATTCAAAAAAAATCGTACCAGCAGCTATAGAATTTTATGATATAGCAGGACTTGTAAAAGGTGCAAGCAAGGGCGAAGGATTGGGAAATAAATTTTTATCAAATATAAGAGAAACAGATGCAATTGTAGAAGTTTTGCGTTGTTTTAACGATCCAAATGTTACTCACGTCGATGGTAACATTGACCCATTAAGAGATATTGAAACAATAAATTTTGAGCTTATACTTTCAGACCTTGAGCTTGTTGAAAAAGTTTTGGTAAAAAGAGAAAAAGTTGCAAAATCTGATAAATCAGCAAGAAGCGAAGTTGAATTATTAAAAAGAATAAAAGAAGTTTTGGAAGAAGGAAAATCTGCCAGAGTTTTAAATTTGCACGATGAAGAAAAAGCTCTTCTTAAAACCTACCAACTTCTTTCAACAAAACCAATAATTTATGTTTGCAATGTCGATGAAAGTGATGTTGCAAATAACGGCGATGATAATGAATTTGTTCAAAAAGTTAGAGAATTTGCCCAAGAAGAAAACGCCCAAGTTTCTGTAGTAAGCGCAAAAATTGAGCAAGAAATATCAGAGCTTGAAAGCGAAGAAGAAAAGAAAGAATTTTTGGAAATGATTGGTCTTAGCGAATCAGGTTGCGATCAAGTTATAAAAGATTCTTACAAAACCTTAAATTTAATTTCATTTTTGACAACAGGAGAAGATGAAACAAGAGCTTGGACAATTACAAATGGAACAAAAGCTGTAGATGCTGCTGGAAAAATCCACACAGATATACAAAGAGGTTTTATAAAAGCAGAAATCGTAAGTTTTGATACTCTAAAAGAATATGGTAATATGGCGAAAGTAAAAGAACATGGTCAACTTCGTATGGAAGGAAAAGATTATGTTATGAAAGATGGAGATATTACCAATTTTAAATTTAATGTTTAGGTGAGATATGAAAAAACAAGCTAAACTTATTGTTCATACAGGTTCTATGTTTTCAGGCAAAACCACTTCCCTATGGCGTGAGCTTTATAGGATGAAAGTTGCAGGATACAAAACAATTGCATTCAAACCATCAGTCGATTCAAGACATGAAGATGAAAAAATAATAAGCCACGATAATTTGGAGCTTGATGCGATTAAAATAGAATCTATAAAAGAAATTTTGGATTATGCAAAAAATAATGAAATTGATGCTATAGGAATTGACGAGGTTCAATTTTTTCCGGATAAGCCATCAAAAATTGTAGATTATTTTGTAGAACTTATGCAAAATCATATTACAATTGTTGTCTCAGGTCTTGATATGGATTATAAAACAAAACCATTTGAAGTTGTAAAAGAGCTGATGCCAATAGCTGACGAATTAATAAAACACCATGCTATTTGTGCATCATGCGGAGAAGATGCTTGGGTTTCATTTAGAAAATCTTACAATGAAGAAAGAATAGAAATCGGAGCTCAAGATTCATACGAGCCTTTGTGCAGATCATGCTACAATAGAAAAATGAAAGATAGAGAAAAAAATAAAAATCAAATATCACTAGACGAAATTTAAACTGCTCTTTATTGAGCAGTTTTTATTTTTTATAACTTATATCTGAAAATTTCTAAAAAAATAAGGCTGTTATTTCTAACAACCTTATTTTTTAATTTTATTTAATTATTATCTTTCAACTACTAGAGCTGTTCCCATTCCTCCACCTATACAAAGTGTTGCAAGACCTTTTTTAGAATCTCTTTTTTCCATTTCGTATAAAAGTGTTGTTAGAATTCTTGCTCCAGATCCTCCGATTGGGTGACCTATAGCAATTGCTCCACCGTTTACATTTGTTTTTTCTGGGTCAAATCCCATTTCATTTCTTACAGCGTATGATTGAGCTGCGAAAGCTTCGTTTGATTCAACTAAGTCAAGATCTTCAACTTTCCATCCTGCTTTTTCAAGAGCTTTTTTACTTGATGGAATTGGACCTGTTCCCATAACTTTTGGATCAACTCCTGCAGATGCATAGCTTACGATTGTAGCTAATGGTTTAACGCCTAATTCTTTAGCTTTTTCTTCACTCATAACTACAAGACAAGCTGCTCCATCATTGATTCCTGATGCGTTAGCTGCTGTAACTGTACCATCTTTTATAAATGCTGGTCTTAATTTAGAAATTCCTTCTTGTGTTACACCGTCTCTGATATATTCATCATCTTCAACAACTGTAACATTTCCTTTTCTATCTTTAATTTCTACTGGAGCGATTTCATCTTTAAATCTTCCTTCAGCACGAGCCTTGCTTGCTCTTTGTTGGCTTACTGCTGCAAGATCGTCTTGCATTTCTCTTGTGATTCCATATTTTTCAGCTACATTTTCAGCTGTAACTCCCATGTGGTAGTCATTATAAACATCCCAAAGACCATCAGTAATCATTTCGTCAACAAATTTTTTGTTGCCCATTCTAGCTCCCCATCTAGATTCATTAGATAAGAATGGAGCGTTTGACATACTTTCAGCACCACCTGCTAAAACAACGTCAACATCTCCTGCTAAAATCATTTGAGCTGCAAGTGAAACAGTTCTAAGTCCTGATCCACAAACTTTATTAATTGTCATTGCAGGTGTTGTTATTGGGATTCCTGCTCCTAATGAAATTTGTCTTGCAACGTTTTGTCCAAGTCCTGCTTGTAAAACGCATCCTAAAACAGTTTCTTCAACATCTTCTGGTTTAATTCCAGCTCTTTCGATAGCTGCTTTAGCTGCAACAACGCCCAAATCAACTGCGCTTTGTGATTTTAAAGCTCCACCAAAACTTCCTACTGGAGTTCTAGCTGCACTTGCAATTACTACTTTTCTTGTCATAATTTCCCCTTTCGATTTTATATCTGATAAATTGTTATCTTAACTTACAATACGATTATAACATGTAGTTAAAAATTTATCAAACATTTTCTAATATTTTTTATTTGGATTTTGAAATCCTTTTTCTAATATTTTTACTTACAATAAAAATATACAGGATAAAAAAATAATTGCAAAAAATTTCTAATAAAAAACATCCAAAAATTAATTTGGATGCAAAAATTTATTTATTTTTATTTAATTTTAAATATAGGCTAGTTAGGATAATTATAAGAATTAGAGGAATTATCCATGGAAAATCTACAATATTTAAGGAGATAACTTGTATAATTTTTTTCAATACTGATTCTAAACCAACTAACAAAGAAACATTTACATTAAACATTTCTTTTAAAATGTCTATCAAACTTACTAGAGCATCCATAAATGAAACTATTGTTACCACAATAAAAGAATTTCTAATTACTAATTTATCGAGAGAATTTTTCCCAATCAAATTAAATACTACTAAAACAATTGCTAAAGGATACACAAATTGTAAAAATGGTCCTGTAAGCTTTACTATTGATTCCACTCCAAGAACAGATAATAACAAAGACACTAAAGCTATTGCTATTGCAAGAAAACTATAATTAAATTTATTTTTAGAAAATTCTGCGAAAATATTAGAAATTGATGAAATCAAACCTATAGATGTTGTAAAACATGCCATAATAATCGCAAGCAATAAAACAAATTTGCCCTTATCTCCAAGAATTTTTTCTGAAATATAATTTAATAAAATAACTCTTGAATCTGTATCAATACTTGTTGATGCACTTGCTCCCAAAAATGTAAGTGAAATATATACAAAAGCAAGTCCAAAAACTGCAATCAATGATGCTTGAATAGTCTTTTTTAATAATTGATTTTTATAGCCTTTTTTTATCACGCTTTCTACAATTATTGGTGTAAATGCAAGAGCTGCCAAAGCATCCATTGTATTATATCCTTCAAGCATTGAATCAGAAAATATTTTACTTAAATCTATATTAATTTCTTTTATTTGTCCAATTGGATTTAACATTCCAACAATTATCATTATAAATAAAGAAATTAATAAAAGTGGTGTCAAAAATTTTCCAATTAAATCTACAACAGAATTTTTTGCCAAAGACAAAAACAATGATAATCCAAAAAATATTAAAGTAAAGACCCAAATATTTACATTAAAGCCTGCTGATTGTACCATCTCAAAACTTGTAGCTGCAGTTCTTGGAATTGCTCCTAAAGGTCCAATACAAAGAGCAATAATTAAAACTATTGCTTTTGAAAGCCTATCTCCTGCAAGTGAAGTAAAAGTAAAAATATTTCCTTGCCTTTTTGCCATACTAACTACAGCAAGCAAAGTTAATCCGACTCCCACAATTGTAAAGGCAATAGATGCCAATAACCACTTATCTCCATAAGTATATCCCAACATTGGTGGAAAAATTAAATTCCCCGCTCCAAAAAACATTGCAAATAATGCAAATCCTATTACTAAAATATCCATAACTCCTCCTTAAAGCTGTACTTTTATATTTTACCATTTTTTTGATTACTTATTAAGTCTTTTTTAAAGTTTTTTACAAATTTTTAATTATTTTCTTTAAATTTTAATATTTTTCTTTTAAAAAGATATTTATTTATAAATTTGAAAACATTTTATTATGAATTTTTATAAGATTTGACATATATTTCCAATGAAATCAGTAAAATTATCCATTTTTTAAAAAAGTTATTCTTGACGAAAAAAATAGGAGATTTCTCTCCTATTTGTATGATTCTATAAATTTTTTGTCATCTTCTGTCAAAGAAAAATTATTTTGGTCAGTTATTATTTCTGCTCCGTCTTTTCTTATGACAAGTTGGTGTTCAAATTGTGAACAAACGGAACCATCTTTTGTTCTTGCTGTCCATCCATTTGAATCCATTTTTGATTTCCAATCGCCAACTGCTATCATTGGTTCAATTGTAAATACCATATTTTCTTCTATTCTAGGACCAAAGCCTTTTCTTCCATAATGTGGAACTTGTGGGTCTTCGTGCATTTCTTTTCCGATTCCATGACCTATAAAATCTCTTATAACTGAAAAGCCGTTTTCGTCTTCGACATATTTTTGAATTGCATAACCAATATCTCCAATTCTGTTGCCAGGTTTTGCAGCTTCAATTCCTTTGTAAAGAGCTTTTAAATTCACATCAACTAACTTCTCATTTTCTTCGCTCAATTTTCCAATTTTATAAGTCCAACAAGAATCTGCAAGTCCTCCCTTGTAATCAATTACATTATCAATTGAAACTACATCGCCTTCTTTTAGTACATAATCTGAAGGAAATCCGTGACAAATTTCATCATTTACGGATATGCAAAGTGTATATGGAAATCCTTGATAACCTAATTGGGCAGGTCTTGCATTTTTGTGTTTTATAAATTTATTTGCAAAATCGTCAAGAAATTTTGTTGTTATTCCAGCTCTTATTACTTCTTTTATGGCAAGGTGTGTTTGGCAAAGAATTTCTGAAGCCCCATACATTTTTTCTATATCATTTTCTGTATAAAGTCTTATCATTAAAATTCCTTAAAATTTTATAATTCTTTTTGAGCAATAAATTGGAATTTTGAGCCGTCTAATTTTGGTTCAACTTCCCAAATTGAATTTATTGATATTTCTTTTGTTAATTGATCAAAATAATACATTACAATTCCTGCATCAACTAAATTTGCTTCGTCTTTGTAATCTTCTAAATATAAATTTACAAAATTATCTTTTAAAACAAATCTCCATGGTTGTGAATTGTATGATGATGGTGCAAATCTTAAATATGAGAATAAATCATCAAGTCCTCTTTGAGAAAGCTCTTCTACACTTGCTTTGTGATCTAAATCATCAATAAATACAAATTCATTTATTCCTTTTCTATCATCGTATCTGTGTTCTCTAATTTCTTGTTTTGTAGCTTCGCCAATTGCAAGAATTGACATAATTTTTCCCTCAGCATTTACAAAAGCTGATTTTAAAATATCATCGCTTACTCCGCTTACTGTAATGTAGCAAGAAGCTAGTCCTAGTTCAGATAATTTAGTAATTAATTCTTCAAGACCATAAGCTCCTTTAACAAGGGCAGATTTGCTATCATTTGTAATATCAAGTGCAACATACAAAGGCGCTTTTATCATAACTCCCTTGTAGCCAGCGTTTCCTTTTAATTTAAAATAAACTTCTTCTCCCTTATTATTTACTTGGTAATGAAGATCCTTTTCACCAAATTTATTTTCTAATTCTCTTGTAATTTGGTAAATCTTTTTAATTTTTTCATCATCTACTTTTTCATCTTTAAAATCTCTAGTAGAAGTTCTTGTTTTTAAAAAATTTGTAGTTAACATAATTCCTCCCGTTTTAGATATTATACCTTAAATAGTAAGTTAATAAATAAATTTATTAAATCCTCTATAATTAAATCCTTATACTTATATGATAAAATATAAATATGAAATTTACAAGCAAACAATTACAAGCTGCAAAACATTTGGATGGTCCTCTTTTAGTTTTGGCAATTCCAGGTTCTGGAAAAACTACCATGCTTTTAGAAAGAATAAAATTTTTGTCAGAACATATTGATTCTTCAAAAATTTTAAATTTAACTTTTTCTAGAATCCAAGCTAATGATATGAAAAAAAGATTTGATAGCAAGGATTCAAATTTTATGACTATCCATGCTTTTTGCTATCTTATAATTAGAAATTATTTAAAAAAATATAATAGACAAGTAAATCTAATAGAAGATGAGAAAATTTACAATAAATTTAATCTTGTTGGAGAAATTTATAAAAGCATTAATAATAAAAAAATGTCCAAAGAAGATTTAAATTTATTTTTTCAAAAAGTATCATTTATGAAAAATTCTCTCCTTGATATTTCTTATCTTAAAAAAGTTGAAATTTCTAATGCAGAAAAAATTTATTTGGAATATGAAAAAACAAAAAAACAAAAGCACCTTCTAGATTTTGATGATATGCAAGTTTATGCCTTAGAATTATTAAATGATGAGTCTTTATTAAGATCAATAAAAAATAAATATAAATATTTTCAACTTGATGAAGGTCAAGACACTTCCCTCTTACAATTTAAAATTTTAGAAAAAATTGTATATCCAGAAAATAATCTTCTAGTAGTAGCTGATGATGACCAATCTATTTATTCTTTTAGGGCAGCAGATCCAAAGTATCTTTTAAATTTTAAAGAAATTTATAAGGATGCAAAAATAATTAGTCTTGATACAAACCATAGGTCCGGGAAAAAAATCATTTCATTGGCAAGTTATTTTATAGCTCAAAACAAAAATAGGTATAAAAAAACCTATAAGCTAGGTAGGGACTTTGATGACCAGATAAAATTAAAAGAGTTTAAGAATTTTACCAAGCAATATGACTATATAACTGAAAATTTAGATAATAAAAAAACTGGTATTTTATTTAGAAATAATATTTCTGCTATCTCTCTAAGTTCTTATTTATTAGATAAAAATATTGATTTTTCTATAAATTCAAATATTTTAGATTTTTTTGAATCAAAAATTTTTACCGATATGGTTAATATAATTAATTTCTCTGAAGATTTTGATAATGTAGAAATTTTCTCAGATATTTACTATAAGATTTCAACTTATCTTTCTAAAGATGATATTGAATCTTTATCCCATAAGGCAATAAATGAAAATGTTTTTGAATTTTATGAAAATAGAGACATTGAAGATTACAAAAAGGATGCACTTTTTAATATTGAGAAAAAATTAAAACATCTTAGAAAGCTTAAGCTTGAAAAGAAAATTTCTTTCATCTACAAAAGTCTATCTTATAATTCTTATATAAATATGAAAAGCAGAAAATATATGGAAGAAACCGTAAATAAGGATATTTATATAGAAAGTCTCAGATACTTTACTAAATCATGTAAATCTTTAGATGAAGTTTATGAAAAGATAAAAATTTTAGAAAAAAAATCCAAATCTTTAATAAAGACAAATTTATCTTTAACTACCATCCATTCTTCTAAGGGATTAGAATATGATAAGGTCTTTATAATTGATTTGATAAAAAATGAATTTCCACTAATCATGGATGAAGAAAATTATTTTGAAAGACTAGAAGAAGAAAGAAGAATTTTTTATGTAGGTCTTACTAGGGCAAGAGATAGCCTATATATTTTAACTTTAAAAAATAGAAATAATAAAAAAGTTTATCCTTCAAAGTTTTACACTACAAGTTTGGATATATTAAAAAATAAGCCCTGAGCTTTAGCTCAAGGCTTTTATATTGAAATTTTATCTAAGATTCCATTTAGATAGGCTATAACAATTCCATAATTTGTCATAGGAATATTTTTTTCTTTAGCTTGTTTGATTCTTTCCATCACATATTTCTTATTAAACATACAAGCCCCACATTGGATTATTAGGTCATATTTTTCAATATTTTCAAAATCTTCTCCCCTTTGAAAGTCGATTTCTATATCCTTGTATCTTTTTTTCAAAAATTTTGGAATTTTAACTGTTCCTATATCCTCAGATATTGGTGGATGTGAGCACGCTTCTGCAATTAGTATGTTTTTTGCACCATGGTCAAGTTTTTTTACTGATTCTATATAATAATTTATATCAGCCTTAAAGGCTGAAAATAAAACAGAAAATGAAGTGAGCCTTATGCCCTTATCCAAAATATTATAAACTTCTTTAAAATATTGAGAGTCTGTTATAACAAGGTCTGGCTTTTTATTAAATGAATTTAGGGTGTTTTCTAAATTTTTAAGATTTGTAGAAACTGCAATTGCATTTTTATCTATAATTTCCCTAATAGTCATAACTTGAGGTTTGATAAGCCTATATTTTGGAGCCTCAGCATCTTGAGGAATAACCAACAAAACTAAATCATTTTCTTTTACAAGAGATTTTGTTATAGAATTGTCTTCAATTTTGTAGGTGGATTTAATCTTATCAAAAAATTTCTCCCTGTCATGATTATTTTTTATATTTATAGCTAGTGGAGAAAAATCTTTAAATTTTTCTAGCAAATCATTTCCAATTTCTAAATCCTGCTTAGTAGCTATAAAAATTATCTTGTCATATTTTTCCTTTAAAGCATAAATTTCTTTAATTTCATCATCTATTGAGAGAAAATAAAGCAAAATATCAGCCTTTTCTATGGCTTTTTTAGTTTTTTCTATTCTTTTTTCATATAAATTTGTATCATCATCAAATCCTGCTGTATCAAAAAATAAAACCGGACCAAAATCATGAATTTCCATAGATTTTTTTATAGGATCTGTTGTAGTTCCCTTTTGACTTGAAACAATAGAAACATCTTGATCACTTATAAAATTTAAAAATGAAGATTTTCCAGAATTAGTCTTACCCAATAAGGCAAGGCTAAGTCTTTCTGAGTTATATGCTATCATACGTGAATATCTCTTTTACCATCCCTAATCTCATCAAGCCATTTTTTTGTATTAGCACGAAGGTCTGGGTTTTGAATTTTTTCTATTTCCCTACTTATTAAGGCCCTACCATCTTTTCTAGTTTTTTCACTTGCATAGTCTGTCAAATATTCATCCAAGGTAAGAATGGCGTTTGGTTGGCACATATTTCCAATTCCATGATCTTTTACAATTTTCATAAAATCTTTTCCAACCCTACCTTCTCTGTAGCAAGCTGTACAAAATGATGGTAAATAATTCATATTTAATAACCAATCAACAACTTCATCCAAGGTCCTGTTATCAGCAAGTTCAAATTGGTTAGATCCTTCAACATCTCCAATATCTTCTGAATAACCACCTACCGTAGTTTTTGATCCTCCAGAAATTTGGCTTATTCCAAGATCCAATACTTTTTCTCTAACTTTTTTAGATTCTCTTGTAGATATTATCATTCCTGTATAAGGAACAGCAAGTCTAAGACAAGCTACGATTTTTTCAAACATTTCATCACTCAACGAATTGTCAAATTCATTAGGGTCTATATCATCTGCTGGTTGAACCCTTGGAACAGAAATCGTATGTGGTCCACAATTAAATCTAGTCTCCAAGTGTTCAGCATGCATTAAAAGACCAACAAATTCATACTCATAAGATTGAAGACCAAACAAAACTCCACAACCAACATCATTAATTCCAGCACTCATTGCCCTATCCATAGATTCTGTATGATAATCATAATCGTGTTTTGGACCTGTTGGGTGAAGCAATTCATAATTTTTCTTATTATAGGTTTCTTGGAATAAAATATATGTACCAATTTCTGCGTCCAATAATTTTTTATAATTTTCTTCAGTTGTTGCTGCTATATTTACATTAACCCTTCTTATAGATCCATTTTTGTGTTTGATTGAATAAATTGTTTTGATTGATTCTAATACATATTCAATTGGATTATTTACTGGATCTTCACCAGTTTCAAGAGCTAGTCTTTTATGTCCTAAATCTTGAAGTGCAATCACTTCTTTTCTTATTTCATCTTGACTCAATTTTCTTCTTGGAATTGTTTTATTTTTTGCATGATATGGGCAATACAAACAACCATTTACACAATAATTTGACAGGTATAAAGGTGCAAACAAAACTATCCTATTTCCATAAAATTTTTCCTTTAATTTTTTTGCCAATGAAAAAATTTCTTCATTTAAATCTTCTTCTTGACAAGAAAGCAAAACAAAGGCTTCTCTGTGACTAAGTCCGTGAGCTTTTTTTGCCTTTTCTAATATTTCTTTAATTAATTTCCTGTCATTTTTATGATCCCTTCCATAATCTAATGATTCAAGAATTTCTTCATGATTGATAAATTCTTCTGCATTTTTTGACTTCACATCATATTTTGCCATTTCTTTCTCCTTTAAGATTTAAAAACCACCCTAATAAGGATGGTTTTGTTAAGTTTTATATTCAGCTTTAAATTTTTCCACTAAATTTTATAAGTTTTTCAAAGAATTATTAGATAAATTTCATTTAAAAACTTATCTCTATTTCTTTTTATATTATATCACAAATTATCTAGAAATTTCTAATATAATTAAATTTCTCTTCTATCTTCCAAAGCTCTTTCCAATGTCAATTGGTCAAAATATTCTAAATTTGAGCCCACAGGAATTCCTGATGCTATTTTCGATACCTTTACATTTTTTCCTTCTAATAAATGTGCCAAAAATAAGCTAGTTGTTTCTCCTTCTATCGTTGACGAAATAGCTAAAATAACTTCTTTTATATCTTCCTTATCAATCCTATCCAATAATTTATCGATTGATAAATCTTCAGCTTTTACATTATCAGAAGGAGAAATAAGACCGCCCAAAATATGATATTTTCCATGATATACTGAGGATTTTTCAATTGCATATAAGTTTCTTACATCTTCTATTAAACAAATTGTATTTTCTTCTCTCGAAATATCTTTGCAAATTCCACAAATTTCATCTTCAGTTAAATTTCCACAAATTTTACAAGGATGAATTTTGGATTTTACTTCTAGTAAAGATTCGGAAAATTCTTCTACGCTTTCTAAATCTCTTCCAACAATACTCATAGCAAGTCTTTCTGCACTTTTTTTGCCGATAGTTGGTAACTTTTGAAATTGTTCTATTAATTTATTTAAACTTTCAGGATATAAACTCATTACATTAGTCCAGGAATATTAATATTTCCTGTTAATTTTCCCATTTCTTTTTGACTATATTCATCTGCTTTTTTCAAAGCATCATTTATTGCTGCAACAACAAGATCTTCTAACATTTCTGTATCTTCAGGATCTACAACATCTTCATCAATTTTAATTTTGACAACTTCTTTTTTTCCATTAACAACAGCTTCTATTACCCCACCACCAGCTGTTGAAGAAAATTCTTTTTCTTCAATTTCTTGTTGGGTTCTTGCCATTTCTTGTTGCATTTTTTGTACTTTTTTCATCATACTATTCATATTTCCGCCGCCTGGGAATCCGCCTCTTGCCATTTTTTACTCCTTTATTCTTCAATTATTAAATTATTTCCAAAAATTTTTTCTAGTTTTTTCATCACATCATCATTCGAATCATTTTTTGATTCTCTTATACTATTATTCTTGTTAGATTTTTTTTTGTCAATACTTGATACCTTTATGGTAAAATCTCTTCCACTTACATTTTTTAAAATTTCTTTAATTTTTGCTTTTGAGCCCTCTAAAAATTGATAATATAAATTATTAGTAAAATAAATTGTAAAAATGTCAACATTTATATCATAATTAAATCCTTCGTCCCTTATCCAAACTTTTAAAATAGGCGAACAAGATGAGGTAAATTCATTTAAAAATATATTTTCTTCTTCCTTATCTAAGCTTATATTTTCAAATGTTTTTTCACTTTCTATGTCTTCATTATCACTATGCTTATTTTCAAAATTTTCTTCTATTTTATTATCAATTTCTTTATTTTCTATATCCTTATTTTTTTCTTCAAATATTTTTTCATTTTTATCAAGCTTTTCAATATTTTTTTCTTCTTTTTTTTCATAATCTAGGCTAGGTTTAGAATTTTTTATAAAATTATCCAGATTAATATTTTCAAATTTTTTATCTACTAATTTATTTATAATATCTATTGAATTTGAAGAATTATTTTCTTCTAATTTTTTTAATCTTGATAAAATATTTTCATCATCTTTTAAATTAATTAGCCTTAAAATCGCCATTTCCATAAGCAAGGCTGAATTATCAGATATTTTCATCCTATTTGAATAATCATTTAAAATTTCCAAGTAAGATACTAGCCTATCAGATGAGATTTTTTCTATTTTTTCCTTTATCAAATCCAAATAATCTAAATTTTCAATATATTTTCGATTTTGACTTGTCTTATAGATCATAATATCTCTAAAATATCCAACAAGCCCATCTAAAATATCCTTGTCATCTTTGTTATTATTTCTTAAATCAAAAAGCAAGTCCAAGGAATCTTTTTGATTATATGAAATTATATTAGCTATTAATTTATCCAAGGATTCAAAATCAACAAGTCCTAAAATGTTTTCTACATCTTTCAATGTAAAATTATTTTTGTCAATTGATAAAACTTGATCTAAAATCGAAAGAGCATCTCTCATAGCACCCTTTGCTTTTTTTACAATAAGCTCTTTTGCCTCTTGTTCGATTGTAATATTTCTATCGGATAAGATTATATCAATTTGTTTGATTATATCTTCTCTACCAATTTTGTTAAATTCAAATTTTTGAACTCTAGATAAAATAGTCTTTGGAATTTTTTCAATTTCTGTTGTTGCTAGAATAAAAACCAAATGACTTGGTGGCTCTTCCATAATTTTTAATAGGGCATTAAAAGCCTCTCTTGTAATCATGTGAGCCTCGTCAATAATATAAACCTTGTATTTTAAATTATTTGGTGGATAAACAACTGTTTCTTTTAAATTTCTAATATCGTCAATTCTTCTATTGCTTGCTGCATCCATTTCAACAACGTCCATTGTTGATTCTTCTTCTATTGATTTACAATTTTCACATTCTCCACAAGGAGATGAATCGATTGGATTAAGGCAATTAATTGCCTTAGCAAAAATTTTTGCACAAGTTGTCTTTCCGCATCCTCTCTCTCCTGCAAATAAATATGCATGAGATATTTGCCCAGACTTAACTTGATTTTTTAAAACATTTACAACCCTATCTTGTCCCAAAACATCAGAAAATTTTTGGGGTCTATATTCTCTATATAAAGCTTTTGCCATAATAATTCCTTTCCCTAAAGATTATACCATAGTGAAAATATTTTTTTAATTTTTAAATTGATTTGAAATTTTTCAATTTTAAAGTATAGTTTTAATCTGTAAGCATGGAGAGCTGTCCGAGTGGCTTAAGGAGCACGATTGGAAATCGTGTATACATTGATAGTGTATCAAGGGTTCAAATCCCTTGCTCTCCGCCATGCACTAGATGGGGAGTTAGCGGTGCCTTGTAACCTGCAATCCGCTATAGCAGGATTGAATTCCCAAGTTAGGATTTTAAAATATATAGTCTGCCTTAAATAAGCGGTGTTGATTGATGGGTCTTACGCAATAGGAAACTATGAACCATGTCAGGACGGGAACGTAGCAGCATTAAGTAGATCTTCTTATGTGCCGTAAGGTCACCTATCATGAGCTGGCTGTTTGAGTAACGTATAGATTTTAATTTACGAGCTTGGGTGTGCTTACATAATATACTCTATAATGCCTTTTGTTTTGACAAAAGGCTATTTTTTTAAGAAGGAGTAAAAATGATTGGTGAAAATCTAAAAAAATTATTTAATCAACCTACGGCAAACATTATAACTCCAGCTAGCGAAGTTGCAGTTGTTAGAGAAAATGATACACTTTTACATGCGATTATTGTTTTATCAAATAGATCTTATCAAACAATTCCTGTTCTTGATGAGAATGACAGAGTTAGAGGTCTTATTTCTATTTCAAAAATTGTAATTTCATCAGAAGATGTAACATTTTTTAATGAAGATATACTAACGCAAACAAAAGTTAGCGAAGTTATGGACCAAATTGTTCCAATATTATTTGATGATTCTGATCTTGAAGATGTTTTAAGACTTATAATAAATAATAATTTTATATGTATAACTCATAGAAATGGATATTTTGTTGGAATAATTACAAGAAAAACTATTTTGGAAAGATTTACAAATATAGCTCATAATTTAGAAAATGAGTATAAATTAATTAAGAAATTATAAAAAAGGGAGAAATTTTCTCCCTTTTTTATTTTATTTTAAAAATTCCTGAGCCAAAGGCTGGTATATATAATTTATTTTTACTGTGATAATTTTCATTATAACTTGTTAAAATTTTTTCTATTTTTTCTGGAAAATCTATTTTATATTCCAAATCTGTCAAATTAATTATTACCAGATATTCTTCGTTTTTATATATTCTTTTAAATGCATACAAAGAATATCCTTCTATTTCAAGAATTTTTGTCTTTGATTCATTTTCGTATAAATTTTTGTTTCTTATATAAAAATCACTCAATTTTTTATAAAATTCATTAAAATCTTTTTCACTTTCATTTTGTTTGAAAATATTTATTTTCTTATCAAAATTAAAAGTTTCTAAGGATCCAAATTCATCTGATGTAAAAATCATTTTATTGGAATTCAAAGTATAAACTAATAAAAACAAAGTTTTTAATTGATCATACTTTTTATCATTTGAGTTCATTTTCATCGCAAGAGATGCCCCTTCACTAAGGCTATCAAAATAATTAAATCCAAGTATATAATTCTTATAATCATTTTCTATAATATTTTTGACTATATATGAATAATTAGCTCTTTCAAAAGGATTTTTTTGGTTTATTTTAATAAGTTTTGCAAGAGTTCTATCATAAATCAAATTAAATCCCAAATCTTCCTTTATGTCATTTTCCCAAATTGAATTATAAAAACCAATAGATATTTTATTTAAATCATTTATATATTTATTAATATTTCTTATAAAACCCAGCCAATTTTCATTGTATCCTCTTGACTTATCCCCTTGCCAAAATATAAGATTTTCTAAATTTGCAATTGCAATTGCGTCAATATTAAATTCTTTAATTAAATAAGTTACAAATGATAAAATAAAAGATTTTGCTAGATTTTTTGTTGGATCTATGTTTATTAATCCACTATAATTATACAAAATATCATCGTAATCATAATTGTACATATTTGAGCCATCAAATTTATTTAAATATTTTTCAAAGGGATCAAAACTGCTTATATCAATTTCAAAAATAATTCCAAGTTTATTTTTATGACACAAATCTATAAATAATTTTATTTTTTCAATTTCAATATAGGTTTCATTAATAGAAAAATAAAAACTTGAGCCGTAAGAAAAATCTTCTTTAAATCTATTTGCAAAAATAGGCATAAAATCGATGTGAGAAAAATTATTTTCTTTTAAATATCGGATAAATTTATCCATATTTTTTTCATCTTCAAAAATTTTCCCATAAAAATTTTTTGCACTCATTTGGTATATATTTAGATTTTTTTTGTTTTTGTACTTGTAAGAAAATTTGTAAGATTTATCATAGACAAGAGAATTTTCATTTTCCTTATCAATTAATTTTGCGTATGGGTCTAATTTATAATATTTTTTCCCATTCTCATTTTCTATTACGTACAAATATTTATCAAATTCTTTAACATTTTTAATAGTTTTTGAAAAAACACCCGTAGAATATTTTCTAAGTTTTTCCTCTATCCAAGAGTTAAAATCTCCTATTATATAAACATTTTTTGCATTTGGGGCAAGGATTCTAAATATATATGAATTATTCGCCTTTTTGTGATTTCCAAAAAATTTGTAACCATCGTATCCCTTACCTTCCAAATATTTTCTAGTATCCATTATTCTTCCTTTCTATATATTATTGCACACATTATTAATTATATTTTTAATAATGATTTATTTAATATATTATATCACAAAGTTAAATTCTTAGCTTATAGCAAAATTTATCTTGTAGTAAAAGGCTTTTTTCTGTATAATGTATATATAAATAAATTAAAAAGGACAAGATTTATGGAAATTTTAGATAAAAATGAAAACGAAAGTGTAACCGTGCAAAGTATTTACCTTAAAGTACTCTATGCAAAACAATTTTCTTCTTCTGATAAAATAAACTCTAGGATTCATTTTCATCCCTTTACTGAGTTTTATTATATTTTAGATGGGAAGGGAAAATTTTCAATTGAAGATAAGGTTATCGATACCAGCAAAGACGACTTTTTTATAATTAATTCAAATGTTGGTCATAGCATTTATTCAAATGAAAATGAAAATTTAACTTTTATTTCTTTTGGTGTTGATAGTATTTTTGTAAAAAATATCAAAAATGATGACAGCTTAGAAGAAGACAAATACATATTTAAAAATATAGAAGAAAATAAGGATTATTTTATAGATTCTTTTAATACAATTCACGATGAATTTAATTCTGGAGATATGTTTGCCCAATCTATGGCAAACGCCAAGGCTAGCGAATTTGTTATCTCCTTACTTAGAAAATATAAAAATGATTTTGAAATAACAAATGATATAAAAATAAATAAACAAATTGATTATATTAAAAATTTCATAGACAACAATTATTCTGAAGATATAAAACTTGAAAGCCTATCAAAAATGGCCTTTATGAATAAGTTCCATTTAATTGCTGAATTTAAGCAATCATACAGGGTTACACCAATCGATTATTTAATTTTAAAAAGAATAGAAGTAACAAAAAATCTACTAATAAGCACAAACCATTCTATGGAAGAAATTTCATCAATCGTTGGTTTCAATTCACAATCTTATTTTAACCAAGTTTTTAGAAAAAAAGTTGGTATAACTCCATCACAATTTAGAAAAAATCACAGAATTTAAAAAATCATTAGCCATATTCAGGCTAATGATTTTTTATTTTAATTCTTCAATTCTAATTCTTTCAATGACTCCATCTTTCATACTTATAATTTTAAATTTATAAGAGCCATAAATCAATCTTGTGTTTTCCTTTACCTCGTCAATCCCTTCAATTTTTGCAATTTCATAAACTAAACCGCCCAAAGTATTTGACATATCTTGAGGTAAATCTAATTTGTATTCTTTTTTAATTTGCTTTACAGTCATTGCAGCTGAATAAGTATTGTCGATTTTCGCCATCAATTTATCATCTTTTACAACAAATTTAATAATAGCAAAAATAAGACCAATTGATACAGATCCAATTAAAATATCAATTAAATCAACAGAATACAAAAGCATTTTTCTTGCAATTACAAACAAAATCAAAGTTAAAATAGCTTCATGAGATCTTGTAATTATCATCTCAATTAGCTCAATACCTACTACCAAAAGAAGGGCATACTTCAAAAATTCATTTAATAGCTCATAATTTTGCCTTAACTGTAAAGTTTGTACAATATCAATCGAATATCTAATTAAATTTGGTACAGACAATAATAAAGTAAGCAAAATAGTCAAACAAATTAAAACTTCAATTATTTTTATGCCCTTATCTATTATATCTTTTATTTTTTTTCCCATAAAATCCTACTTTTTAGTAACTTACACCTTCAGTATATTTAGACGCTGAATTCCAAATTAAAAATTCATCTTGACCACTATCATAAATTGCTTTTATTTGAGCCTCAACAGCTTTAGCATCATAAACCATATAATTTCCTTTACCAATCCAAGATGCAGTGAAATCTTGAATCCATGGTCTTGATTTTGGTTTGTGTTCAATCTTAGATAATTCTTTTTGTTCTTCTTTTAAATATCTTTTAACTAATTCATAAGGTTCAAGATCAGGTTTTTCTATATCAAAAGAATAAAGTCCCCAATGAGAAGGGTATATCATAGAACTCATAACATCAGCTTGATTAGATATTTCTTTAAAATCTTGACCAATTCCCCCAGATTTTCCAACTTGCATTGAATAACCAAAAACATCAATCCCACAAGGAGTATCATAAGCCTGGAGCATCTCCCTTGCTTCTTTTACAAAGCTAGTAATGGCATCAACCCTCTTATCCTCATCTTTTTTTTGAATTTTTTCCCATTTTCCTTTTGAATAATCCAATTTATCATTAAAAGTTTCAAAACCTTCTGCAAATCTTACATAATCAAATTGAATTTCATCAAAACCAACATTTGCTGCAAGCTCAGCAATTTTCAAATTATAATTTCTAGCCTCATCCAAATAAGGATTCATAAAAGCTTCATCAAGTCCATTTCTCCATAAAGAACCATCTTCCAAAACAAATCCCCAATCAGGATGTTTTTCTGTAATAATAGAATCCTTAAAAGTGGTAATCCTGCCAATAACATATATGCCTTTTTTATGCATCTTATTTATAAATTCTTCAGCATCAATAACTTTATCAGTAGCATATTTTATATCTTTATTATCAGATTTAAAATCACAAGTAATATTTCCATAATCATCCTTAATATCAATAACAACAGTATTTAACTTAGTGCTATCAATTAAATCAAGATTTTTCTTAAAGGACTTTGGATTATTTATTGAATAAGCATTAATATAAATTCCCTTAACACCATCTTTAGGATAATATTTAGATTTTTTTTCATTTAAAGATTTAAGTCTAGATGTATCATAATCCATATTATAATCATCAGGTGTAACACCAACAAGATAAGCCTCTCCTGTTGGTTTCCTATCTTTCTTATTATTTTCACTTAAATTAGAAGTTATATTTGAAGATGAACTATTATCACTCATTTTATTATTTTTACTTGAAGAACAAGAAGAAAAATTAATAGAAATTATGAGCAAAAACAATAGAAATATTTTTTTATTTTTCATATAAACTCCTAGCTAAAATAGATAAAAAAAGAGCAAGTCGAAAAGACTCGCCCTAAATTTATATTATTGAATTACTTTAGAAACAACTCCAGATGCAACTGTTCTTCCACCTTCTCTTACT
>NZ_KV821169.1:0-453 GCF_001815585.1 Anaerococcus sp. HMSC075B03
CTTAGCTTTTTCTTGTTTTAGTTTCTCTCCATTATCTTTGCAAGATTCTAACTTTTCCTTTAATTCATCTATCTTTGTTTGGTCTTCTTGTTTCTTATCATTTAAGTCTTTGATCTGATTTTCCAAGTCCTTAATATTTTTAGTTAAATCATCAATCTTATTGTCCTTTTCATCAATATCTTGCCCTGTTAAATCTGTTTGAGTATCAATGGAATATTTATTTGGATTGTATATAGTCATCTTTCCTTGATACAAATCATTGTTATAATCAAATTCAAGTTCTACACTATCTACATTCTTATCAAAGACAAACTCTCCATTTTCAAACCTTAATCCATTAGGAATAGATTTGAATCCTTGATTTCCGTTGAAACCAAAATGATTTTCGTAAAATGGATTTTGTTTTGGTCTATACTCAACTTCTTGATTATGGAATACTCCCTTACTGTTAAT
>NZ_KV821170.1:0-233 GCF_001815585.1 Anaerococcus sp. HMSC075B03
GTAACCCACAAATTTGTAAGTAAAGATCCAAACAAAAAACTTCCACAAGAAGTACTAGATCAACTACCAGCAAATCAAACTGGCAAAGTAAAAGGCGACGAAGTAACACCTACAGTTCCAAAAACAAAAGAAGTAAAAGTAAAAGATGGTACTTGGAAATTTGTAAAATATGACAAAGATAACAAAACCGTAGAAGATAAAGATGTAGAATTCACAGGAACATGGGAATTTAT
>NZ_KV821171.1:0-499 GCF_001815585.1 Anaerococcus sp. HMSC075B03
ATATGCCCTCTATCTATATGAGTTGCAAGAACAAATTCATAATCTTCTTTTAAAATTTTCTTACATAATTCCATTCCAATTTCGTGAGCTTTTATAGGATCAACCTCTCCTGGTAGAAAAGATTGAATTAAATGTCTAGCCAAAACTGTACCCTTAGTATCGTTATCTTCTCGTGTTTTCATAAACTGAATATGGGCAGTAGATGGATGACATTTAAATGAAGATACCAAGACTTTTTCATCAGTTTTTTCACTCTTGGTTATATAATCTATTGCCAAATTTAGAGTTGATTTTATAGGATGTATCTTTGTAATTGCCATACTATTCACCAGAACTTTCTTTTGATTTATTTAGAAGTAGGGAATGGATCTGCCATATTTCTTTTGATAATTTTTCTATCTGTTCATTCATTGATTCGATTTCATTCTTGTAAATAATGCCAGTTGTATTAGTAGCTTTTGCAATCTGATTTATATTATTTGTTGCATTTGAAAGTAGC
>NZ_KV821171.1:599-856 GCF_001815585.1 Anaerococcus sp. HMSC075B03
ATTATTTGTTGCATTTGAAAGTAGCCATTGCAGGTTTCTAAACGGTTCTAAATCTACTACATATATCTCTTTTTCTAATACACATTTCCTAAGAAAGTGGGACATAGTTTTGCAATTAGCAAGTTTCATTTTCTTTTCAAAAACTTCTTTTTCTTCTTTGGTTAGTTTTATTTCTATTCTTTCATTTCTAAATCTATTTGCCATTTTATTCTCCTTTATAAAATATATTTTGGGGTCTTAGGGTTCTCCCTAACAAG
>NZ_KV821171.1:956-8407 GCF_001815585.1 Anaerococcus sp. HMSC075B03
TACTGTGCTTGCTATTAAAGTTATAAGCGTTAAGCGTTTATTCAGTTCTATTAATTATACCGCACTTATCGAAGCTAATAAACAACATAGAATAGATTTCAAGGAATATTTCAATATTAACAATATATTCTAAAAATGACAATTGTTTATTCTGCTAATCAGTAATGGAATCAGATAAGTTGTATAAATCTAAAATAGTTGTTTTAGACAATGTGTGTCATGATTGTATGGTTGATCTAGAAAGGAGATTAGTAGCAGACCTAACAAGATAATTTATAGAGAATTAAATAAAATGTTATCATAAAAAAATATATTTGATAGCGATTATTGACTTCATTAGTTTCTTTATGCTAAAATATAGTAAACGGTGTTATCTTAATTTGGGAGGTGAAACTTACTGAGAGACAAAGATGTTACAATAGAGAAAATATTAAAAAGTGCAAAAAGCGAGTTTACAGAGCATGGATTCGAAGAGGCTTCTATTCGCACTATTGCTAAAAATGCAGGAATTACGCCTGGTGCAATATATAAGCATTTTAAATCTAAAGAAGATATTTTTAAAGTACTTGTAAGTCCTATACTTAATCACTTATACAGAAGAAGTAAAGAATTGACAAATCAAGCGATTGAAGAAATTAAAGTAAATGGTTTACAAGCTTTTGGAGAAAAATCTGATGATAGTAATAGGGAATTATTGGAATTTATTTACCAAAACGATCCTATAGTTAATCTTCTGTTTAACTGTTCTCAGGGTACGGAATTTGAATCAATTCGTCATGATTTAGTGAATCTTGAAGTGCAGGGCGCTAAGAAATTAATTGAGATTCTTAAAGAAAAAAAGATTGAAGTAAATGATTTGAATGATGATGAACTTCATGTTCTTTATACAATGGCATGTACGCCTTTATTTGAGGTAATCACACATAGGTATCCATATAATGAAGCCTTAAATTTTATCGATATGATGGAGGCAGCAATGAATTTTGGTTGGAGGAGGATTATTAAATGAAAACATAATATAAAATTAAAAAATAATAAATTTTGAAATCGGGTTAATCCCGATTTTCTGCGTTTTATGGAAAGTAAACAATAATAAGAAAAATTTACCAGTAAAGATTATTTTGAATCAATCATATTGCAACTGGTAAATAAATATAAAAATTTAAATGGAGGTATTCAAATGAATGAAAGAAAATTAAAAACAAAAGATTTAGTTAACATCGGTATTTTTTCGGTAATATACATGGCGTTATCAATGGCGGTAATGTTTATTCCTGTGTTTTCTCCGATACTTTGGTTATTATGGCCAGCAATGACAGGCATAATATGTAATTTTATTTACATGTTGTTGGTCTCTAAGGTGCCAAAACCAGGAACGGCTTTACTTTTGATAGCAATTACAGGGATTATATATTTTGCTATAGGAGAATGCACTTTTACAATTGTCATAACTTGCGTTATTGCAGGGGTTTTAGCAGAAATTACTAGAAAAATTTTGGGATATAAAAGTCAAAAAAGCGTAATAGTATCTTCAGGATTGATTTGCATTGGGTTGATTGGCTCACCATTGCCTATGTGGTTGTTCCAAGAATCTTATATGAAATCTATTATTAAAATGGGAATGAGTCCAGAATATGTAAATAAATTACAAACTTTAATTTCAATTCCAACACTTATCGGGATGATCATTACTGCATTTATTGGAGGAGTCATTGGTGCATATATAGGTAAAGCAATGTTCAAAAAACGTTTTGAGAAAGCTGGAATTATGTAAATGGAGGGTATTGTAAGAGGCATTATAAAGCTAAATCCACTAACTGAAATCATTTTTTTGATTTCAGTTAGTATTATTAGCTTTGCAAATAATAGCTTAAAATTAGATTTTTTTATTCTTTTAATGGTTGCTATTATAGCGTTATTTATGGGACTTGTTAAAATATCTTTAAAGGCATTATCTATGTTTGTATTATTACAGGGATTGAAATATTTTGTTTTGCCGATTCTACCAGATGTCATATCAGCACATTTTGGATTATTGGTGATTCATGCTCCTAAGTTAATACCGATTTTTTTAGTTGGTCAAATTCTTGTAAAAACTAATCCTATACGAAATATTATGTATGCCTTAAAAATGATGCATTTTCCAAAAAGCCTAATTATTTCCCTAGCAATAGGCATCAGATATTTTCCATCTTTAAGAGAAGAAAAAATATTAATCTCAGATGCAATAAAAATAAGAGGCGTGACTGGATTTAAAAAGATACAATTAGGACTAATATCTTTAATAGTTACAGCTTCTAATACCGCAGATGAATTAGCTCAAGCTATTACAGTAAGAGGGATAGAAAATCCTGCAAGAAAGACTTTTATGGATAATGCAGGATTTAACATTTGGGATCTAATAATTATTCTATTATGTATTCTGATGTTCTTTAATGTAAAGTTCAAGTTATTTTTATAAGAGGTACGAAACATGATTAATATAAATGAAGCTTCATATTCCTATAAGAGAAGCTTAGAAGATCAGTTAAAGAAAATTTCAATAAAGATTAATCAAGGAGAAGTTATCTTATTATGCGGAAAATCTGGTTCTGGGAAAACAACTATAACAAAATTAATCAATGGATTGATTCCTCATTTTTTAGAGGGAAATTTATTAGGAAATATTTTTATAAATGAGATAAACACAAAACAAATGAAGATATATGAAATTTCTGAAAAAGTGGGAACAATTTTTCAAAACCCCAAAACACAGTTTTTTAATTTAGATTCAGATAGTGAACTAACATTTGGATTAGAAAATTTAGGTGAAAACCCTGATAAAATAAAAAGACAAGTTTTTAAAGTGGTACGTGATTTGGGAATTGAAAGATTAAAAAACAGAAATGTTTTTATGATGTCAGGTGGAGAAAAGCAATTACTTGCTATTGCATCTATTTATGCTACCAATCCAGATGTATATGTGTTTGATGAACCTTCTGCAAATATTGATGAGTATGGCATTGAAAGAATAAGAGAGATGCTTATAAATCTTAAAACTCAGGGCAAGACAATTATTATTTCTGAACATAGACTCTATTATTTAATGGATTTAATTGATAGAGCTATTTATTTACAAGACGGAAAAATAAAATATGTTTTTTCAAATGTAGAATTTTCTTCAATTAGTGATGACTCACGAAAGAAACTAGGACTTAGAACTTTTGTAAGAAAGAAAAATGATGATTTTGCAAATCCTGTAACATTTTGTGAATCTGATGACTTTGTAGTTTCAAATTTAGAATATGAAAATAAGAAACAAAAAATTTTAGATAAGATAAATATTTCCGGAAACAAGGGAGATATTATTGCAATAACAGGTAAAAATGGTCAAGGAAAAACAACATTAATGAGAATTTTGTGTGGACTGTTGAAAGAAAACGAAGGAAAAATAAGCTATAAAGGAAGTCCCATAAAATATAAAAAACGAAGAAAACTTTGTTATATGGTTATGCAAGATGTAATTCATCAGTTTTTTTCGGAATCTGTAAGAGATGAATTTAGTTTATTTGATTCTAAAATAGATGAAAAGCAAATAGATAATATTCTAGAAAAATTAGATCTTAAAAAATTAGATAATCGTCATCCTATGTGCTTATCAGGAGGTCAAATGCAGAGACTTTCTGTAGCATTGGGGATGTTAATGAATAGAGAAATTATTATTTTGGACGAACCAACGAGTGGACTTGATTATACAAATATGCTCGAAATAAGCAAAGTCATTAAAGAATTTTCAAATAATAAAATTATATTTATTGTTACGCATGATAATGAATTGATTGATAGTACATGTAATAAATTATTGGAAATTTGCGATGGCAGAATAAAAAGATTTTATGAAAGAAGGTAAAAGATGGATATCTTAAAGGGACATAAAAGCAAGATTTTCGCAGCTGTATTCATTGCGATAATAGGAGTAGGATTTGGTGTAATACCTTATTTTTCTGTAGCAGCCATTATTAATAACTTGGTTGCAAAAAATACAAATTTAAATAATTATTATCCATATATTTTTGCTGTATTTCTGGGATTTTTGGCAAGTATATTATTTCATGAAATATCTACTATTATTTCTCATAATCTTGCCTACAGGATTATTGAAGATAAAAGAAAGTTATTAGCTGACAAATTAAGTAAAATTTCTATGGGAGAAGTTGAAAGAAAGAGCAGCGGACAGTGGTCTCAATTTATGGTGGAAACACTTGATAAAATGGAAAAACCGATTGCTCATGTGATTCCAGAAGTTATTGCTAATATATTCATTCCTATAGTATTGATCATAACAATTTTTATAATGGACTGGAGAATAGGAATTGCAAATTTACTTACAATTCCATTGGGATTATTGTTCTCAATGTTAATGATGCGAGGTTATGAAGAAAAATCTAAAAGATACCAAGAAGCAGCTAAAGCTATGAATACGACAATGGTTGAATATGTAAATGGTATTAAAGTTATAAAAGCATTTAATAAATCAGCATCATCATTTGGGAAATTTAGAAAGACTGTTGAAGAAAATAAGAACGCAATGCTTGATTGGTATTTGAGTGTTTGTTTTTCAATGACAGCAACTATGGAAACTATCCCGTCAACTATGGTATTCGTTTTACCAGCTTCCTTGTATTTCTTTATGAAGGGTAGTGTTGAAGTAGGGACTCTTATCACGTGTATATTGCTATCATATGCTTCATATAAACCATTAATAAAAGCTATGAGTCATATGGAAACAATAGCAAATATAAAAGTTGTATTTGAAGAAATAAAAAAAATAATGGAAATTCCTAACTTAAAAAGAGGAGAAGAAGTAAGAGATATAAAATCTTATGATGTAGAGTTTAAAGATGTTACATTTGCATATGAAGAGTCAAAGAATGTATTAAATAATATTTCGTTTAAAGCAAATGAAAATGAGTTAACTGCAATCGTTGGAAATTCAGGTAGTGGAAAGTCTACTATTACAAAACTAATCGCAGGATTTTGGAATGTTTCTAATGGAGAAATTTTAATTGGAAAAACAAATTTGAACGAATTGCCTTTAAAACAGAATATGGAGCTTGTTAGCTATGTGTCGCAAGAAAACTTTCTTTTTAATAAAACAATATTAGAAAATTTAAAGATGGCGAAGGAAGATGCGAGTATGGATGAAATTAAAGAGGCTTGTGAAAAAGCGAGTTGCTATAATTTTATAAAGAGCCTACCAAATGGATATGAAACTATTGTAGGAAAGGGAGGAGCAAATCTTTCTGGAGGAGAAAAGCAAAGAATTGCAATAGCTAGGTGTTTTTTAAAGAATAGTCCTATTGTACTACTTGATGAAGCAACAGCATATTCTGATCCTGACAATGAATCAGTTATTCAACAGTCTATTGATAAGTTAATTAAAGATAAAACAGTGATTATGGTAGCTCACAGGTTATCTACAATTGTAAATGCAAATAAAATAATTGTGGTGGATAATGGAGAAGTAATTGAAGAAGGCACTCATAAACAATTACTAGAGTTAAATGGGAGATACAAAAAAATGTGGGATGTATATACAGAATCTAAAGAAATCGAGGTGATATAAAGTGAGAGAATTGATAAAAACTTTATATGAGGTGTCAGGGTCATATTCAAATAAAATAACAAAAATGCTTATTTTTGATGTATTTAAGGGAGTATTTGAAGGAGTTTCTTTAGGTGCAATTCTATTATGTTTGACCAAAATTTGTGAAAATATATTCACGAACCAAAGCATTTTAATTAAAGATGTGTATATTGTTTTTATTATTGCAGCTATAAGTGTGGTAGGAAAAATTATATTTGGATATCTGGCTGATAAAAACAAATATATTGCTTCGTACAATTTAGGAGCAGAAAATAGATTATATATTGGTGATCGTTTAAAAAATGTAAACATGGGATATTTCAGCACAAATTCTTTAGGGAATATAGCAGGAGCATTGTCAACTGTTATAGGTGAACTTGAAACAATAGGAGTTTTTATTATTGAGCAAATGCTTGTAGGTACAATACAGACACTAATTATGGTTATTTTCATACTACCTTATGATTTTGCAACAGCTATAATTATATTGTTGACTTTGATTGTTGGAACCTTAGTAAACTTATTCACACAAAAAAGCACAGATCAACTAACAGAGAGATTGTTAGGACTTAAATTGGATTTAAGTGAAAAAATGCTTGAGTATGTAAATGGGATAGGAATAACTAAAGCATTTGGAAAAGATAAAAATACAGTTAAGGAACTAAACGAAAGTATTACAAAAAGTCGCAAAGGCTTCCTTGCTGTAGAAAAAATTTTAGTTCCAACACAGTTTTTATTCTTGTTAGTATTTAAACTTGGTATTTGTGTGATAATTTTTAGTTCTATCATAAGATATTTATCAGGGGATATTGAAGTTACTAAAGCTATTATATTAATTGTTATGAGTTTTGTTGTTTTTTCTGGATTTGAATTAGCAGGAAGTATGCAGAGTATTAAGGGTGTTGCTGTACGAAATCTTAATACTGTTATAAATTTAAGAAATTTACCTGTAATTGAAGAAGGTGAAATGACAGAAGTAGATAAAGCAGAAATATCAATGAACAATATTTCATTTTCTTATGGAAAAGAAAATCTTTTCAATAATCTAAGTATGCTTGTTCCAGATGGAAAAACAACTGCTCTTGTTGGATTTTCAGGAAGTGGTAAAACAACACTTTGCAATTTAATGGCGAGGTTTTGGGATGTAAATTCTGGCGAAGTAAAAGTTGGAAATCTAAATATTAAACAGTACAAGTATGATGAATTGCTTTCAAATTTTAGCTTTGTTTTTCAAGACGTGTATCTTTTTGATGATACCATAAAAAACAATATTAAGTTTGGTAATCCAAATGCAACAGATGAAGAAATGATAGATATTGCCAAAAAAGCTCAGTGCCATGATTTTATTATGAAATTGCCACAAGCTTATGATACTGTTTTGCAAGAAGGGGGTTCAAACCTATCTGGAGGTGAACGCCAGAGAATATCTATTGCGAGAGCTATGTTAAAGCCAAGTAAATTTGTAATTCTTGATGAGGCAACTTCAAGCGTAGATCCAGAAAATGAAAAACAATTATTGATTGCTTTGAAAAACTTATTAAAAGGCAAAACTGTTATTGTAATTGCACACAAGCTTTCTACTGTAAAAAATGCTGATCAGATAGTTGTTTTAAAAGATGGTGTTATAAAACAAGTAGGAACACATAGTGAACTTGCATCTAAACATGGAATATATAAGGATTTTATTGAAATCAGAAAACAATCTGAAAAGTGGAAGATTTAAATTTGAGTAATAGATCAATCTTAATTTTTGACGAACCTACAAGTGGTTTGGATTTTAAGAATATGAAAAAAGGAGGATGATTTTATGAAACAAGATATGAAA
>NZ_KV821172.1:0-104454 GCF_001815585.1 Anaerococcus sp. HMSC075B03
ATGACTTAAAGAATAATTTCCATTTATAGATTTCGTTCCTTCAGGAAATACTAGAGTATTTGTCTTCTCTTTCTTTTCTAAGCCTTTATCACTAAAGGCAATTATATTTCCCTCAGAGGAATACATAAAATCATCTTCCGTCCACTCTACCTTATAATCTGTACTTGCATATACAGGACTTACAGCCAATATATTCACTAAACTTACAAGTAGCATCATCACAGCTAAAATTCCACTGGTTATTTTTTTCATAAATTTTCCTCACTTTCATTTGTATCTTTTCTTTTAAGTTCTTGTCTTTCTCTATTTTCTTCTTCCTTATTTTTTCTAACAATAAATAAAAATTCATCAAGAGATATTTTTCGACTTCGAAATTCCTTGATGACCTCTAAATTTTCTATTTCTTCTTGTTCCTCTACTAATAACTGAAGTTCTATTTCAATTTCTTCTTTTTTCTTTCTTAAATTCTTCTGTTTTTCTATGTTTCTGATTAATTTTTTATTCATAGATTTTTACTCCTTCCCCTTATTTTGGTCTACCAAAGGAATAAAAGTGATTTTTCCAATACCTTGAGTTTATACTGGCATATTGGATAGGATCTCCTGCATGGAGCATCATTCCATTTCCGGCATATATCCCTACGTGAGAAATTGGCGTACCCGAATTATATGTGCCTTTAAAGAAAATAATATCCCCAGGTTTTGCCTCGCTTGGAGATATTGGATTACAATAGTTTTTATAAATAAGCCAAGCTGTAGTTCTTGGCATTCTCTTTACACCAGACTTTGTAAATGACCAACATACAAAACCTGAACAGTCAAAGTTAGATGGTCCACTTGCTCCAAACACATATCTTTTGCCTATATGTTTTTCTGCTTCATTAAATAAGGCTTTGGCAGTAGCTGAATCAAAAGCAAGACCGGGATTTCCAAAGTTTGGATTGTCTATAATCTCTCCCAAGTTCCCATAGCTTGATCCAAAATATCCACTCATATTTCCCTGACTATCAAGTAATGCTAAATAATGAGCCATATTTGTTTCATAGTTTGCAAATTCTTCTCTTGCTATTTCATCAATACTTTTCTTTTTTATAGTTAATGTTAGAATTCTATAGGTATATGGATTTCCTTCACTGTCATATTTTGTAATAGACTTTGAAGTATATTTTTTCTCATACATTTGATTAAATAGTTTTTTTAATTCCTTTTGTATCTCTTCAGCTGACTTAATCTCTCCATATCTTGCTGTTAAATAGCTAAAAAGCTCGTGTAGATCATGACCAACAGAATCTCCTTTTATATGATATTCATCATAATTTGGATAATTTTCTTTAATACTATCTATTTCATCTTGTAATGCATATTCATAACTTGTAAATTCATTATTAATATCCATTAAAACTTCTTCTTTTGATAGATAGCTTGTAGCTATAACATTACTTGTTAATCCTGAAGTAAGACTGCCAACATTGCTAATTCCTTGAAATAGCATAAAAAAAAGTCCTAAAATACAAAGGGCCATTAAAATTTGCTTATATCCTTTGTTTTTTAAAACTTCCAATGTTTTCTTTCCAATATTAGCGAAAGATTTCTTTATTCTATTTACTAAACCTTCCCCGTGTTTCTTCCTAAAATCTCTCTGAAACTTCTTTTTCATAAAAAATCGATTCAATTTATTAGAGTTTTGATAAGCTTTAGTCTTCTTCAATTCTTCAAAATTTCTTTGAAAGAGGAGTTTACTTTCTTTCTTATAAATTTTTCCTTCTAAAGATTTTATTTTTCTTTGAGTTTTTAAAGGTTTTTTTCTTCTAAAATGGCTAATTTCTCTACCTACAACTTCGGTAGTTCTACTAAGCTTATAAGCAGCGTTAACACCTGCATTATCATCTTTCCCACTATATAGATAGTTTGCCGTCATAGCACTCGCAAAAGTAATAGGTTTTTCTAAACCCGCTTTTTTTGACTTTTTCTTATACTTAATTAACTCTTTTTCTTTTTTATTCTTTTTCTCATATAGTTTTGATATTTTATCTTCCTTTTTATAAAACTTATCTTTTTCACTTTTGTTATCTTTTTTAGAATGGAATTTAGTTTTATTTTTTGTATCTACCTTATTTTCTTCAGATACATTTTTAGAATCCTGTACTTCTTTTTTTGTCCTGGTGTATTCTTTCTTTGGATCAAAGTTGCTTTTCTTTATAGTATTATCAAAAGCGTCTTTTATTTGTCTTTTCTTTCCCTTGTTTTTATTAGAAATTCCACTATGATTTAAATCAAGTTCATCTACTTCAAGATTCTCATTTTTTATTACGTTTTTTTCCTGTTTGAAGATTTCTTTTTTCGTGCCTATTTTTTCTTGATTCTTTTTATTTATATTATATTTATCTTTATTTTTTTCAGATTCACTTTTAAATCCTTCAGATAGGCTATCCTGTCTAAATTTCCCACTAGAAACCCTACCTATTAGCATATTTTTTTCTTCTAAATTTCTAACTTTGCCTTTGAAATATTTGCTATTTTGTTTTTTATTAGTATTCAGATCTTGAATTATTTTTTTATCTTCTTCATTTGCCTTATATGATAAGTCTTTTCTTCTAAACTTCCCATTTAAAGATTTTAATTCTGCTTTTTCCCGTTTGTCCTTAAACTGACTTTGAGATTGATAAAGTTTTTTTAAGGTGTTTTTTTGAAAGCTTTCTTTCCCTTTCTCACCAAGAATAAAATAACCATCCCAATTTTTTCTTTGCACATTAGAAGATGGTAAATACTTATAGTCATCCCTTGTATCCCTATAGGATACATTGCTATCACTAAAGTTAATGTCATAGCGATCTATGACACCATCATTATCTGAGTCCTGTGATAATGGATCATATGTTGAACTTATCTCTCTATTAAAATTCTTATCTTCTTTTCTAAATCTCCTTATTTTTTCCTCTGGCACATCATTAAAACTTTCACTCTCAACGTTTTTCTTCCATTTTAAATTACTATTCCCATTGCAATTTTTTTGAGGAGAAATGCTACTTTTTATATTAGAGTTAGTTGAAATTACTCCATCATTAAAATCTTCTTTAAAATTACTTAGCCTATATTCTCTTTCTTGCCCGTGATATTCACCATATCTACTTTCCTCATTTTCTTCCATTTTTCTATGCTGCCGTTGCGAATATTCCGGCTGATATTCATTATGATAGGAGGCTTCTGCAAATTTTTCCTCATGGATTTTTCTTTGTCTTCTTTCTCTATTTGGCTTTTCTTTTTCTTTGAATAAATCCTGACTATTTTCTTGCAAATGATCTGAGTAATATTTAGAGTTTTCAACATTATTGTCTATGTTGTTCCTGCTTTTTACTTTATTAATTTCTTTTTTTGAAAAATCTGATGTTCTCTCTGTACTACTGAATTTTTCATTGCTTTCTTCTTTCTTTTCTGATATAAGTTTGGTCTTTGGTACATCTCTTGGGTTTACTTTCCCTTTCTTTTTCATATATACCTCCTATTTCATATTTTTCTCTATCCTTTCTTTCGCTATTTGACAGTAGTCTTTGTTTATGTCAATTCCAATATATTCTCTGTCCATCCTAATAGCTACCATTCCAACAGTTCCTGAACCCATAAAAGGATCAAGAATTAAGCCTTTTTTAGGACATCCTGCTTTTATACAAAGTTCTACCAGTTTTGGTGGAAATACCGCATAGTGTTTTCCTTTAAACGCACTGGTGTTAATAGTCCAAATATCTCTATTGTTTCTAAACTTAGGGACATTATCTCCTATATATTCTCCATACTCTCTTGCTTTATTTATGCTCTGTCTTTTAGCTCCTGTGCCTTCTTGTAAATACTTGTTATTATTTCCCCTTGCCCTCATATATCTTTTTTTGCTTATTTCTTTTATTGGTTCTTTCATAGCGTCAAAGTTATAGAAATACTTTCTTGCTTTTGATAGTAGGAAGATATGTTCATAAGACCTTGATGGTCTATCCCTACAAGACTCAGGCATGGCATTTTCCTTATGCCAAATAATATCGCTTCTTAAATACCAACCATCCTCTCTTAATTTTAAAGCTAGTTGCCAAGGTATCCCCATTAAGTCTTTTGCCTTGTAGCCACTGAGTTTTTCTGTAATAGACTCTTTTTGACCACTTCTTCCTTCTATGTTTTTAGGATCTTTATATTCTTTTTTGCTTCTTGTACCTGCATAAGAATCTCCAATAACTACCCAAAGTGTTCCTTCTTTTTTTAATACTCTTTTTACTTCTCTAAAGACTTTAATTAATTTATTTAAATATTCCTCCGGACTTTCTTCTCTTCCAATTTGTCCTTCTGCTTTATAATCTCTAAGTCCATAATATGGAGGAGATGTAATACAGCAATCAAATATTTTATCTGGAAATTCCTTTAGAGCAGAAATTGCATCTAAATTAATAATATAGTTAGTTTTTAACTTCTCTCTGTCTATCAATTTCTATCCCTTCCTTTAATTCTTCTGGTTTAGTTGTCATTAACTTATACAATTTTGTATCTTTAGGAAATCTATCTACAAAAGGTACTATTGTGTTTCCATAGAATAGTAATCCCTCTCCCTCATTGGAATTTGTTACGTAGGATAACTGATAAAGAGATATATTTAACTTGTTAGCTAAAATTTCCCTATCACCACTAGCTTGATTAAGCATTAAGATAAAATCTGTATTATCAAATATATTTTCTATTTCGGGACTGGCTAAAAGGTCCTTTACATTTTGTGTTAATCCTGTTGGAATCCCGCCCCATTTTCTAAATCTCTTCCAAATTTCTATGGAATATGAGGCTGTTTGTTCTTCTCTTAAAAGCAAATGGAATTCGTCACAGTAATATCTGGTTTCCTTCTTATTTCTATTAATAGTTACTCTATTCCACACTTGATCTTGAACAATTAACATACCTATTTTTCTAAGTTGCTTTCCTAATTCCTTAATGTCATAACAAAGAATTCTATTTCCTGTATCTACATTAGTCCTATGGTTAAATACATTGAGGCTGCCTTTGACATAAATTTCCATTTCTACCGCTAATTTTTTCCCTACATTTTCTTCTTGTTTTAAAAGTAAATTATATAAATCTTCTAAAATTGGCATATTTTCAGAAATTGGATTGTCGAAGTAATCCTTATATAATATTGGAAGACATCTATCAATTACTGAAGTTTCTTCTGCACTTAACCCTTCCTTTCCTACTACAAGTTCAAACAGTGAAAGAATAAAGTCAGACTTTAAAGATAAGGGATTGTCTTCATCGGCATAGTCTACATTTATATCCAACGGGTTTATATAATCCTTACTTGTTGGCGATATTTTTATAACTTCTCCACCTAGTGCCTTAGTTAAATTTCCATACTCCCCTTCCGGATCACAGATAATGATGTCATCTTGTGTGATTAAAAAAGCATTGGTAATTTCTCTTTTAGCTGAAAAAGATTTACCACTACCCGGTGTTCCAAGTATTAAACCGTTTGGATTCTTTAAAAGCTTTCTATCTGTCATAATGATATTACGACTTAAAGCATTTAATCCGTAATATAAGCTCTCTCCTTCTAAGCACAACTCTTCTGTTGTAAAAGGAATAAAGACTGCTGTAGAGCTGGTTGTAAGTCCTCTTTTTATTTCTATTTCATTTTTTCCAAGTGGCAGGGAAGAAATTAGTCCTTGTTCCTGTCTATAGTTAAGATTTTTCAATACACAATTATGCCTACCTGCTATTGAATTTAGTTGAAAGATTATATTACTCAATTTCTTTCTACTTTTTTCCATATTTGTAAACAAAATAGTTATGACAAACATTCTCTCATTATGATTTTGAAGTTCTACTAATAGTTTCTTAGCATCATTACCGTAGGTAATTAAATCGCTTGGAAGAATATCAATGTCATATCCTGATCTTATAGCCTTCTTATTTTCTTCAATTTTCATTTTATCCAAGTCTGTTATTTTTCTTTTAATCATCTTTATAGCTTCTGTTTGATCAATGGAATTTATATGAAATGTTACAATCATATTTTCTTCAACTCCTAAAAATTCTGATAATAATCTATCTGATAATTCAGGTGCTAGAATTTGTAGAAAGTTTACTTCTCCAAAGTATTCTCCAATTTTAAATTGATTGTTAGATGAAAAGTTAAATGATGCTGGTACTATATAATCCTTAGTAGATAGTCCACTATATTTTAGGTCTTCAAATGAAAAAACAAAATTCTTATTTGGATTTAAGATATCGTGAATAACCTTTAACCTTTCATATCCACTTAATACATAAGCTTTTACTCCCATCTGCTTAAAGTTATTTAATATATCCATTTCCATTCTTTCAAGTCTTGTAGTTGCCTCTTTTAAATCTTGTGCTTGTAAGCTAAAGGTGATATACATATATTTAGTAAGTCCATTATTTCCTTTTTGACTCTGATTTTTTAGCATTTCCCTGTACTCTTTTCGTATTTCATTATATGAATCGTTTCTATCCGGAACATTGATGTTTTTTTCTACTTCTTCATTTTTTCCTATGCGATTAATATATGAAAGTTCTATATCAACACTTGGATCAAAATAGTTTAAAAAACTTGAAAATTCATTAAATATACTTTCCTTATCTTCTTCTGTTGAAAGCTGGTAGTTAATATCTAAAAAACGTATCATTTTATTAAATTTGTTCTTCTCAACTTGGCAAATCCCATTTCTCAACATTCTTAAATAAGGGATTGTTTCCTGAACACTCTTTTTCTTCTTCCCACCAAAAAAGGAAAGCTTCTTTTTGGGCTTTCCTTTTTCTTTAGAAATATTTGCTTTTTTCATCTTTTTTTGACTTATACTAATGCTTTTTAAATCTTCTTTTTGTTTTTTTAAATTTCTTTTTTCTTGATTTAATTTTTTCTGTTGTTTTTTCTGTATTTGATTCATTTACTCCTTTCCTTTCTTTGTTTCTTTATATCATAAATACATTCTGTCTTGTATATCCTTATACTTGTCTGTCTTTTCTTATCTATAATATACTTTAAATATTTTTCAAAATAGATCCCGTCCTTTTCATAAAGAGTTGCAAATATTATAGGAAAAGACACACCTATCATGATTAACATAGATAGGTCATTAGGCAGCACTTTTTTTACCATTAAATATACTGGAAAGCCTATTAGACCTGCAATTGTAAAGCCAATTAATTGTCTTTTTGTTAGATTTAGAGCTACCTTTGTTTTTACTTTTGTTAAGTCCTTTGGGACATTTACATAAGCCATTATTCTAAACCCTCTAAGTAAAAGCCATATATATCTTCTCTGTTCAGATCTTCTAATGATTTTCCCATATTCACTGCTATTTCTAATACTTTTTCATTCGTTTCTTCTCTATTATCTAAAACTTCCGATGTTTTTCTTATAATCATTCTATTTTGTATTTCTCTTGTAATATATCCCCCTATTAAAAGTATTGGGAGTCCTATTGTTCCAAGTGTTTTTAAATTAATTTTTTTGTCCTTTTTTCTTCTAATTTTCATCATCTTCTCCTTTTTTATTAATGAGCATTTAAAATTGATTTTGCAATACTTCCTGATTTCATCATAGTTATCCCAAGTATTAATGTGTATCCTAGTAATTCAAAAATACTTTTGTGTATGTCTGATATATTTAAAGTCTTAACAAGTACGGCATAAATTCCTACGCATATAAGTAGGAATAAACCTTGCAAGCCAAGTGCGAAGAGCCCTCTTATATAGTTTGTTCCAATACTTCCCCATTCTTTATTGCCCATTGTGGCAAAAGGTATGGCGCAAACTGAAGTATAAATATATATTTCTATCATCCTGCCGTATAGAATAACTGTAATTAGTATTGATATCCCTTGAATTATCATCTTTACAATTGATGTCTCTAGTACTATAGTCATTAATTTTCCTATTGACTCTCCTTTTAGGCTATCTACCATATTAGCTATATCACCTGGAGAAACTTTTGCACTAGCATTTGCCACACCTGCTGCCTTTCCTATTAAATTCTGTGCCACATCAAATACTGCCATAGAAAAGTCAAAAGCATGAGATACAAGCCATACTGCTATCCACATTTTTATCATATATTTAAAAAAATCAAAGGTATCTGTGTCATGCATATTATTTTTGTTCATTACCATTTGAATTAATTCAATACATAGTACAGCCGTTATGATAAGACCTGCTATGGGAAGTATAACATTTTCTGAAATAGACTTTATGAAGTGGAAAACCTCCGAGTTCCATCCACTCGGAGTCTTTCCTACCTCATTTGCTATCGTTGATACTTTATCATTTATATCAAGGAGCATTCCGCTTAAATTTTCCTTGATCATATCAATAAGTATCTCCGAAAAAAACTCTTTGATCTTATCTACTATATTAAACATTTTATTTTAACACGTTTGCTAATAGCGGTATTAGTTTTAAACCTATGAGTACAATTCCCCCTCCAGCCATAAGCTGCTTAATACCTTGAGATTTAGCACCAGGGTTGTCATTCCCATAACCTTCCATCAGGTTGATAACACCCCATGCTCCAAGCCCTGCACCAATTGCTGTAACTAATATTTTTAATACATTTACTGCTTGTGTAAAAAATTCCATTTATATTTCCTCCTCTTTTTCTTCTTTTTTAATTTTATTTATGTGCTTTACGATAAAATTTTTAAATGTCTTGTCTTCTTTTTTTGTTTCCTTAAAATATCCAAAAATATGGATGTATTCTCCACTTTTAAATTCCTTCACACTTTTTGCCTTTTCCCCGTAGAGATTACAGTAGATATATTCTTTTTTAACCTTTCCTTCTTCTTTGTTCTTTCTAACTATTGTGAAGTTAGCTACCTCTTTTTCTCCTTCCTTTGTATCTATTTCAGTTGTTTTTATTTCTCCTACTAGATTTCCATTAATATTTAGCATTTCTCTCTCCATTTGTTCTATCTCCTTTATTCCATAAAAAAAGCGATAGTTTTTTCTATCGCTTCTACTTCTTATTGATTAATATTCATTTTTCTCTGTATCTTATTTTTTCGGCTCATCTCGTATATATTTCATTCTTCCTCCTTTGGGCATAAAAAAACACCGAAATGTTTTTTTCGGTGTAGATTTCTCTATTTAATTTTATGGTTTTAGTAATTCTTTCCAGTTTTCTATAAAGCCAACATGTCTTAATTCAATATTTTCATATCTTGCTATTAGTGCTGTTAGATCATGATAAAATTTTTTGTAATTTTCTTCTTCAGAAACTATTTTAAGATTAACTAATGTAGCAAATATTGTATTGTTTGAAATATTATTTTTTAAATATTCTTTATATAGCTTTGGTGATTTTGTAAGCTTTGCTCCATATAGCCTGCCATAATGGGCACATATATTTCTTATATAGGCAAAATTTTCTATCCAAGATTCAAAGTAATGGTAGTCTGTATGAAAGACTTTTGCAATTTTACTTTTATCTTCATTTTTCATATTCTTATACATTTTAGATAAAGTTCCAAAACTTGCTACTTCTATCACTGCATAGAGTGGAATTTCTCCACCTTCATAATTGTCTTTAAAGTTTTTTATAAATGGTGAGCGTCTATTTCTTTTAACTTCCCTTGCTAATTCTTCTAGTACCCTTTCTTGTTCCTTTTGTTTCTCAAAATTATTCATATCTTTATATGAAAAGTTCCCATATCTTAAAGAAAAATAGTTTGTGATAACTGCTCTTAAAGAAACTTCAATATGCTCTATTGTTTCAAATATAAGCTGTCTAAGTTCTCTATCAAATTTATATAAACTTACAATATCTTCAAAACTTATTCCTGATATATATCTTCCATCTTTTTTTAATGTGATACTATAAGCTTTAATCAGCCTGTAATAGGATATTCTTCCAAGAATTTTCTTAGCATAAGTTTTATCTTCTACTAAAAGTCCTAAGTCTATTAAGTTTTTTACTTGATTTTCTATACTAATCGGTTCTTGATGAATTTTTTTCATTTTTTCTCCTAAAATCAAATGACCCGACTTGGTCCGCATTGTTAAGAGGCGTGTCGGGTACTGTTGACATTATTATATGCTATAAAATATTTTTTGTCAAGTAATTTCTTTTAATCTTTCCTAAATATCTATCTTACTTCTAATTTTAAATTTATTCATCTAATATTTCAACTACCATACTCTCTTTTAACTTAACCTCATCTTTTCTCTGCAGGTATTTCTCTATGTCAAATATATTTCTCTTATCATAATCTTCAAGGAACTTATAATTCTTATGTTTGGTTATGTCAAATTTATCTGAAAGAAATGGTCTAACTCCTCTTAATTGGTAGATACATTTCCCACCATCCATTACAGTTATTTCATCTTGACTCATTAATTCTTTTCCAGTTTTTTGATAGTTTAAACCAAAACTCTTTTGATTTGATCTTGTTTCTGATGTGTTATATAGGTCTATGGTTTCTTTGCCTAGGCTTTCAGATAATTCTTTTAATGTTGTTCTTTCTTTGCCTCCTAAAAATAACGTCGAATCACAATTGCCAACTATGGTATCTGCATTATCTTTATAGATACTTTTTAGTTGTGATTGTGCTTGTAATATTATACAAGCTGATATTTCTCTACTTCTAATAGTTGCTATCAGCTTTTCAAATTTAGGAATTAAGCCGATATTTGCGAATTCATCAAGTAGGCATCTCACATGAACAGGAAGTCTTCCGCCATATTCATCATCTGCTTTATCACATAATAGATTAAATAATTGTGAGTACATTATTGATACTACAAAGTTAAATGTATCATCTGTATCCGATATTATTACGAATAAAGCTGTTTTCTTTTCTCCAAGTGTATCAAGCTCCAGTTCATCTTCTTTCATTAAGTCCCTAAGTTCCTGAATATCAAATGGAGCAAGCCTTGCTCCACAGGATATAAGGATTGATTTGGCAGTTTTTCCTGCTGCTAGTTTGTATTTCTTATATTGTTTTACTGCAAAATGATTTGGCTTTTCTTTTTCTAATGCTTCAAACATATAGTCTACTGCATTTTTAAAATTTTCATCTTCTTCTCTTACCTCACTTGCATCTATCATAGCAAGTAAAGTTGTAAAGTTCTGTTCTTCTTTAGGAGCTTCATACCAGATATATCCTATAAGTGCTGTGTAATAGAGTTTTTCAGCTTTCACCCAAAAATCCTCAGTTGATTTTTCTCCTTCTCCCTTAGTATTTGCAATTATTGTTTGTACTAATTTCAAAATATCTTTTTCACTTTTCAAGTATGCAAAGGGATTATATCTCATGGATTTTTTAAAGTTTATTGTGTTTAGTATTTTTATCTCATATCCATTTCTTTCCAACATTTTCCCACATTCCAAGACTAATGTTCCTTTTGGATCGGTTACTACATATGAAGAGTGCATTTGCATGAGATTTGGCTTTACAAAAAACCTTGTTTTACCACTACCAGAACCTCCAATTACCAATACATTTTTATTTCTCGCATATTTTGGATTTTTAGGTCTATTGTTCATGGTAAGTCTTTCAGTTTGAGTTAATAGCACATTGTTTTCAAACTTCTTGTCAATGTATGGCTCAATATCTTTTTCATTTCCCCATCTTGCCGATCCATATTCTCTGCCCTCTCTAAACTTTTTTGCTTTTTTCTTTTTCTGTATAAGGATTAACTTAATAACTACTGATAGAATTAGACCGGGTATCAGATTTTTTATTTTTAATGATGGAATATATTTTAAAGTATCTATTTGACTAAAAGCTACTAGAATTCTATCTATTATATCTCCTCCTACATAAGAGTTGACATGGCTTGCAAAGATATTTCCTATATAAAAAAATAAGAGGTAAGGAAGATTTTCTAATACAAATTTCTTCTTATCTCTTATCTTAAAAACATTTTTTATATCTTTTATTATTTCATTTAGTATTTTCGAATTAATCACTTCCTCTCCATAAAAAAGAGTAGATTTCTCTACCCATTAGTATCTTATTTATCTTTTTTATATATTATTACTGGAACTTGTTTTATTTTTTTACCTATCTTTTTTCTTTCCAAGACAAAAATCATATTCTCATTTCTTTTAAAATATCCTAAATCTCTATGATAGCTTATACCACACTTGCAATGTAATAGACCTATAAACTGTTGCTTCATCTTTGAGTTACATATGGGACATATTCTTTTATTTGTCATTTTAAACCACCATTATACTTATATTTTACTTTCAAAGGTATTTTTTAGTTTTTTCCCTAATGCTTCTGTTCTCATTTTTTATCTATAGATAAGAGAAATTCTTCTACTGGATGATTCCATCTTCTTTTTCATAGTATTCAACAATAAAGCTATTCATGCCTTCTCATCATATATATTATATATCTAAGTGCTTTTATTATAAACTTTGTTCCTGATGCTTATGTTTAACCTTATCTCTGTCAATAGTATCTTTGACTTTATCCTTGAAGTTATTAAGCCTTTCTATTACAGATTTTCTTTTTCTTGACTTATCTTTAGTAAATTTCTGGACTGTCTTTTTAAAAGCTTGTTCCATCACTTTTATATCTTTTGCTTGAAAAAAGATAATGTTGTTTCCATTTTCTAAATCTTTCTTTATGGAAAATTTCACCCCATATCTTTTTAATTCTTTTTTCAATGCTTTTAAGTCTATGTCATTTAATTCTAAGGTTTCTACTTTACCTTTTTTTACAAGATCTTTTACTTTTACTTTTTTAAATTTTTCTAAGGGTCTTGACTGTTCTGTCTGCGCTTTATGTTTATTTATTTCTAATATTTTCTTCATCAAATTTATAACTTGCTTGGCTGTAACTATCCCCGCTTTTTTTACTATGGCTATTGTTCTGCTATTTATATCATCATTTTGCATTCACTCACCTACTTTCATTCTTTTTTTAATATTTCATAGGCTAATTTTGATTTCTCCTTCATTTTTTCTATTCTTCTATTTTCTCCTGTAAATATAATGGGACTGCATATTTCAAGTATCCTTGAGTAAATTCTTTTATCTTTTATAGTTTCAGGATTAGTTAAAGCTGATATATTTAAGTTTGTTGTTATAATTAGAGGTTTCCCACTTCTATATCTACTATCTATTATGTTAAAGATATGCTCAGCTGCAAAATCTGTATCTCTTTCCATTCCAAAATCATCAATAATTAATAGTTTCTTATGATTTAGGTTATCTATATACTTACTCTTATCAATCTCAAAGTTAGTCATATCATTTAAAATTACTGAAAAATTTGTCATTTTGACTGATATTTCTTTTTCTAGTAAAGCATTTGCTATAGCACTTGCAAGATATGTTTTTCCACATCCCACATTCCCTATGAGAATTAATCCTATATTATTTTCATATATTTCATCAAATTTTTCCACATAATTTTTTGCTACTTTTTCATGCTCACTATCTTTGTCCATATTTTTAAAATTCCAATTTAATAAGATAGGATCAGAAAAACACTCTTTTTTTAAGTGTTCAATTTTTAAAAGCCTTTTATTTTCTTTTCTTTTTTCTTCCTCTAATTTTTGTCTTTCTTTTTTACATTGACATAAAATACCAACTTTTTTTATTTCTCCAAAGAAGTCTATTTCTTTTTCAATTGGTGTTTTACATTTTGCACAATATTTTAATCCTGTTTCTTGATCTATATAACTCCTATTTTCTTCATCTTTTGATGGACTATTTGTTTCTGCATTTTTTATTTTCTGTTCTAGGATTTCTTTTATTAATTCCATATGCTCCTCTCCTATCAAGTATTTAAAATTTCTCTCCATATATCCTCATCGTTACTATAGTCATAGTTTTCTCTTTTCTGATCTTCTCTCTTTATGACTTCTATGTTTCTAATATTTTCATCTGCATTGTATAAGAGAGTCAGTAGATAAGCATTAATGTTTCTAATATCCTTTGGAGCATTTTCTCTTAGGTATTTCAAAACATAGTCTATGTGTTTATAGTTAAGACTTAGAAATTTTTCTTTAAAATTTTCATTGGATATATGCCTCCCTCCTATTTTAATGTTTGTAAAGCTAGTTAAGGCTTTTACAAGTACATTTATCATTACATCTACTTGCTTCTTTTCTTCTATTCTTACTTTTTCAAAGATTTCATAAGATATATTCTTTTTTATAGTTTCTTTTAATTCTTCCTCCTCCAAAGTTTTTTTTGATTTTTCTCCTAGCTTTTCTAAGGGGGATATGGGGGTGGTATTATTAAAATCAGTATTATTAGTTTCAGTATTATTAATATTAGTATTATTAGAGTCCTCTTTTGAAACTTCTTGAGGTTTGTTTTCTAAACTTCCTGAAGTTTGTTTTTTAAACTTCTTGAGGTTTGCTTTTGAAACTTCTGTAGTTTTATTATTTTCTGTGTAAATAAAGTTCTTTACATAAAGTAAATTTGGCTTTCCAAGTCCTAACCTCTTTTTTTCTAATAATCCTATTTCTTCAATTTCTTTCATTACTTTGACCGACTTATTTCTCCCCCAGTTTAATACTTCCATAATTTCTTCTATGGTATAGATGATGTATACCTTGTTTTCTTCATCTAACCATTTATTCTTAATTGACAAGCTCATTCTATCGAGTAGAATTCCATAAAGAATTTTTGCTTCTACGGATAGTTTTTTAAAATTTAAGTCAGTAAACAAAGTTTTGGGAATCCTAAAAAATGAATATTGTTCTGCTTCATTGCCATAATAGTATTCAAATTTAACTATTTCTTTCATCATAACCCCCTTTCTTTTCATATAAAAAGAGATAGCTTTGATTTTGCTATCTCTTTTTCATCGTTTTAATCTATTTATTTTTATATTTAAATTACTTTTATTCTTTCATTCACCCCTTCTATCACTTCTATAATAAAATATCCTAGCACTGGCAAACCATAAGGACTAAAAAGATATGCTAGTATAATTGCCTCTATAGCGAGTGCTTTTTCTCCATGATAAACAGATCCCAAAAATCCCATAATAGCAATAAATGAAATCAGTTTGAAAAATATTGTGCTAAGTCCTAATACAAACGTTAAAAATAGAGTGATGATACTTAACGCTATACTAATAGGAAACAATATGATTTTGAAAAAAACTCTAAATATTATCATATTCTCTTCAATCCTTATTACTTATGTTTTCTTTTCTTTTTTGTTAATTTAATAAAAAAGATGACAGATTTAATCCTAAATCACCTTGTTTAAAAGTTTTGTGGAAGCCTTTAAACTTTGATTTTAATGGATTTATTGTATCTGTCATCATTATATCACTGTCCCCAGAGCCATTTTCTCCTTGAATAGTCAAAAAATCGCCTTTATTCAAATCAAAACTAACTTTATTTAAAACTTCATCCTTGCCATAAGAAAAGACTACATCTTTAACTTCTATATCTTTCATTTATTTTAAACTACTTTCCATTATTTCAAAATTTTCTCTTATCAATTCTTGATAAGTTTTTTCATTTTTTAAATCATCATCACTTGCATATTCTATAGTATTTATAGCTTTTGCGTCAAGAGATAATTCATCTGCCAAAGTCTTTACATTTTTATCAGACTCGCCTTTTTCATAAAAAATTGCAGTAATTTTTTCTTTTTTTACATAATCAATCGCATTTTTCATAGTTTTTGCATCAGTTTCACTTGTTGAAGTTATTGATGTAAGCGGAACTTGAATTAAACCATAATCACGAGCAAGATAAGAAAATGCCTCGTGGTCTACTAAGAATTTTTTATTTTCTTTATTTTCTAATTTTTTTTCATATTCTTTATCAATTTCTTCAAGCTCTTTTTTTATTTTTTCAAAATTTTTCTCATAATAATCTTTATTTTCTGGATCAATTTCTGAAAGTTTTTCTGCTATATTTTTTGCTTGAATTATCCCATTTTTTGGAGATAACCAAACGTGAGGATCGTATGTTCCATGATGATGGTGGTGTTCTTCTTCATCTTCATGTTCGTGCTCATCTTTTTCGATATCTTCATCTTCTTTATTATCTTCGTGATTATCTACATCCTCTTTTTCATCTTCATCTAAAGATTCGTGATAATGGGGAGCGTCACAACAAGATTTAGGTCTATCTTCACGTTTTTTATCATGTTCTTTTTCATCTTCATGCGTATTTTCTATCAAATTAATTCCTTTAGAAGTATCAACAATTTCAACTTTTGAAGATTCTGATATTTTTTCTTGCCAAGATTCAAGCCCTGCTCCATTTAAAAATAATACTTTTGCTTTTGACAAATCTGCCATATCTTTTGCAGATGGTTCAAAATCATGAACTTCTGTATTTAAATTTGTAAAAGATTTTACATTAAATTTATCTCCTGCAATTTGTTTTGTTAAATTATAAATTGGATAAAAAGAAGCATAAATTGTTTCTTTATCTTTATTTTCACTTTGACTTGTTTGATTTGAATTATTTGAATTTATATTTGATTTTTCATTATTTTTTGCACATCCTGTAACAAAAATTCCGAAAACCAAAATTATTGCTAAAATTTTCTTTTTCATTTTTCCTCCTTTTATTGCAAATCATTTGCAAAGAATATTATATAGCTGTTTCATTTTTTGTCAATATGGTAATATATTTATAGAGGTGAGATTGTGAAAGCAGAAGATTTACTAAAGCAAAATAAGATTCGTGTTACTGAAAAAAGAAAAATAATTTTAGAAAAGATAATTGAAAATGATGATCCAATTTCTGCAGAAGAAATTTTAGAAAAATTAAAAGAAGAAAATATCAATATGGATCTTTCAACAATTTATAGAAATTTAAATACATTGGAAGAGATAAATCTCCTTTTAAAAAATACAAATACAGATGGCATTTCTTATTTTCAATTAAATTCTAATAATCACAAACATTTTATAAGGTGTATTTCTTGTAATAAAAAATTTATAATAGAAAATTGCCCAATCCATGAAATTGAAGAAGAGATAGAAAAAGATACTGGCTTTGTAATCAAAGGACACAGTTTTGAATTTACAGGAATTTGCCCACAGTGTCAAAAAAATTAAATAAATAAAAAAGTTGATAAAGAAAATTCTTTACCAACTTTTTTTATTTTAAACTCTTTTATTAAATTTTTCTTTATTAAATGCATTTACAGAATTTGCAACTATAATTGTTCCAGATGCATCTCCTGTTGTGTTTATTGCTGTTCTTGCCATATCCAAAATTCTATCTATTCCCATTATCATAGCAATTCCTTCTACTGGAAGTCCAACTGATGACAAGACCATTGATAAAGTAACAAGTCCTACTGATGGAATTCCTGCTGTACCGACTGATGCAATCGTCGCTGTTAATATTACAGTTAAATAATCATTCAACGTTAAATCAATTCCATAAGCATTTGCAATAAATACTACAGCTACTCCTTGCATTATTGCAGTTCCATCCATATTTATTGTCGCTCCCAAAGGAATTGTAAATGAAGAAATTTTTTTATCAACTCCAATATCTTCTAGAGTTTGAATATTTAATGGAACTGTTGCATTTGATGATGCGGTTGAAAATGCAAAAGTCATAACTGGAAAATATTTTTTTAGAAAAGCAAATGGATTTACTCTTACAAAAATCGTCAAAAGCAGCATATAAACTATCAGAAGTTGGAAAGCAAGTCCCAAAATTACAGAAATCATATATGAAAGCATAGACAAAATTACATCGTAACCAAGATTTGAAAATGTTCTTGCTATTAAGAAAAATACTCCTATTGGTGCAAGTTTCATTACAGCCATTGTCATACTCATCATCAAATCATTCATTTCTGTAATTATATTTCCTAAAGTTTCTAACCTATCTTCCATAGATGCAATTAAGAGTCCAACTATAACTGCAAAAATAATTATTTGTAGCATATCGCCTTTTGCCAAAGCTTCAATAGGATTTGTTGGAATCATATTTAAAAGCGTATCTTTCATTGAAGCTTTTTCTCCAGCATCCATATTAAATTCATTTGAACCCAATTTCATATCCATTCCTTTTCCAGGATTTATAATTGACGCCAAAGAAAGAGCAATAATTATTGCAAGGGATGTTGTTAAAAGATAAAATAATACAATTCTTATTCCAACTTTTCCAAGAGTTTTCGTATCTCCCATATTTCTGCAGCCATCAGCGATTGAAAAAAATACCAATGGCACAACTAGCATTTGCATAGCTCTTATAAACATTTGACCTAATAAATAAAAAATTCCATCAATTATAATGTCATCTTTAATATGACCTTTTGGAACAAAATAATGCATTACAATTCCAAGAATCATTCCACAAATTAGGGCAATAAAAATTTTAGAAGTTAAGCCTAATTTTTTATTAGATTTAGCTTTCATAACCATACTCCCTTCTCAGGTAATCTTTTAAGGCATCTTCCCATGTTGAAAAAGTATTTTTGTCCAAAAGATTTAAAAAATAATTATCTATTCCCCTAAAGGCTGGTTCGAAATCGATTCTATCAGAATCTCTAACTTCTTCTACCTTTGCATCAATTTTTGTTACATCAATAATTTTTTGAGCAAAAGCTCTAAAGGAACAAGTCCCCTCACATGAAGCATGATAAATTCCATAAGCATTAGTTCCCATTATTGAAATCAAAAATTTTGAAAGCTCATAGGCTGATGTTGGCGAACCATATCTTGATTTTGGCACTTTAACAATACCATTTTTTGCTTGTTCAATAATTGATTCAACCAAATTATTTTCTTTTGAATAAAGTCTTGAAACCCTAACTATAAAATATCTATCAGCAAAATTTTTTACAAATTCTTCCCCCAAAAATTTACTTTTTCCATAAACTGTATTTGGATTTGCCTTATCAATTTCTTTGTATGGATGAATTGTTTGTCCATCAAAAACATCTGCTGTAGATAACTGAACAAGTTTTGCTCTAACCCTATTTGACGCAATGGCAATATTTTTTGCTCCCAAAGCATTTAACAAATATGCTTTGTCAGGATCATTTTCGCATTTTAATCTATTGGTAATGCCCGAACAATTGATAATTATTTTTGGTCTATTTCTATCTACAAACAAATTTACTTCTTCTTGTTTTGTAATATCAACTTCATCTTTGTCAGTTGCAATTATTTCAGCTTCCAAAGGATCTAAATATCTTACAAGAGTCGAGCCAAGTCTTCCATGAGCTCCTGTAATCCAAATTGTATTAATTCTCATAAATTTTCCTTTCTATATTTTTTTAAAAAAACAATTATATGTTTTATTATAACATATTGCAAATTATTTTTCATTTTTGTTTGTTCTTTATCTTGTACATAAATTAATAAATAAATTAAGCAAATAAAAAAAGCTAGTTAAACTAGCTTTGACTGTTGACAAAGTATACAAATCCTCATGCTAAGAATATCATACGGAAAAAATTGATTTGATTTCAAATTTAAAAATTCGTCAAAAATCGCATTGTTTGAGCGTTAGCGAGTTTGTGATTTTAGAATTTTGAAATTTAGAAATCAACAATTTTTGGAGTCAGATATTCGTGCTTGAGGGTTTGTCTACGCTCTTAGCTAGTTAAACTAGCTAATTTAATCCAATATCTTTTCTATAATATTTATTTTCGTATTTTATTTTTTCGCAATCATCGTAGGCAATTTTTCTTGCAAGTTCTAAAGTTTTTGCTTTTGCGTTTATTGTAAGAACTCGTCCACCATTTGATAAAATTTTTCCATTTTCTAATTTTGTTCCATTGTGAAAAATAATTGAATTTTTTACATCTTCAAGTCCACTTATTTCTTTATTTTTTTCATATTTTAATGGATAACCATCTGAAACAAGAATTAATGATAGGGAATAATCATCTGACCATTTTATATCTTCTTTTTTTAGGCTCTTGTCAAGAGTTTTTTCTATAATTTCTACAAGGTCTGATTCAAGTCTTGGCATTAGGGTTTCTGTTTCTGGATCTCCAAATCTTACGTTAAATTCTAATATTTTTGGTTTATCTTTATCAATCATAAATCCAATAAACAAAATTCCATTGTAAGAAAGTTTTGAATCATCAAGTCCTTTTTCAATTTGCTTTAAAATTATTTCTATATTTTCCCCTGTTTTGTGTGAAAATTTACTTGGAGAATATGTTCCAACTCCTCCAGTATTTGGACCCTTGTTTCCATCATAAATTTGCTTGTGATCTTTGCAAGTTTCTAATGGAAATAATTTATTGTTTGACACCAAACACAAAAGTGAAGCTTCTTCGCCTTTCAAAAATTCTTCGATTACAACAGTTTTTCCCTCATCACCAAATATTTTTTTATTAAAAATATCATCAAGACTTTCTATAGCTTTTTTTTCATCTTCGCAAATTATAACGCCTTTTCCAAGACAAAGTCCATCAGCTTTTATAACTAAAGGATAGGAAAAATCTTTTAGGGAATTTTTGGCAAGATCAAAATTTTCAAAAGATTTATATTTTGCTGTTGGTATCTTATATTTTTCTAGGAAATTTTTGGTAAATTTTTTTGATTTTTCAAATTTTGCACATTCTTTGTTTGGTCCAAAAATTTTAAGATTATTTTTTTCAAATTCATCTACAATTCCCATACACAAAGGATCTTCTGGCCCTACAATTGTAAGATCAATTTTTTCTTTTTTAGAAAAATCAACCAAGGACTTTATATCTGTTGGTTCGATATTTATATTTTTGCAAAAAGAATTAGTTCCCGCATTTCCTTTTGCCATAAATATTTGGTCTACTTTTTTTGATTGTGAAATTTTCCAAGCAAGTGCGTGTTCTCTTCCACCATTTCCAATTATTAAAACTTTCATCAAAAACTCCTATTTTTTTACGAAAACCTTATTATTTTTTATGTAAAATAAATCATCACAAAAATCTTTCACTGATTTTATCAAAATTTCGTGTTCTTTTTCCAAAACATTTTTTGCTATATCATCGATTGTATCTTCTTGGTCAATTTTTACAATTTCTTGATAAATTATTGGCCCATCATCTGCATCTTTTGTAACAAAATGAGTGGTTGCTCCAGTAAATTTCACTCCTTTTTCATAGACTTTTTCATGAACCTTTCTTCCATAAAATCCCATCCCACAAAATGATGGTATAAGGGATGGATGGATATTAATAATTCTTGACTCAAACTTGTCAATTATTTTTTGAGGTAAAATTTTAAGGTAGCCTGCAAGAACAACAAGATCGATTTTTTCTTTTATTAAAGTATCAAGCAAAATATCATTATCTTTGCAAACCAATGTTTTAATTGAGGCATTTTTTGCTCTTGTAAGCCCGTAAGCATTTTCTTTATTTGAAATTACTATAGATATTTTCCCATTAATAATTTTATTTTGACACGAATCAATTATAGCTTGAAGATTTGTTCCTGATCCTGAGATCAAAACTGCAATTTTTTTAGAATTTGAGGTCGATTTTTTCATCATTTTCTATAACCTCTCCAAGGTCTAAAAGCTCATCTTCATCAATTATTTCTTTAACTTTTTCAATATCTTTTTTATCAACTGCAAAAACAAGTCCTACGCCCATGTTGAAGGTTTCGTACATATCTTTTTTGTCAAGCTCTCCCCATTTTTCTAATAGTGAAAATATTTTTGGAAGAGGAATATTTCTCACATCAATTTTTGCACAAAGTCCATCTGGAATCATTCTTGGAATATTTTCATAAAATCCACCACCAGTAATATGGCTTAGGCCATTTATTTCAATTTTTTCAAGAAGGGCTAAAATTTCTTTCACATAAATTTTGGTTGGTTTTAATAATTCTTCTCCAAGACTTGTATCAAGTCCTTCAATTTTTTCATCCAAAGATAATTTTTCTTTTTCTAAAACAATTTTTCTTACAAGAGAATATCCATTTGAATGAATTCCTGAAGATTTTAAACCAAAAATATGATCGCCTTTTTTAATTTTTTCTCCAGTAATTATTTTTTCTTTATCAACTATTCCAACACAAAAACCTGCAAGGTCATAGTCATTTTCCTTATAAAGACCTGGCATTTCTGCAGTTTCTCCGCCAATCAAAGAAGAATTAGCTTGAAGGCAGCCGTCAGCTACTCCTTTTACAATTTTTTCCATTTTTTCTGGAACAAGTTTGCCACATGCTATATAATCTAGAAAAAATAATGGCTTTGCTCCTTGGCAAAGAATATCATTTACGCACATTGCCACGCAATCAATTCCAATTGTATCGTGCTTGTCCATCATTTGTGCAAGCATAACTTTAGTTCCAACTCCATCTGTCCCTGAAACCAAAACCGGATTTTTTATATTTAAATTTTCCAAACTAAATAGACCAGAAAATCCTCCAAGTTTGCTCAAAACATTTTCTGATTGAGTTTTTTCTACTAAATTTTTTATAAGTTCGACTTCTTTTTGACCGTTAGCTACATCAACTCCAGCGTCTTTATAATTTATTGGCATTTTATATCCTTTCTAAAGGGTTATATCCATTAAAACAATTTTCGTAATATGTTTTATTTCCACAAGCTTGTCTTAATCCTTCTAGGGAAATAAATCCCAAAGAATCTGCTCCTATAATTTTTCTAACTTCTTCTACACTTCTGTTGTTACTAATTAAATGATCTTTGTCTGGTACATCAAAGGTAAAAGTTTCTTCTTTTATTACTTGAGGAGATGCAATCCTAATATGGACTTCCTTTGCTCCCGACTCTCTCAATATTTCTATTACTCTTTTTATAGTATTTCCTCTTACAATTGAATCATCCACAAGAACAACTCTTTTTCCTTCAATAAGATGTTTTATTGGATTTAATTTAATTCTTATTCCTTTTTTTCTCATTGAATTTGTTGGAAGAATAAATGTTCTATTTATATATCTATTTCTTACGATTGCTCTTTCGTATTTTATATTAGATGCACGCGAAAATCCAACAGCTGAAATTAATCCACTATCAGGACTTCCAACAACAATATCTGCATCTACAGGGTGTTCTTTGTAAAGAATTTCTCCCATTTTAATTCTTGCATCATAGACGCTAACACCATTTATTGAAGAGTCAGGTCTTGCAGTATAAACAAAATCAAAAATGCAAGGAGAATTAGAAAGCTCTTTTGCAAAATAGGATTCTTCTCCATTATCATCAACTATATAAATTTCTCCTGGTTTTAATTCGTGACAAAGTTGTCCATCAATTGATTCAATCACACAAGATTCGCTTGCAACTATATAAGAATCTTCTTTTTTACCAACGCAAAGATTTTTAATTCCATAAGGATCTCTAATCGCAATCATCCTATTTCCATTTACGAGAATAATAGAATATGCTCCCTTTAAATTGTTTATAAATTGTATAATTTCATCTATATTATTCGAATTTAATTTATTTACAACATCTTCAGGACTTGTTTCATCAAGAAATTTTCCATCAATTGCAATCAAATTTTTAAAATTTGAATTTTCAGGATAAAATAACCATGGCATTGGCATAAGAGATTTATCATCTTCAGCAAACCTATATTTTACATAACCAAGACCAACATTTCCTGCAAGAGTTGAAATATTATCTAGGCTAATATTGTTGGCAATTTCTCCCTTACCTTTAATTTCTGATAATTTTTCATGAGCAAGAAGTGATATTCCCATTGACTCTTGGCCTCTATGTTGGATTGCATAGAGGCCAGAGTATAATTCGGGAAAAACATTTTTATATTTCTTTTTTGAAAATATTCCTACAATTCCACTCATTTATTTGCCTTATATTCATATTCAGAATTATCTATAGTTTCTTTCATTTTTATTCTCATATCCTTTAATTTTTCTCTTAAAGAATCATATTTTATTGCAAGAATTTCTGTAGCCAAAATTGCAGCATTTTCTCCTCCTCCGATTGCAACAGTTGCAACAGGAACGCCACTTGGCATCTCAACTGTAGAAAGTAAAGCTTCAAGTCCACCAAGATGAGATGATTTTGCAGGAATTCCAATTACAGGTCTTATTGTCAAAGCTGCAATTACTCCAGATAAATGAGCAGCCTTTCCAGCAATTCCAATATAAACTTCACTTTCATCTTCGCTTTCTTTTACATATTTTTCTAAACTTTTTAAAGCTCTGTGAGCAGAAATTACTTTGACTTCATAATCAATTCCAAATTCAATTAATTTTGAAACAACCTTATCAGCAATTGGACTATCAGACAAAGATCCCATAATTATAGAAACTTTCATATAAACTCCTTATTAAAGTCCCAAATATTTTGACAATTCCATAGGTTCAATATAAGTTCCATCTTTGTAAGCTCTCATATTTCCACCAGAAACTTCATCAATCAAAACAACTTCTCCGCTTGAAGCAAGTCTTCCCCATTCAAATTTTATATCATACAAATCAAGTCCATATTCAGCCAAAATATCTTTTACAAGTCTTGCAACTTTTTTATTTTCTTCAATTATTTTTTTGTATTCATCATGAGATAAAATATTTAATTCAACCAATCCATCTTCAGTTATAAGTGGATCTTCGCGATCATCATCTTTTAAAGTAATTTCAGAATAAGCATCAAGATCTTGTCCTTCACTTGCATAAAGACCATATCTTCTCATAAAAGATCCAACAGCTTTAAATCTTGTAATAACTTCTAAACCTTTTCCAAAAACTGTACATTTTTCAATTTCCATAAGATTTTTATCAAGGTCCGCTCCAAGATAATGAGTTTTTACACCAGCCTCATTTATTTTTTCAAAGAAAAATTTAGAAACTTTTAGACACTCTTGACCAGCGCCTTCTTTTTCTCCAGCAACTTGATTTCCACCAGTATCAAATACTCCATCAGTACCAGTCATAGTATCCTTAAATAAACAAAAATATTTTCCATCATTTTCAACCAAATTTTTTGTCTTACCTTCGTAGATTGTATGCATTTTTTTCTCCTTAAAAATTTTTACAAAAAATAAGCCCAGAAGGACAGGCTACGAAACCTATCCTCCTGGGCTTTTGTCCCTCTGGTGTAATACTAAAAAATATCCGTACCGCTCGGTCTTGAAAAAAACAGATCCCTAGGTACACTTTCGCCCATTTCAATGAGCCTATTCTTCGTTCAAATTCATAATACCAAGGTAAATTTTAATTGTCAAGAAAGTTTTTTGATAAATTTTAATATTTTTCATTTACGACTTGTAATTCATTATATTTATAATAAGATAATATTAATTATGAATAAAGGAGCAAAAATGTCAAAAATAAAAAATATTATTATAGCAATTCTTTTAGCCGTTTGTTTATTGTTTTCATTCAATTATTTTTCTTCAAAAAATGAAAATAAAATAGACAACAAATTAATAGAAAATAGAATAGAAAATGCAAAAGAGCTAACAAGTTTAAAATATTCCTACACAAATATGGGACAATTTGAAAATTCAAATAAATTTTATGGCTACGATATACCATTTACCCAAAAGAAATTTATAGTTTCTTATGATGGAATGATTTCTTGTGGAGTAGATCTTGAAAAAATGGATGTAAGAGTTTCAGGAAAAACTATAAACATAAAATTACCAAAATCAAAAATTTTATCGCACGAAATTTATGAAGATTCCCTAAAAATTTTCGACCAAAAAACTTCAATTTTTAATCCAATTAAAGTTGAAGACTACAATGACTTTGCCAAAAATCAAAAAAAATCAGTAGAAAAAAGAGCAATAGACAAAGGAATCTTGATAGAAGCCAACAAAAAATGTGAAAAAGCAATAAAAGATATAATCAACATAGACAATAGTCTTGAAGATTATACAATAAATATACAATTTAAATAAGGGTTCGCCCTTATTTTTTTGTGCTATAATATACTTATGAAAGGTGGTAATATGAAAATATATTTAGGTTGTGATTTATTTACAGAAGGACAAAGATGGCAAGCACTAGAAATTCAAAAGGCACTTGAAAATGAATTTTCAGATATAGAAATTTATAATCCCGCACAAAATTTAGAAATAAATGATAAAGATGCAGGCTTTACATCAAATTACGATATACTATTAGCAGACTACGAAAGACTTAAAAATGCAGATATATTAGTAGGATTGATGGACACACAAGATTTAGGCCTTGCAGCAGAGATGGGAATAGCATTTGAAAAAGGTCTTCAAATTTTTCAACTCTACACAGATATAAGACTTGGAGGAAATGACAAAGAAGATAAATTTCCACCAATGAAAAAAGACATATTTCAAAATGATTTTTTATATATAAACAAACTTGTAACAGGACTTTCTTACGTAGATAAAAATGGAAATAAATTCAAAAAACCAAGAATTTATAAGAAAAAAGAAGAATTGATTGAAGATTTAATTACTTATATAAAAGAAAATAAATAAAAAATAGGCTGAAGTAAATTTACTTCAGTCTATTTTTTGGCACGCCAAAGAGGAATTGAACCCCTATCTTAAGCTTCGGACACTTTTGTTTTACCATTAAACTATTGGCGCATGATAGTGATATTGGAAAACTGTATCCTATTTAAAAATCTCAAATCCATAAAGGTATTTCCTAGTCCTGAATCTATATAAATTTGTGAATTTTTATATTTAAATAATCCTTTATCAAATTTTGGAAAATATCCTTCCCCAGGTGCTAGCAAAGCTCCCAAAAATGGAAATCTAACTTGTCCTCCGTGGGTATGACCTGAAAAAATTATATCCATAGTATCGTCTAAATTATCTCTTATGTTTTTAGAAAAATGACTTAATATTATATTTAAATTTTCATCTTTTGTTTGGTAATTTTTTAATGAAAAATTATTATAGCTTACTCCATAAATATAAATATTTTCGTCCCTAATTTTTAAATATTCTCCCTCATTTTTTAAATATTTTATACCAAGTCTTTTGATTTTTTCTATAAATTCATCAAGCATAGGGCCTGCTTCTTCGTGATTTCCTGTTATATAATAGGTTTTTATTTCTAATTTTGAAAGCTTCTCTAGAAAGTCTATTGCCCTATTAAATTTCTTTTCTTCTCCGTAATCGTTTATATCTCCTGTCAAAATTATAAAATCCGGATTAAATTCTAGGATTTTTTCCTTAAAATATTCCATATTTTTTAATTTATTCGAATGAAAATCACTAATTTGTGTTATTTTTATTTTATTTTTTATTTTTTTGCTGTATATATCTTGCTTTACTTCTTTTGCCCACTTGCATTGATAGTAAATGTATGAGAAAAGAAGTAAAATTAGGCAAAATATTATAAAAATCATTATTTTATTCATCTAATTTTTCTATTCTTTCTAGAAAAACTTCTGCAGACATATCTGAGGCTAACAAGTATCCTCTTCTTGGGGAGAATGATTTTTGTGATAAGGCTGGGCCGTCTACTGAAACTGATCTTTTAAATTGACTTGTAATTAGTCTTTTATAAAATGATTTGAGCCATTTTTTTATGGTTTTTTTGTCATAGTCGTCTTTGAAGGCAACTTTTGCTTTTTCATATATTTCTTCTACTGATGAATTTTCCAAAAATTCAAATGTGAAAAAGTCTATTAATTCATAAGGGCCTATTATATCTTCAGTTTTTTGGCTGATTTTTTCTTCATTTTCATTTTTTAGCTCTGGAGAAATTGGAGTTTTTAATATATCGTCCAAAACTTCTTTTAATTTTTGATTTTTTGTATTTTCTACAAGATAGGAAACAATGTATCTTAATTCTGTCTTTGTCAAAGAGGCATTAACTGCATAGGATGACATGTGATCGCCGTTGTAGGTTGCAAAGCCTTGGGAAATTTCTGACTTATCTCCAGTTCCTATTACTAGAGCATTTTCCATATTTCCTATATCAAATAAAATTTGGGTTCTTTCTCTTGCTTGAGCATTTTCGTAGGCTATATCTTGAGTTTTTCCGTCATGACCAATATCTTTTAGATGAATATTTACTGCATCTTTTATTACAATTTCATTTAATTTTATTTCAAAAGCTTCTGCTAGCTTAAAAGCATTTGATTTTGTTCTTTTGCTTGTTCCAAAGGCTGGCATTGTGTATAAAAGAATTTTTTCTTTTGGCAAATTCATCTTTTCGAATGCTTTTACTATAAATAAAAGTGCCATGGTTGAATCAAGTCCACCACTTAGTCCCAAGATAACTTTTTTGCAAGAAATTGCCTCCATTCTTTGAATTAAAGCTCTTGTTACTATATCAAAAGCATCTTCTACATAGATTTTTTTATCATCAAGCAAATAAGGAAATTTATCCCAATATGAAAGACTTGGCTTATTTTTAAAATCAAAAAATTCTTCTATAGTATTTTGACTTATATCAAAATATGAACATAAATCAACAAATTCATCTCTCTTACTTTCTTTAATTTTTCCATTTTCTCCAATAATATTTAAGCCTTCATAAACAAAATCGGTTGAACTTTCTCCAAGTCCTGTGCTTGAATATAGGTAAATTGTATCTTTTGACAAAAATTTAATTTTATCTTCTATATCTTTTTTTGATCCTATATATCTAGTTTTTGCTGATGGATTTAAAATTATATCTATATTATTTTTTGACTTAGAAATTAATGAATCGGGAATATCTTTCTCCTCATTTTCTCCTACGCTTACGGCTATTTTTATATCGTTAATTTCTATATATGATTTATTATATAGATGAACATATTCATCTTTTATCTTAATAAACTCATCTTCTTCTGGAGTGTCAAAAACATATTTTTCGTGGTCTTTAAAATTATCTTTAAAAAATCCTCCAATAATATCGCCTTCTTTTAATAAAAATACCATATCAATTATTTTTCTTCCCTCTTTTACAGGAAGTCCAACAGAAAACAAAGTATCAATATTTTTTGAAAAATTTTTCAAATCAAATAAAGCATCAAGGCATTCTTCCAAAATATCATCATTCGCAAATCCATCATACAAACTTGCTCCAGTAAGACAAAGTTCTGGCAAAAGCAAAATATTTACCAAATCATCATTTGCTTTTTTTATCGTTTCTTTTATCTTTTTCTTGTTGTAAGATATATTTCCAATTTTAATTTTAAAATTTTCTGCTCTTAATTTTAAATTTTTTTTCATATAAACCTCAAATCTTTTTAAACTATAAAATTATTATATAAGATTTACAAAAAAACTGCCACAGTTTCCTGTGACAGTTTTAAATTTAATTTTTATTTTTGATCTTTAGCTTTTTGAACTTCTTCTCTTCTTTTCTTCATTGATTCAAAAATTCCGTCAACTAAAGCATCCATATCTGGTTCTTTTGCAGATTTTAATGATGAAACTATATTTACTTGTTCAGGTAGAACGTCTATTAATTTCATTTCATTATCTAAAAATTCTTCCATTTTATCTGCAGCTGTTGGAGCCCAAGTACCATTGTCCATTAATGATACTGCTCTATTTTGTACGTTAAGTGCTGCCATATCATGGATGAAGTCTTTCATTTTTGGATATATTCCAAGGTTGTATGTTACTGATGCAAGAACGATATTTGAATATTTAAATGCGTCTGCAATTAGGTAAGATACATCTGTGCTTGAAACATCTCTTAGGGAAATATTTGTCATTCCTCTTTCAGCAAGTTTTGATGCTAGAGCTTGAGCTGCATATTCTGTATTTCCATACATTGATGCATAAGCAATTAAAACTCCTTCTTCTTCTGGTTCATAGCTTGACCATTTGTCATATTTATCTAAAATATAGCCAAAGTCTTTTCTCCAAACAAGTCCGTGAAGTGGGCAGATATATTTAATATCAAGTCCTGCTGCTTTTTTAAGAACTGCTTGTACGAATGTACCATATTTACCAACTATATTTGTGAAATATCTTCTTCCTTCATCTAGCCAATCTCTATCCCAATTTACTTCATCGGCAAAAAGTCTTCCGTCATTAGATTTAAATGAACCAAAAGCATCTGCTGAGAATAAAACTTTATCTGTTAAATCATAAGTCATTAAAACTTCTGGCCAGTGAACCATTGGAGCTTCTACGAATGTAAATTCGTGTTTACCAAATGAGATTGAATCTCCTTCTTTTACTTCAATGTATCTATCATCTACGTGATAACCAAATTGTCTCATAAATAATATAGCTTTTTCACTTGCTATAATTTTTACGTTTGGATAGTAATGTAGCATTAATTCGATTGCAGAACAGTGGTCTGGTTCCATGTGTTGAATTAACATATAATCAAGATCACGATCTCCAAGAACTCTAGATACGTTTAGTATATATTCTCTTGTAATAGACCAGTCAACTGAATCTATTAAAACTGTTTTTTCATCCATTAAAAGGTATGAGTTGTATGAAACTCCGTCTATAGGAAAAATATTTTCAAATAGAGCAAGTCTTCTGTCATCTCCACCTACATAAAATAAGTCGTCTGTAACTTTTCTAACTGTATACATATATTCCTCCTACTACTTTCTGTCTTCTGGTACATCCATTTTAATGAATTGATCTTTTGCTTCGCCTGATACTGGTGATACCCAAGAATCTGGCAATTTATCGAATGGTGTTCCTGGTTCAATTCCATTTTCTGGATCTCCAAGTTCAGGATTGTATTCATATCCAGAACCTAAATCTACATAAATTGGATTTGTAGGAGCCATTTTTCTTGGTTTAGATCTTTTTATTTTCTTCATTGGTGGTGCTGGTTTCTTAGCTTCTCCATTATCTAATTCTTTGATTAAAAGTGGAAGAATTACCATAGCATCTCCAACTATACCATAATCACAGTTATTAAATATTGCAGCATTTTTAGAATTGTTAATTGCAACTATTGTTGATGCGTCTTTGATTCCTTTTAAGTGTTGTCCTGCTCCAGATACACCTACACCTATATATAAGTTTCCTTTAAATGTTTGACCACTCATACCAACGTATCTATTGATGTCTACATATTTAAGTGTTTCTGCAACTGGTCTTGATGATGAAATAGATGCTCCTGCTTGGTAAGCTAAATCTTCAATCAATTTCATATTTTTCTTTTCACCTATACCACGACCTGCTACAACTATTCTTTCAGAATCTGCAATTGGTGTGTAAGGATCAATTCCTACAGTAAAATCATATCCGTCTTTCTTAAGTGCTGCTACAAGATTTTTAACTGCTTCTTTAGGATCTCCTTCATAGATTTCTCCCTTTCTAACTCCTGCAATAGGGCCAGATTTTTTATTTGATCCAACAGCTTTAACCTTTGGAGCTCTACCTACTGTATTTGCTCCAACAACAACTCTCATAATTTCATTTGTACCTTCATAGATTTGTGTAATCTTAGAATCTCTGTAGAATCTTTCTACATCGATACCTTTAATAAATCCAGATCCACCGTACAATTGTAATGCTTCTGAAGTTATTTTTTCAGCAAGATCAGATGCAAATTGTTTTGCCATAGCTGCATCTGCTGAATATCTTTCGTGATTTTCTTTTAATTCTGCAGCAGAATAAATCATAAGTCTTGCAGCTTTTAAGTTTGTTGCCATGTCAGCAAGCTTAAATGTATTTGCTTGAAGATGAGCAATTGGCATACCAAATTGTTCTCTTTCTTTAGCATAAGCAAGAGCTGATTCATAAGCACCTTGTCCAATACCTAAAGCTTGAGATGCAATACCAATTCTACCACCGTCAAGAGTTGCCATAGCAATCTTAAATCCTTGACCTTCTTTTCCTAAAAGATTTTCTTTAGGAACTTTTACATTATCAAAATGTAATTCAGCAGTACATGAAGATCTAATACCTAATTTGTCATAGTGATCAGAACATGTAAATCCTTCCATTCCTTTTTCAACTATGAATGCTGAAATACCATGAGTTCCAATTCCTGGAGTTGTTACTGCAAATACTACGTATGTATCTGCTTTTGGTGCGTTAGTAATAAAGATTTTTTTACCATTTAAAATATATCTTTTTCCATCCAAATCTAATTCAGCTGTTGTTTCTGTTCCACCTGCATCAGATCCAGCATTTTCTTCTGTAAGACCAAATGCACCAATTTTTTCACCTTTAGCTAATGGTGTTAAATATTTTTTCTTTTGTTCTTCTGTACCAAAAGCGTAGATAGGCCATGAACCCAAAGATGTATGTGCAGAACAAATAACTCCAACACCACCATCAACTCTTGATAATTCTTCAACTGTGATCGCATAGCTCATTACGTCTAAACCTTGACCACCGTATTTCTTAGGATAAGGAATTCCTAAAAATCCTAATTCTCCCATTTCCTTTACAATTTCGTCAGGAAATTCGTTGTTTTGATCAAGCTCAAAAGCAATTGGTTTTACTTTTTCTTCAGCAAATTCTCTGACTTTTTTACGTAAAGCTTCATGCTCATCTGTTGTTTTAAAAAGCATATATTCCTCCTAAAAAATATAATATCCATTTTTGTTTTACAATATAATTCTATACTGAAAATGTTTTTTTGTCAACACAATTTATTTTTATAAAGATTAAAAATAATGATAAAATTAAATTGCAATATATGAATATGTAAAACATCTACACTTATTATATATCCTAAAATTCTTTATTTAATCAAATTTTTTAAAATTTTTCCAAATATTTTTTTGTAATAAAAATATATATTTAAAAACTTTGCTTATGAAAAAGTTTTCTAGATAAAATATTAAAATTTAAATAACGACAGCTTTGTTTTTTATTTAATTTTATACTTATTAAGGTATAATAGATTTTAAGAAAAATAAAACTTTGGAGGTTATATGCAATTTATAAAAAAAGTTTATGAAAATATTTATTGGGTGGGCGCCAATGATAGGGATTTAAAAAGATTTGAAAATATGTTTACCCTTCCAAACGGCGTAACTTACAATTCATATATTATAAAAGATGAAAAAAATGTTTTGATGGACGGCTCTGATTCTTCTGTAATAAGAACTTATCTTGATAATGTTGAAAAAGCTCTTGACGGAGAAGATTTAGATTATATTATCGTTCAACACATGGAACCTGATCATTGTGGATCAATTGATTTTATTTTGGACAAATATCCAAATTGTAAATTTGTAGGAAATCAAAAAACAATAAAATTTTTCCATCAATTTTATCCAAACGATAAATACAACGAAGATAGATTTTTAGAAATTAAAGATGGCGATGAATTAAATATTGGTAAAAGAAATTTGAAATTTGTTTTTGCTCCAATGGTTCACTGGCCAGAAGTTTTTATGACTTATGAAACAACAGAAGGTTTATTCTTCTCAGCTGATGCTTTTGGTTCATTTGGAGTTTTACAAGGACATATTTCAGCTAAACACTACATTAAAAAAGATTCTTGGCTTGATGAAAATAGAAGATATTATATAAATATAGTTGGAAAACAAGGAAAAATGGTTACAAATCTTCTTAAAAAAGTATCTGATTTTGAAATTAATGGAATTTTACCACTTCACGGACCAATTTATGATGACAAAAAATCTATAGAATTTATTTTAGATAAATATGATAAGTGGGCAAATTTTAAACCAGAAGTTAAGGGTGTAAATATAGTATTTTCTTCAATGTATGGAAACACAGAATTAGCAGCTGATATTTTAGCTTCAAAACTTGATGAACTTGGAGTTGAAAATATAAAATTATATGATGTTTCTGACAATGATTTTTCATATATTATTGCTGATAGCCACAAATATTCAAACCAAGTTTTTGTAGCAATGAATTATAATGCAGGTTTATACCATAAGATGGATGCTCTTTTAAGAGAATTAGTTGGAACAGGCTACCAAAACAGACACATCTCATTCATTCACAATTATTCATGGGGTGGAAAATCTCTTGAACAAGCAAAAGAAATTCTTGAAAAAGGAAAACACGAATACGTTGGAGAAGATTTCATAATAAATTCTTCAATGAAAGATGACCAAGAAAAAACTCTTGAAAATTTAGCTAAGGCTATTAAGGAAGATTTAGATAAGTAAAAAATATTAAAAAGATGCGAAAATTCGCATCTTTTTTTGTACAAAAAAAAGAGCATATTTATATGCTCTTAATTTTTTCAATCTTTTGGTTTATCTTCTTCTGGTATGTTTTTGTTGTCGTATGGGGATTTGTAGATTGATTCTTTGGCAAATTGTTTTACTGCTTTGCCTGTTTTTAATTCTGAAATTAAGGTTCCAGGGCCTCCTACGCATCCTCCTACGCATGCCATTCCTTCTAATAATAGTCCGTCTTTTCTTCCTAGTTTTGCCATTTGGGCAAGTTTTACGCAGTCGGCAAGTCCTTCTGCTTTTTCTACATTAACTTCTAAATCAGGATTTATTTCTGCAATTCTTCTTTTTACAGCTTCAGCTACTCCTCCGCTTACTGCATAATTTCTTCCTGTTTCTGATGCATCTTGCCAATCTTCTTCAATTTTTATTTCTGCAGGGTCTATATCTTTTGCCAAGAACATTCCCATTAGCTCTTCATAAGTTATTACATAATCAATTGTTTCTGCAACTTCTGGTCTTCTTGCTTCGAGTTTTTTGGAAATACATGGCCCAATAAATGCCACTTGTGCTTTTTCGTCCATTTTTTTGATGTGTTTTCCTGAATAAATCATTGGTGTTGATGATTCTGAAATTTTGTCATTTATTTCTGGGAATTTTTTCTTTACCATTAATTTCCAAGAATAACAGCATGATGTTCCCATAAATGGAATTTTTTCTGGCACGCTTTCTACGTATTCGTGAGCTTCATTTAATGTTGTAAGATCTGCTCCAAGTCCTACTTCTATTACATCTCTAAAACCTAATTTTCTGATTGCTTCTTTTATTTGAACAGGAGATGCCATTTGACCAAATTGTCTTACAAATGATGGAGCAACAATTGCGTAAACGTGTTTGTCTGTATTTAATGCTTTTGCCAATTGGTAAATTTCTGTTTTATCTGAAATTGCTCCAAATGGACATGATGTTATACATCTTCCACAAGCTACACATTTGTCATCGTCAATTTCTGCTCTTCCTAATTTATCGCTTTTTATTGCCTTAACTCCACAAGATTCTGCACATGGTCTTTTTGTATGAGCAATAGCATTGTATGGACAAGCTTCTACGCATTTTCCACATTTTATACATTTGTCTTGGTCGATTATTGAACCTTTTGATGTATAGGTAATAGCATTTTTTGGACAAACATTTACGCATGGATGAGCAATACATGCTCTACAAGTATTTGTAACTTCAACCCTATTTTCAGGACATGCTTCGCAAGCTATTTTTATTACTGAAACAAGTGGTGGTTCATATTTTTTTATATCAAAATCTTCGTCATCCAAACCATCAGTAATAGCTCCAGTATTATCGGCTGTTCTTGCGTGAAGACCAACTCCCATTCTTAGTCTTTCGCCCATTACTGCTCTTTCTCTAAAAATATTTTCCCTATAAGATGCTTCTTCTCCTGGAAGTATATCAAATACTTCTGTAGCTATGTCATATATTGGCCTATTTTCAAAAGCAATTTTTGCAATGTGTTCAAAGGCCATTCTTCTAATATTTAATATGTTTATGTATGTTTCTTTCATTATTTATTCTTTCCTTAAATATTTTATTTAAAATTTTCTTCAAAAGCCTTATCTAATATGTACTCCATGATAACTTGTGTTTTTGCATTTGTAAAAATTTTTCCGTCAACAATAACAACCGGGGAATTTTTTTTATTTTTTTTGCAAACATCATTGCAAGTTACCATTTCTATTTCAAGTTCGATTTCTTGTACATCTAAATCGCCCTTATATATTCTGTCGTTAAATTCTTCTACAAAATCTGATAACCTGTTATAAATTATGTCAGATCCTAGCATAGTACATCTTGCGCCTGCACAAACTTGTATTTTCATATCTACTCCTTAAAATTTTAATAATTACTCATAATAATTATATCAAATAAAATTAAAAAATAAAATTACAAAGCTGGAATTGAAATTATAAATTTACTTCCATATCCATATTTGCTTTCTACTTTTATATCGTAATTTAAGTAATCACAAATATGTTTTACGATTGATAAGCCAAGTCCTGTTGATTTTAATGTTCTTGTTCTTTGTTTGTCAGCTACATAAAATCTTTCAAAAATTCTTGGCAAATCTTCTTTTTTTATGCCAATTCCCCTATCTTCAATTATTAAATTTATATTTTTTTTATTTTTTTCACATTTTATTGTAATTTGTCCGTTTGTTTTGTTGTACTTTATTGCATTTTCATAAATATTTGTAACTAAGTCTGTAAAAAGTGATTCGTGAGTTTTTATATTTATATCACAAACTTTGTTTTCGACTTTGATATTTTTCATTTCAGAAATTCTTTTAAATCTATTTATACTTTGATCTACAACATTTTTTATATTTATTATGGTTTTTCCTTCTTGTAAATTTTCTTCATCAAGTTTTGAAAGTTTTAATATATCGTCAATAATATTTAAAAGTCTATTTCCTTCTTCATTTATAATTTGTCCAAATTTTTTTATATCGTCATCTTTTGCAAGGCCTGTGGCTATTAGCTCTGCATAACCATTTATACTTGTTAGAGGAGATTTTAACTCATGACTTACATTTGAGCTAAATTCTCTTCGCATTGCTTCTGCTTTTTTGTTTTTTGAATTGTCAATTACAATTACAATATAAGAAACAATATCTTCATCTATTACAGGATCCAAAAATATTTTTACTGAAATTTCATCAAGATCCAAATCTAAATTTTTTCCTTTTTTTAGAAGTCTTGTTTGTCTTAGGGCAAGTTTAAAGTCTTCATTGTCAATTAAATTATCTAGTTTGTTTTCTCTGTTGATATTTAATAAATTTTTTGCAGCATCGTTAATTATTACAATATTTCCAGCTTTATCGAAATATATAAAGCCTTCTTCCATATTTGATGTTATTTTTTCAATATTGGCTATTCTTGTTTTTAATTTTAAATTTTCATCTTCAATTTTTCCTTTTTCATTTATTAATTTATCCAAATATTTTTTTGGATTGTCTTTTAAATCTTCAAAATCTTTTTTATCATTTATTTCTTCTTTGAATTGATTTATAAGTTTTTCGTATAGGGAATTTGTGAAAAATTTATTTATTATTAAGGCAAAAATTATTGCAAATATTAACATATAAATTCTTTTAAAAAGATACAAAAGAAAAGAAGTATTATAAAATTCTATGGCAAATATTTTGTCATGAGATTTTTTCGCAAAAATTTTTCTTTCATAGCCTAGGTAATTTTTTTTGGATTTTTTTACTATATCAATATCTTCAAACTCATAATTTTTTATTATATTTTTATCTATCCCAGTATTATAGATGACTTTTTCTTTTTCATCTTTTACTAGCAAATCGTATTTGTAGGATTTTTTAAAATTTTTAACTTTATTTCCGTCAATTTCTCCAAAAGCAAAAAAGCTCAAAGAATTTTCTACAAATTCATCTTGAGCTTTTGTTTGTCTTTGGTATGAAAATAAAGAGAAAATTATAAAAATAACAATAATTAGTGAACTTGTTATAATATTAATATTTTTCTCAATTATTTTTTTCATATTTCTCCAAGTTTATATCCTAAATTTCTTACAGTTTTTATGTGAAGTCCTGCAGATTTTAATTTATTTCTAAGACTTGCTATGTGAACGTCAACTGTTCTTGTTTCGCCCTCATAATCATAGCCCCAAATTTTTAGTAGAAAATCTTCTCTTGTTATAACATTACCAATATTTGATAAAAATAACAAGAGCATTTCAAATTCCTTGTAGGTTAAGTCGATTTTTTCTCCATCAATTTTTGCTGTTCTTTTTTTGATATTTACTCTTATGTTTTTATAAGATAAATGCTCGCTATCTTTCTTTTCGCTTCTTCTTAAAACAGCCTTAATTCTTGAAATTAATTCTAAAATAGAAAATGGTTTGGTAATATAATCATCAGCTCCGCTTTCAAGTCCTAAAACTTTATCATATTCATCATTTTTTGCTGTAAGCATTATTATAGGAATATCTGAAAATTCTCTAACTTCTTTCAAAATTTCTATTCCGTCTTTTTCTGGCAACATTATATCCAAAATTAACAAATCTACATTTTCATTTTTCAAAGATTCTACAACATTCAGACCGTCTTCAAAGCCTCTAACTTGATAATTTTTTTCTTTTAAAGCATATAAAACTAAATTTCTTATTGCCTTGTCATCTTCTACAACATAAATCATAATCTCGTTGAATAATCAGCTATTTTTGCTAGCCTATCTCCTACTCTTTCAAAATATTTATAGAAAAGTACTTTTTCAGACAATTCCATAGGTGTTATTTGGTCTGTTTTTGTAAGTTTTACAAGGTAATGAATGCAATCTTCAAATAATTTATTATTAATTTGGTCATCTTCTATTGTTCTTAGGGCAAGCTCATTATCATTGTCTTCGAAACTTTGAATGCTATTAATATTCATATCTTTTTGATTTTTTATAAATTCTTTTACAAATTCTCTTTCTTCATCTCTTAATGGAAATTCCAAAATAATTGCAGCGGCTTGTGCCAAATGATTTGAAATTCTTTTATAGGTTGATGCAAGTTTAATAGACATTTGTAAAAATCTCAAATCTCTTGCAACTGGTTGTTGCAAAGCCAAAAGATCATAGCAAAATCTTTCTATATCTGCGCCATATTGTCTAATATCATGATCAAGGTCAATTATTTCTTCAAGATTATTTTTTTGATTATTTTCAACATATAAAATAAACCTATCGTATGACACTTCGATTAGCTCCGAAACATTTTTTTCCATTTCCCTAATATTATTTAAATCTTCAATATATCTTGTTCTCATATCAACCGAACCTTCCTGTTATATAATCTTCAGTTCTTTTATCTTTTGGATCATTAAATATTTTTTTTGTTTGATCCATTTCAATAACTTCTCCAGTCAAGAAAAATGCCGTTCTATCAGAAATTCTTGCTGCTTGTTGCATATTATGAGTAACTATTACTATAGTATATTTACCCCTTAAATCTTCTAATAATTCTTCAATTGATGCAGTAGAAATTGGATCAAGGGCACTTGTTGGCTCGTCCATCAAAATTATTTCTGGATTTACAGAAAGAGCTCTTGCTATGCAAATTCTTTGTTGTTGTCCACCAGAAAATGATAGAGCATTTCTGTCTAATTTATCTTTTACTTCATCCCATACGCTTGCAGCTTTCAAAGATTTTTCTACTATTGCATCAAGTTCATCTTTATCTTTAATTCCATCAATTTTTGGACCGTAAGTTATATTATCATAAACAGATTTTGAAAAGGGATTGGGTGTTTGAAAAACCATGCCTACATTTCTTCTTAAACTAACAACATCAACATTTTTTTTATTAATATCTTTGCCGTCAATTTCTATTAGCCCTTTTATTTTACAATCATCAACTAAATCGTTCATCCTATTAAAACATTTTAAAGTTGTAGATTTACCACAACCACTTGGTCCAATAAAGGCTGTGATTTCATTTTCTTTTATTTCCATATTAATTTTTTTTAAGGCTTGGAAATCTCCATAAAATAAATCTAAATCTTTTACATTGATTATTGTTTTTTTATTTTCCAAATTATTTTCTTCGTTTTTTCCAAAAAAAGTTTTTATCCTATTCTTATCTTCTGATAAAAACTTATTTAAATTATAATCCTTTGTTTTTTCCATTATTATCTCCTTATTTTACTATTGCTTTTGAAATTTTTGCTGATACAAAATTGAGTAAAATCACAAAAACCAAAAGCAAAACAGCTGTTGCATAAGCTTCTTTTACATGAAAACCTTCAGTCGACAAAACATACATGTGAACTGCCATAGTTCTTGCAGAATCAAAAATTGATGAAGGTGTTTTTGCTACAGTTCCCATTGTATAAATTAGGGCAGCTGATTCTCCTACTATTCTTCCTGTTGATAAAAATATTCCTCCCAAAATTCCATTTATTGCTTCTGGAATTATTATTTTAAAAATTGTTTGAATTTTTGTAGCACCAAGAGCAAGTGATGCGTGAGCTTGGAGAGGATTTACATTTAAAATCGCCTCTTCTGTTGTTCTAATTATAGTTGGAAGAATCATAATTGAAACTGTCAAGCAACCAGCGATTAAGGAATATCCCAAATGAAGGGCATCAACAAAAAATAAATATCCAAACAAACCATAAACGATTGATGGGATTGATGAAAGAATTTCTGTAGCAAATCTTACAGATTTAATTATAAATTTATTTTTTGCATATTGGGACAAATAAATTGCAGTAAAAATTCCTATTGGCAAAGTTACAAGTAGGGTTATCAAAATTGATAAAAATGTTGTAACAAGAGCTGGAATTATAGAAACATTTTGGGATGAATATTTAAATTCAAAAAGTGACGGCGAAATATTTGGAATTCCATTTAATAAAATATATGCAATAACAATTCCACCTGCAGCAAATCCCAAAAGTGATAAGACATAAATTATTATTTTAAAAGATTTTTTCATCTTCTACCTCTACATTCTTGATTGATCTTTATTTCTTATAAAATTAAATATTATATTTATCAAAAGAATAAATACAAATAAAACCATGCCTGTGGCAATGAGGGACTCTCTGTGAAGACCAGATGCATAGCCCATTTCCAAAACTATATTTGTTGTAAGAGTTCTTACTCCATCAAAAAGACTATCAGGCATTCTTGGTTGGTTTCCAATTACCAAATACACTGCCATGGTTTCTCCAATTGACCTACCAATAGCAAGAATTATTGAAGAATAAATTCCGCTTTTTGCATAAGGCACCATGACTTTTCTAATTGTTTCTTCCTTTGTAGCTCCAAGTGCAAGAGAGCCTGTATAAAAAACTTCTGGAACTTGCTCTAAGAAATTTTTCGAAATATTTACCATGGTTGGAAGGATCATAATTGCTAATAAAATTGATGCGGTTAGCATATTCATTCCACCAGTTTTAAAAGTTTTTGAAATAAATGGAACCAAAACCATCATAGCAAAAAATCCATAAATAATTGAAGGAATTGCTGCCATCAAATTTATAAGGCCATTTAAAAAATTGTAAGATTTTTTTGAATAATAAGCCATAAAAATTGATACAGCAAGTCCAAATGGAATTGCAATTATTGCTGATAAAACTGTTACAATAATTGAGCCGACAATCATTGGCCCTATTCCAAAAAATGCTGGTTTTGCGGTTGGCGCCCATTTATTTCCTGTAATAAATTTTATAAGTCCATATTTATTAACAAAATCTATCCCTGACCTAAAAATAAAAAAAGTAATAAGAATTATTAATATAATAGACATAATAGCAGAAATTAAAAATACAATTTCTCCAAATTTTTCCTTAAATGATTTCATTTATTTTAACTCTCCTGTATTTTTTATCTCTCCCTTATAAATATCTCTCAATTGCTCCATTGTCAAATCATTAATTTGAGTGTTATCTTTATTTACAATTATTGCTATGCCATCAATGGCAAAAATTTCTGAAAAAAGATTTTCATCTTGTAATTTATTTGAAACCATAGCAATATCTACAACATTATCTTTCACATTTTTTAAACCTGTCAAAGATTCGTTGGATAAAACTTCTACTTCAACATCCTTATTTAATTTTTCATAATTTTCAGCAAGTTTTTCTACAATTGAACTTAGTGATGATGAGCCTGTAATTGTTAATTTACCCTTGAGATTTTTTGATTTATATTCTTTTTCATTTGTAATAGCAAGAAGTCCTTCATCTTCAATTAAATTTTTTGCACTTTTGCTTTTAACATATTCCAAAAAATCTTTGGATAAGTCTTTGGCTGAATCTTTTTTGTAGACAAGTCCAAATGGTCTTTGCAACTTATATTCGCCACTTTCAATTGTATTTTTATTTGGACTTACTCCATCAATTTTAATAGCTTTAACTGAATCATCCAAAGCAGTTAAAGATACATAAGCTATTGCAGTTTTATCAACTCCAACGGCTTTCAAAACTCCATTTGTTGAATTTATAACCATAGAATTATCTGTTGTCAAATCTTTATAATTTCCATTTTTATCTTCCTTTATCAAACCAACTTGTTCGATAAAACTTTTTCTCGTTCCCGATCCATCTTCCCTACTTGTTACAGTAAGGTCAAAATTTTTGCTCTTATTTACATTTGTTTTTTTACCAGTGCAAGATGTAATTAAAAGCAAAGTAGAAATAAGCCATAATATTTTTTTTGCCATACAATCTCCTTCTCATTTTCTTTACATAATAATATTAAATCCTTGTATTGATTTGATAAATCTTATGTAAAATCTATGTAAAGTTTATAAAAAATTTCAAAAAAATAAGCTCATAGGAATTTTACCTAAGAGCCTATTTAAAATTTTTATTTATTTAGATTAGAGGTATTTTTAAGTTTGCCAGAAAAAATTTCTTTTAACTGTTCTTTTGTTAAATCATTTATTTTAGAATCTTCTTTATTAACAATTACTGCAATTCCATCTTTTGCTAAAACTTCTACTTGAAGTTTATCTTTTTCATCATCTTTTAATTCCCTTGATGCCATAGCAATTTGGCTTACGTCAGAAATTGTTGATTCGATTCCTGAAGATGATCCTGTTGATTGGATTTCTATATTTGCATCTGGGTTTACATCTTTATATTTTTCAACAAGTTTTTCCATTAGAGGAGTAACAGATGTAGAACCTGCAATTGTTAAATCTCCTTTGATTTTTTTGCCTTCATAATCTTTTGCTTCAACTTTTATATATCCTTCTTTTTCAACTATTTCTTGAGCGTCTTTGCTCAAAACAAATGCCAAGAAGTCTTTTGCCAAATCGTCAAGTTTATCTTCTTTGAAAGCAAGGTTGAAAGGTCTTTGTAAAGTATAAGCTCCAGATTCAATATTTTCTTCTGTAGCTTCTGCTCCATCAACTTTTACTTTTTTTACATTATCATTTACACTTCCCAAAGAAACATAACCAATTGCAGACGGATCTTGAGATACAGTTTGCATAACTCCATTTGTAGAATTTTGTACAACAGCTTCATCAGTTGTTAAATCTTTTTTCTCTCCATCTTTTTCTTCTTCAAGACCAACAAGTTCAATAAAAGCTCCCCTTGTTCCTGAACCATCTTCTCTTGATACAACAGTTATATCAAAATCTTCTTCATTAGCTTTAGTATTTTCGCCTTCTTTTTTCTCACTTGCAGTACTTGCATTTTCAGTTGGATTTGATCCGTTTGATCCATCATTAGAATTATCCTTATTTCCACAAGCTGATAAAATCATTGATAAGGAAAGTGCCGCAACTATAATTTTTGAATTTTTAATTTTCATTATTTTCTCCTTTAATATTTGTAACTTCATTATGAATAATAAATCCTTTTTGTTTTGAAATGATTAGGCAAATGTAAAATTTATGTTAATTATTTTAAAATCTTGTAATTAATATAAAAAACTATATAATTTAATAGTAAAAATAGAAAAAGAATTAGGAGAGAATATGCAAGAAATAAAAATACCAGAAAATTATCAAAGCGATAAAAATTTATATAAGACACAAATGCTAATAAAAGAAATAAAAGATTTTTTCCAAATAAATTTATCAAATAATTTGAATTTAAAAAGAGTTTCAGCACCTTTATTTGTAGAAAATTCTACTGGTTTAAATGATAACCTATCTGGTGTTGAAGAACCTGTTAAATTTACACTCCCTGAAGCAAATGATGAAAAAATGGAAATTGTTCACTCACTTGCAAAATGGAAAAGATACGCTCTAAAAGAATATAATTTTGCAATGTATGAGGGACTTTACACAGATATGAACGCAATTAGAAGATGCGAAGTGCCAGATAATACTCACTCATTTTATGTTGACCAATGGGATTGGGAAAAAGTAATTGAGCCTAGCGATAGAAATGTAGATTATTTAAAAGCAACAGTTCTTACAATTTTTAATACCCTAAGAGCCCTAGACGAATATCTTTGTCATCTAATTCCAAAAAGAGTTAAATTATTGCCAAATAATATAAAATTTATGACAAGCCAAGAATTAATAGATGAATTTCCAGAATGTAAAGACAGCAAGGAAAGAGAAAAAGCTGCTTGCAAAAAATATAAGGCAATATTTTTAATGCAAATTGGAAAAGTTTTATCAAATGGGGAAGTTCACGATTTAAGATCTCCAGATTATGACGATTGGAATTTAAATGGAGATATTTTAGTTTACAATCCAGTTTTAGATGACCAATTAGAACTATCATCAATGGGAATAAGAGTTGATGCAAAAACATTAAAAGAACAATTAAAAATTTCTGATTGCGAAGAAAGATTAAATTATAAGTATCACAAATTACTTATAAATAATGAACTTCCTCAAACAATAGGAGGCGGAATCGGTCAATCAAGACTTTGTATGTTCTTTTTACAAAAAGCTCACATTGGAGAAGTTCAAGTATCCTATTGGCCAGATGAAATGAGAGAAGAATTAAAGAAAAATTCAGTTATATTATTATAAATTAAAAAAAGGATTTTTATACCTAAGAGTTTTTGAATAGGTATTCTAATCCTTTTTTATTTTTTACTTATCAAATTCTATAATTTTTCCAATAAACAAGTCCCCATATTGGCTTAATTTTTTTTCGCCTACTCCTTTTATTTTCAAAAAATCTCTTTCATTTTTTGGTTTTAATCTTGCCATATCTATTAAAGATGCGTCAGAGAAAACTATAAAAGGCGGAATATTTCTTTTTTTAGAAATTTCTAGCCTTAATTTTTTCAAATTATTAAATAAATCTATGTCATAATCAAAATTTCCATTAAATTTATCAATTTTTTCTTTTTTATTTCCTTCTTTCAAATCCCTAATATAAACTTTCTTTTTAGAAAATAAAACTTCTTTTGATTTTTCATTTAATTTTAAGATTGGATATTTAAAACCAGAAACTTTTATATAACCATCTGCAATCAAAACTCCTATCAAATCCTTTATATATTTTGTATTATTTTCTTTCATCAAAGCAAAAGTTGATATATTTTTCAAATTTTTTTCTTTGGAATTTTTGTTATTTGACCCTTTCAAACAATCGACAATTGTAGAAATCCCATATCTTTGTCCTAATCTATAAATACAAGATAAAATTTTTTGACTATCAAGGCTTACGTCAATTTTTTCATAATCATCTAAGCAATTTGAACAATTATTACATTTTTCTTTTGCATCTTGACCAAAATATTCCAAAATAAATGCTCTCAAACACTTATTTGTATTTACATAATTTATTATTGTTTGAAGTTTTTCTAGTTTTACTAATTGATAAGCTCTGTTAAGAGATTGGGAAATTAAATATTTATTTATAACTATATCTTGAGTTGAATAAAGTAAAATTGCATCAGATTTTTCGCCATCTCTTCCTGCCCTGCCTGCCTCTTGATAATAAGATTCCATATCCTTTGGCATATTCATGTGAATTACATATCTTACATCAGATTTATCAATTCCCATTCCAAAAGCATTTGTTGCAACAATTATATTTTTTCTATCATAAATAAAATCTTCTTGATTTTTCTTTTTTTCCTTATCGCTTAGTCCCGCATGGTACAAAGTTACATTATAAGATAATTTTTTCAAATATTTATAAGAAGTTTCAACCCTTTTTCTAGTTGAGGCATAAATAATTCCCGATAAATCTTTTTTATCTGATAAATAATTCGAAAGAAATGCCAATTTATCTTTTGGCTTTCTTACTTCAAACAAAAGATTTTCCCTATCAAATCCTGTAACTTTTACAAAAGGATTTGATAATTTTAAATTATTTATTATATCTTCTCTAACTGATTTTGTAGCTGTTGCAGTGAAGGCTGCTATTTGTATTTTTTTATCAAACAAATCATAAATTTGGGGAATTAATTTATATGATGGTCTAAAATCATGTCCCCACTGAGAAATACAATGTGCCTCATCAACTGCTATAAATGAAATATTTAAATCTTTAATAAAATCGATGAAAAATTCGTTTTCTAATCTTTCTGGAGAAATATATAAAATTTTTATTTCATTTCTTTTTATTTTTCTTAATGTTTGTGTATAAGTTTTAATATCTTGGCTTGAATTTATAAATTCTGCCTTAATTCCATTTTCCTTTAAAGAATCTACCTGATCTTTCATTAAAGAAATTAAAGGAGAAATCACAAGGCAAATTCCATCAAGCATTAATGCCGGAAGTTGGTAGCAAATTGATTTGCCACCGCCTGTCGGCAAAACTCCCAAGACGTCATTTCCTTTTAATATATTTTCAACTAATTCATCTTGCCCTTTTCTAAAAGAATCAAAACCAAAATATTTTTTTAAACTTTTTAAAATATCCATATCCTACCTTTTACCTAAAAAAAATAATTAAGCCTAACACTTAATTATTTTCATCTTTATTATTTATATTGTCGTCATTTGAATTTGAAGATTCATTTGAAGATTGTTCATCTGGCCCATCTATAAAATCTTCTTCATTTATTTGTTCTTTTTCATTTTGATTAAACAAAATATCTCCTATGTTTGTTTTAAGATTTAGGATTTTCTTTTTATTTTTTCCAGTTTGGTATCCATCCAAAATATTTCTATAAGAAACATCTCCCAAAACAAAATTTCCTACATTTAATTTGGCATTAATATTAAAAGAATTTATCGGATCTTTAATTTTTATTTTTATATCTCCATTTTCTGTTTCCATTGATTCATTTGCCATAAGCTTGCAATCGGAAACCAAAATATTTCCACTTGTTGTTGTCAAATTAGTATTTTTGATTTCAGATTTTTTTAGCATAATAGAGCCAGTTTTATTTTTAACTGCACCAGAAATTTTTGAATTTTCAAAAGAAATATTTCCGCTTTTTAAATCAAGATCCAAATCTTTACATGAAAGCCCACTTATTTTTATATCCCCAGCACCAACTCTGCCCTTGATACTTTCTAGATATTTATTTTTTGGCAAAAAAATTCTAACAATTTGAATTTTATTTTTCATATAAAGTTCTTTTCCCTTTATATCAGAAGATAATTTTAAATTACCATCTTTATATTTAGTTTTTACTTCATAGGAATAATCATCTTTATAAAGATTTGTATATTCTACGTAAGGGTTTGTAGAAGACTCTTGAATTCTTACATCACAAGTATTCAAATCAAAATCAATTGATTTTAGATCATCAAGGTCAACTCTCATAATCTTTGATGAATTATAAGAATTTTCATTAATTTCTTTTGAAGACTTGCCTTCTTTACTAGCAAAATCTATATTTCTTGACAAAAAGAAAATTAAAGCCAAAACAATAAGGGCAAAAAAGCCTATAGCCATTTGCTTTTTATCAAGTTTAAAGCTATTATTTTTTTTATTTTTACTCATTTAACTCTCCCATAATAATAACTAACTTTTTAAATTGCTATAGTCTATGCTATCAAGATAAAGCCCTCCAGCTTTTAAAGTTGGATTTGCTCTTCTTGTATTATTTTCATTAAAGTAATATTTAAAATCATCAAGGCTAATTTTCCCACGACTTAATTCAATCAAAGAGCCAGCCATAATTCTAACTTGATTGTGAAGAAAACTTTCAGCCTTAAAATATAAATACAATCTATTTTCATTCAAAACAAAGTAGCAATCATCAATTTTTCTTATTGTATTAATTATATCATTTTTTTCACTAAGCATAAAGGCTTTAAAATCATGTTCGCCCTTTAAAATTTCCATCCCTTGTCTAAGTTTATCAAAATCTAGTTTATAAGTTACCTGCTCCATATAATTTCTATAAATTGGATGGAGAATTTTATCAAGCGAAATAACATACTTATAAGTTTTTGTTTTTACTGAAAATCTTGCATGAAAATTTTTATCTACTTTTTTTGATTCAAGAGCTAAAATATCATCAGGTAAATATTTTTTAAGATGAAAATGAAATTTATCAGCCCTAATATTTTTGGCAGTCAAAAAATTTATATACATTTCATTTGCATGAACACCACTATCTGTTCTTCCACTAGCAATAATTCTATTTTCTTCTCCAGTAACTTTCCTAATAGCATCTTCCAACTCTTTTTGTACTGTTCTTTTGTTTTTTTGAATTTGAAATCCTTCAAATAAAGACCCATCATACTGGATCTTTAATAAAATGTTTTGAATTGTCATATAAAAAATTTAATAATAACTATGCTACAAAATAAAATAAATAAAATCAAAACTAAACTATCAGTTTTTGTCATTTTTATTTCATTTAACCTTGTTCTTTCTCTACCAATTCTATAAAGTCTTGCCTCCATCGCTGTTGCAAGATCATCACTTCTTTTAAATGAATTTATAAAAAGAGGAACTAATAAGGGAATCATATTTTTTGCCCTGTTAATAATATTTCCAGACTCAAAATCTGCCCCTCTTGCCATTTGTGCCATTTTTATTCTTTGAGCTTCTTCAAATAAAGTTGGAATAAATCTTAGAGAAATTGAAACCATCATAGCAAGCTCTCCTGCCGGAAAACCAAATTTTTTTAAAGGCCCTAACAATTTTTCCAAACCATCTGTAAGCTCCATTGGAGAAGTTGTAAAAGTTAAAACTGAAGTAGAAACAACTATCATTATAATTCTTACAAACATAAAAATAGTTTTATATAATCCCTCATAAGTTGCCGTTAAGGAAAAAATTGTAAAAAGTGTCCTTCCACTTGTTGTAAATAAATTTATAAGTCCAGTTATTAATAAAATCCATATCAAGGGCTTAACACTTTTTATTAGGGACTTTACAGGAATTTTTCCAATACTTACCATGGCAATTAATAAAATCACAAAAGGAATATATCCTACAAAATTTTCTACAAAAAATATTGTGATTATAAAAAGTAAAGATGCAATTAATTTTACTCTTGGATCAAGTCTATGAATAAATGTATCGTATGGCAAATATTGACCTATAGCTATGTTACTCATTTTTAGCCTCCAAATATTTTTTCAACTCAACTACAGCATCTTCAACCGTATAAATATCATCCCTTACATTTTCGCCTCTTTCTTTTAAGGCTTTCATAAATTTTGTAACTTGAGGAATGTCTAATCCTATCGACAATAAATCTGTTTTTGTAAAGGTGTCATAAGTTGATTTGTCAGAAAATATTTCCCCCTTGTTCATAACAATAACTCTATCAACATATTTTGCCACATCTTCCATTGAATGCGAAACCAAAACAATTGTAAGTTCTGGGTCATTGTTATATAATTTTAAAATTTCTCCAAAAATATTATCTCGTCCCCTTGGATCAAGTCCTGCTGTAAGCTCATCTAAAACTAAAACTTTCGGATTCATAGAAATAATTCCGCAAAGAGCAACTCTTCTTTGTTGACCTCCAGATAATTCAAAGGGAGATTTTTCTGCTATAGTTTCATAATCAAGACCTACTGCTTCCATAGAATTTTTTACTCTTTTTTGAATTTCTTCATCAGAAAGCCCCATATTTTTTGGACCAAAGGCAATATCTTTTGCAACAGTTTCTTCAAACAACTGATTTTCTGGATATTGAAAAACAAGACCAACCTTAAATCTTATATCTCTTCTTGTCTTTTTTTCTTTTGTATTAACTCCATCTACAAAAACATCTCCATTTGTAGGAATCAAAAGTCCATTTAAAAGTTGTACTAAAGTAGATTTTCCAGAACCAGTTTGTCCAATTAAACCAATTATTTCATGTTTATTAATCTCTAAATTTATATTTTTTAGAGCGTAGCTTTTTTCTTCTCTATCTTCATTATAAATATAATCAACATTTTTTAATTCAATTTTCATACTAGCTCCAAAAATTCTTCTATATTTAAAGGCAATTTATCAAAATTATAGCCTTCTTTTTCAAGCTCATAGGCAATTTCTGTAACTTGTGGAACTGTAAGTCCTAAATCTTTCATTTCTTTAACATTTGAAAAAACTTCCCTAGCACTTCCTTCAAGCTCTTTTCTTCCTTTGTTTAAAACAATTATCCTATCAGCAAGAGCTGCCTCTTCCATATAATGAGTAATATGGACAACTGTTTTTTTATATTTTTTATTTAAATCGTGTATTATATTCATAACATCGGCTCTACCTTTTGGATCAAGCATAGCCGTTGGTTCATCAAAAATAATACAATCTGATAACATAGCTATAACTCCAGCTATAGAAACTCTTTGTTTTTGACCGCCTGAAAGCTCTGAAGGAGATTTTTTTATATAATCTTGCATACCTACAAGTTTTATTGCCTCATCTACTCTTTGTCTTAACTCAGGATTTTTAATTTGCAAATTTTCAGGACCAAATGCAACTTCATTTTCTACAGTAGTTGCCACCATTTGATTATCAGGATTTTGAAAAACCATAGAACATTTTTCCCTAATTTCCCAAATTTTTTTATCATCCTTTGTATTCATTCCACAAATTAAAATATCTCCACTTGTAGGAAATATTTGTCCATTCAAAAGCTTTGCCAAAGTTGATTTTCCTGATCCATTATGACCTAAAATAGCTACAAATTCTCCCTTATTAATTGACAAGTCTAAATCATTTAAAGCCGCAGTGTATTCTATATTTTCATTTTCGTCTGAATTATTTTTATAAGAAAAATTTAAATTTTCAATTTTAATCAATTTTTCTTCCTTTCAATACTTTTTTAAACATAAAAAGCGACTATCTAAAAATAGATAGCACTTTTTAAAAATTAATATGACATTGGTGGTGAATAATCTGTTGATGATTCATATATAACTACAGGTGTATTATGCTCAACTAAATTAAATAATTTTTCAGCTTGACTTGGTTGCATATTTAGACAACCATGAGAGCCATTATATAAATAAATATTTCCACCAAAAGAATATCTCCAATTAGCATCATGGAATCCTTCGCCATCCCAGCCTATTGGCATCCAATATTTTACTGGAGTTTTGTAATCACTTCCATCAAAATTTTTTCCCTTTAATGTAGAATTTTTTTCTTTAGAAAGTATAGACCCTACACCTTTATTAGTTAAAGCTCCCTCAGATAATCTTCCTGTAACTATGTCAGTTGACAATAATACTTCTCCATTTTTATAATACCAAAGATGTTGTCTAGATAAATCTACTTCTATATATGTGTCTTTAATATCAGACCCATCCTCATATCTGTTAAGACCTGCTTTTAAATAAACAGGCTCGATTTCTGCTGATTTACCTTTTTCGAAAGCATCTAAAAATGATTTAATTGTTTCTTCTTCATTTAATTTATATCCATAAACTCCTGGATTTACAGTGATTTCTCCAAGATCAGTGGCTTTAAACTTTCTATTTTTGCCGTAAGTATTTGTTTCTTCTGCCATTTTACTTACATATTCTGTAACTTTTTCGTGATTTAAAGTTAATTTTCCATCTTCAAAATCAACCATTTCAGCTAATTTTTCGCCTTCAATTTTATAATCGAATCCATTAATATTAAATTTAAAGCTCAATTTTAATGCTCCGTTTGCTTGGTCTAATGCTTTTTGTAAATTTTCATCTTTTGCATAAACTTTTGGTTGTTCATAAAAAGATTCATCAAGTTCTATATCAGCATTTCTTGTTTTTATTGCTGATACAAGGGCTTCCTTTAATTTATTATATTTTACTTTATTTCCCTTTACTTCTTTTTTAATTTTAAATTCTTTTCCATCAAATTCTAATTTTGCATCTTCTGGTTCTACTATTTTATTCATAAACTTAGAATTTTTTAAAATATCTTCAAGTTTATTTTCATCATAGTTTACTTTATAATCAAATTCAAAACTTTCTTTTGAAAAAAAACTTATAGGCCATTTTAATGGATTTTGGTCAAGGCTTGCTCCTTTTGGGATATTTGCCTTGTAGTCAATATCTTTTGAATTAAAAACTAGCTCTTTATCATCAATTCCTTTTATTTTTATATCAAAATCTCCAACGCTATCTCCAATAACTGATTCTTTTGGAGCAAATGAAACATCTCTACCATTTACATGTGTATTTGGCAAGCTTACAAATGTAAATAAAATAGTACCGATTATATATATTCCTACAACAATACCGCCTATTGTTAAAATAACTTTTTTTGTATTGTTACCTGTTTGTTGATTATCGATAATAAACACCTCCTAAATAACTGTAATTATAGTACCACTTAAAAGTAATTTTATCTATCTTTTTTTGGTTTTTTGCCGAAAAATTGATATAAATCTACTTTTTGTCCTCCGTTATATAATTTTCTTTTTTTGGATAATTTTCTTTTTATATTTTTATCAATATTTTCATCTGATGAAATTATAAACATTGACCAAGTATTTAAATTTTTAAATTTTTCATTTATCATTTTTGAAATTTTTGCCTTATCAAATCTTGATAATCTTTCTCCGTATGGTGGATTTGAAATGAAAATTCCAAAATTATCTTTTAAATTTATTTCTTTAAAATCCTTATTTAAAAAAGTAATATCTTCATAAACTCCTGCATTCAAAGCATTATTTTTTGCAAGCTCAATTGCTTTTTTGGATATATCAGAACCTAGAATATTTATTTTTTTCCTATAATCAATTTTTTCATAAGCTTCTTTTTTTATTTTTTCAAATCTTTTTTTGTCATAAAATTTAAAAGATGTAAAATCAAAATCTCTATCAAGTCCTGGTGCTATATTTCTTTCTTTTCTTGCAGCCTCAATTAAAATAGTACCTGAACCACAAAATCCATCAAACAAAAACCTATCATCTTTATAAAAAGATAAATCAACAAGCCCTGCTGCCAAATTTTCTCTTATAGGGGCTTTTACACTTCCTTGTCTATAACCTCTTTTGTGAAGACCATCTCCTGATGTATCAAGGCAAACTGAAACCTTATCTTTTTCAATCATAATTTCAACTTGAACACGAGAGCCTGATTTTTTGAAAGTTGAAATTTTATATTTTCTTTTTAATGAATCAATTATAGCTTTTTCACTTATTGATTGGATTGATGGAATAGAAAACAATTTTGATTTATAAGTTCTTGCGTTTACAATAAAATTATCATCAATTTTTAAATAATCAAACCAATCTATTTTTTTTATATTTTCAAATAATTCTTCAAAGGTTTTTGCAGTAAAAGATTCAATTTCTAAAAATATCCTATCAGCTTCTCTTAAATTTAAATTTAAATAGCCTATATCATCAAAATTTCCATTTAAAATAATTTTTCCATTTAAAACTTCAAAATTTTTGTAATTTTCTTCTTCTAATTGTCTTTTTATTAAGCTTTCCATACCAAAGCTTGTTGTTATTATTATTTTTTCCATAATATATTTATTATATCAAATTCAAGGGATTTTAAAAACTTTTATAATTTTGTTATTTTTTATCATGGAAGGGTATTAAATAAATGTAGATAAAAATTTAGGAGGATTTTATGTTATTAACACAAACAGTTCAATCAGGCGATTGGAAAAATGAAAAACACGTACCAGAATTAGAATATAAAGAACTTGGCGAAGGAAAATATGAAGTTTCTGCTTTTGTCGGAAAAGAAATTGCTCATCCAAATACTTTAGAGCATCATATTGTTTGGATTAAAGTTTTCTTTGTTCCTGAAGGTGGAAAATTGCCAGTAGAAGTTGCAAATTATAATTTTTCTGCTCACGGCGAAAGCGAAATTTACACTACACCAAAAGCAGTTAGCGAATTTAAATCTGATAAAAAGGGTACATTATTTGCACTAAGCTATTGCAATATTCATGGACTTTGGGAAAATTCTTTAGAAATTAAATAAGATTTTATTAAAAAAGGACTGTTGCTAATGAATAAATCATTTTGCAACAGTCCTTTTTAATTTATAATTTTTAATCAATTGGTAAAAATCCAAAACCAAATAAGCCTGGACCCGTATTTGCTCCAAGGCTTGGGGCTATTTGTGAAGTCAAAAATAAAGTAGATTTTTCTTTAAATACTTTTAATTTTTCTTCTAAAATTTCTGAGCCTTTTTTATAGCCACCGTTTGAAATTATCATATAATATTTGTCAAATTTTCCCAAATATTCGCTTGCAATTTTTTCCATTTCTTTAAGAACTTTTTTCTCGCCTCTGCAAGTTTTTTCTATATGATATTTTCCATCTTCTGGACTACAAACAATTATTGGTTTAATATTTAAAAGCTCTCCCACTTTTCCAAAAGCTTTTGGAACTCTTCCTCCTGCCACTAGATATTTAAAGCTATCGATTGTAAAAAATATTTTTGATTCTTTTTTCTTATCTTCCAACCTATCTACAATTTCTTTAAAATCGTAGCCTTTTTTTATTAAATCTTTTGCATAAATTGCAAGCAAACCTGTGGTTAGGGCAACTGATTTTGAATCTATTACTTCAATTTCTAAATTGTCGTATTCTATTTGTGAGCACAAATTATAAAATCCTGTGAAATTTTTTGAAATAGTTATTATTATTAATTTTTCAAAACCATCATTTTTTATTTCGTCAAGTTTTTCTATCAATTCTCCTGGAGATGGGATTGATGTTTTTGGTAATTTTTCGTGTTTTTTAATCCAATCATAAAACTCATCTGCTTTTAAGTCTACTTGCTCTCTATAAAATTTCCCGTCTAAATTTACATAAAATGGCATCATATAAATGCCAAATTCCTTAGCTTTTTCTAAATCTAAATCTGATCCAGAATCTACTAATACTGCTATTTTTTCCATTTTCTAATCCTTTATATCTACAATAATTTTTTGACCTTTGTCAATAATTGCTCTAAATACAGTTTCTTCTAATTTGATTTCTCTAGCAAATCTTTGGCTTATGCTTTCATGATCTCCACTATGAATTGGAAACATCAATTGGGGCTTTACGGTATCTGCAAATATTTTTGCGCCCTTATAATAATTTTCTCCAAGTCTATAATCAACTGGGAAGAAAGCTATATCTATCGAATCTTTTTTAATTTTTTCTACTTGGTCGATAAAAGCATAATACTCTTTTTTTAGTCTTTTGTCATCATAATCTTCCCAAGCCCAATAATTTAAATCACCCGCATGAAATATTGACAAGGATTCAATATATAAAATTAAAGAAATCCCTTCATCAGTTGAGCCGAAAGTTTTTATAGAAATTTTTCTTCCATTAATATTAATTTCTTTAAATTGATAAGGATCAACAAGATATACATTTTTTGAATTATATAAAGATTTCAATTGGTCCATGCCAAGTTTATTATCCTTTATATAAATAATATTATCGTCGCTTTCTAAATGTCCAATGTCACTTGATAAAATATAAGTATAATTTTTCATATTAGGAATTTTTAAAATTTCTGAAGTATAATGGTCAGAATGTCCATGACTTGCAACAAAAATAACAATTTTGTCTTCAGGAATATTTAAAACTCCCTTATAATAATCAAATATAATAAAATAATCCCCTATTTCTACAGTATAACAGGAATGATAAATATAAGTTATTATAATTTTTTCAATCATCAAAATTCTCCTAATTTCTTATAAAAATAATATACCCAAAATCGCCTTCGATTAATGAATTTTTATATTTTTCTGGTAATATAAAAAAAGAAAGGAGCAAGTATGGGAAAAGTTAAAACAAATGCAATGAGAATTTTGGAAAATAATAAGATAGAATACGAAGAAATAGAATATGATTTGGGCGGAGAATTTAAATCAGCAGTCGATGCTGGCAAAAAATCTCACGTAGATTTGAATATAATGTATAAAACCATAGCTACAATTTCAAAAGAAAATGAAATAATAATCTATTTACTAAGAAGCTATGATTCAATTGATATGAAAAAAGCTGCAAAAGTTGCAGGCGTTAAAAGCATTTCGATCCTTCCAACCAAAAATTTAAAAGCAAAAGTAGGATACCAAAGAGGCGAAACCACTCCCCTTGCAATGAAAAAAGATTATCCAGTTTTTATAGATGATAGCGCAAAAGATTTGGATAAAATGATTGTATCAGGCGGAAAATGTGGGGTAAGTTTAAAATTAAATCCATTTGATTTGGCAAAAGCAGTAAATGGAAAATTTGAAAATATAAGACAATGATAGTTAAAATATTTAAAAATAAAAAAATATATCAATATCACGCAAAAGACGTATTCGAACTTGATAATAAATTAAAAAATAAAGACTTTTCTAAATTAGAAAAAACAAGTGAAGAAGAAAAAATAATTATAAATTTTAAAAATGACAAAGAAAACGAAATTTTAAGACTTTTGGTGATTTTATCTCCAATTTTTATAACAATTTTTGACAATTCCACTTCCCTAGAATTTTTTAAAAAAAATTTAGAAAAATCAAATTTTGAATATGGACTATATCCTAATTTTTTTGAAAATTTTTCTAAAGAAAAATATTTTGAATTTTATAAAAACAACGACAAAATCGAAGATATTATTTTAAAAGAAGATGAAAGCATAGATTTCAAAATTAATTATCTAGAAAATAAATATCTTTTGGCTTTAGTAGCAATGATAGAAGTGATTTTTTCAAAATACAATAGAAAAAATTTGATAAGATATTTTAAAGAAATTCGAGATGACATAGTAATAAATGGAAGAAGATCAATACTAGCAAATGATATTTACGCTTTTTATTTATCAAAATATTTAGTAAATTGGGCACTTGATTTGATGAAAATTGCAAGATACAAAGATAAAAATAGGTATTTATATATAGATGAAATTTATAAATTAACAAATAATTTAAAAAGGCCAATAAAAAAATGCGAGGATTAATAATTAATCATCGCATTTTTTATTTTTACCATTCATCAAAACCAAAGAGCCTGTTAGAACTAAGATAAGTCCTATAAATAATCTTATTGTAAAATTTTCTCCCAAAATTATTACTGATAAAATTGAGCCAAATATTGGGATAAATAATTTGAATACTCCAAATTGATTTGCACTGTGATTTTGCAATACAATGGTCCAAATTGTAAATGAAGTTGCTGTGATAAATGCTCCATAAAAAAGCATTATAAAAGCTTTTAAATTTATAGCAACTGGATTTATATATAAAAATCTGCCAAGTATTATTAAAGGAAATGATCCAAATAAAAGCACCATCCCATTTAATATATATGGATCTGAATTTTTTGAATATTTTCTTAATAAAACTGATGCGAAAGCATTAATAAATGTTGATGTAAAAATAAATCCTTCTCCGCTAATTTTAAAGCCACTTCCCATTTTTTGATTTGAATTTACCAAAATAATTCCTGCTGTTCCAATTATTAAGGCTATAATTGTATTTATTGAAATTTTATCTTCTGGAAGTAGAAAAAGTGAAATTATTACAATCATAAATGAATTTGATGTTTGTATGATTGATGATTTTACTCCGCTTGTATTTGAAAGACCTATATAATAGAAAAAATATTGCAAAAAAGTTTGAAGTATTGCAAGAATTATAACTAATTTTATGTTTACTTTAGAAAATGAAATTTTGTTTTTTCCAAAAATTTTGGCATAAAAAAACGCCAAAATCCCTGCCATAAAAAATCTAATTCCAGCTATATAAACTTTTGCAAAGGTGTCGTATGATTCTACCTGCAAAACTTGATAAGTGGATTTAATAAGGGGGATTGCACTCCCCCATAAAAACATTGCTATTAAAGAAAAAATTACTGCATTTTTTTTATTTTTGAGCATATTTCTCCTATCTTTTTTCTCCAAAATATGACAAAGAATACATTCCTGGTCCAACGTGAGATCCAATCAATGAGCCAATTGGTGCAAGGCTTACTTTTGCTTTTGGAAATTTGCTCTCTACCATCTCTTTTAATTTTATAGCATTTTCGTCAAAATAAGCATAGCCTATAAGAACTTCATTAGAAATTTCTGGTTTCCAATTTTTTTTGAAATTATTGAATAATACTTTTATAGCCCTCTTTGTTCCTCTTTCAAGTTTTAAAACTTCAAGAGAACCATCATCTGTAATGTGAATTACTGGCTTTACTTTCAAAAAATCACCTATATCAGCGCTAGTTTTTGAAATTCTTCCGCCCTTATAAAGATATTTAAGACTTTCAACTCCAAATTGTGAAACCATGTATTTTGAATTTTCTTTTATATAAGATGCAACTTGTTCTATATCTTTTCCTTCTTCTTGCATTTTCACAATAATTTGGCACAAAAGTCCTGCACCTGTTGATGCTTGTTTTATATTATAAATATATATTTTTCTATCTGGATATTTTTTATCTAAAATTTCTTTTGCTTTTTGGGCATTTTCAAAAGTTCCTGACAAGGCCTCACTTAAACCTATATAAAAAATATCTTCTCCATTTTTTAAAACTTCTTCAAAATATTTTTCAAATGAGGCTAAGTTTACTTGGCTTGTTGATACATTTTTATCTTCTAACATAAATTCATAATATTCATTTAGTTTTTCAATATCTGTACCTATAATTTCATAAATTTCATCTTCCATATTTGATTGCATAGGCACTATGGTAATATTCGATGATTTTATGAAATCAACGTTCATATCGCTAGAACCGTCTGTTATTATTCTAAAATTCATAATTCTCCTTATAGATATTCTCTAATCTCTTCAACTTTCACACTAACTTGCTTTCCATCTTCCATATTTTTTACAGAAACCATTTTGTTTTCATATTCTTCTTGTCCAATTATTAAGACTTTTTTTACGCCAATTTTGTCTGCATAATTAATTTTTTTCTTAAATTTTCCATCTTCAAGATATATGTCAACATTTAGACCTTGCTCTTTTAATTTGTTTGCAATATCTATGGCATAAAAATTTAATTTTTCATCCATAGGAATAACAAGACAATCTGTAAATTTAGCTTTATATTTTTCTGCAAGACCAAGCTGTTGGAATTGATAAAATAATCTTGTAAGACCGATAGAAAGTCCAACTCCTGGCAAATTTTGTTTTGAGAAATTTCCTGCAAGATTTTCATATCTTCCACCAGAGCATACACTTCCAATTGATTCATAACCATCCAAAAAAGTTTCATAAACTGTAGATGTATAATAATCAAGACCACGAGTAATTGACAAATCAATAATAATTGAATCATCATTAATTCCAAATTTAATCATATAATCATAAACTTCTTTTAATTCATTTAATCCAATTTTATAATTATCATTTAAATTTAGTGATTCAAGATAAGTCAAAAGTTCTTTGTTTTCTCTTTTATTATTTATAAGCTCCATCAATTTATCTGCTTTTTCTTCTCCACAAATTTCTACCAAAAGCTCTTTTGTATTTTCTTCACCGATTTTTGCTTTTTTATCGATTGTTCTTAAAACTTCTTCCTTATCAGAAATTTCAAGCGATTCAAAAAATCCATTCAATAGCTTTCTATTATTAATATGGAACTTTATTCCATTAAAGTCAAGTTTTTGAAAAATTTCATAAATAACCTTAGGCAAAAGTGCATCATTGTGAATTGACAAAGAATTATTTCCAATAATATCAATATCGCATTGGTAAAATTCCTTGTATCTTCCCTTTTGATTTCTTTCTCCCCTATAAACTTTTGCAATTTGATACCTTTTGAAAGGGAAATTCAAATCAGAGAAATGTTCAGAAACATATCTTGCTAGAGGAACTGTTAAATCAAATCTCAAAGACATATCTTTTTTTGATGAATCAATTCCAAAAATTTGCTTTTCAGTTTCTCCGCCACCTTTGGCAAATAAAATATCATTTTTTTCAATTGCTGGTGTATCAATTGGTAAAAATTGATAAGACAAAAATGTTTCTTCAATGATATTTTTTATATAATCAAATGCTAATTGATCTTCTGGTAATAATTCCATAACACCTGCAATAGTTTGTGGTTTTACTATATTCATTTTAATCTCCTAATCATATCCATATTAAAGATCCAGTATCTACTAAATTAGTGTCTGGATATAATAAATTTAATTTTTCCTTATATACTATATTTTTAATTATATCATACGAATTTAATCTTTCTATATTTCCATTAAATAATATAGTATTTTCATCAATTTTTCCAAAACATCCACCCAAAAATCCTTGATCAAATCCGTCAAGAGGAATTTTTTCTTCTTTTAATAAAGTAACTGGCAAAATATTTTTTAATTTTTTGAAAATTCCCATATCACTTGTCAAAATATTTTCATTAAAAACAAGCATAGAACACCTTGAGTAGCCTTGCTTGATAAATAAATGCTTGATATTTTTTTCTTCAAAAAATAATTTTATATTTTTTTCAGTAAAATCATTGTGGATATAAAAATTTTTAAATTTTACAATATTATAAAGAGCATCATAAGGATAATTTTTTGAAACTTCTTCTCCTTTAATAATATTAATATTTTTTATATTTTTTTTGTAATACTCATAGACATTTTTATCAACTATTAAATTTTTATCATCCACTTTAAATAAAGAAAGATCAGGATGATCTGAAATTCTTTTGTCAAGATTTGGATTATCAATTGTTTTTAAATATTTTATATTTTTAAAATCCAAAAAATCTGTAAATTCTTTTTTTGATTTGTGACTAATAATTAACATATTTCTCCTTAAATTTAGGTACAAAAAAAGTCCTCAACGAGGACAAATTTGGAGGCGCCACCCAGATTTGAACTGGGGATAAAGGTGTTGCAGACCTCTGCCTTACCACTTGGCTATGGCGCCATATTGGAGCGGAAGACGGGATTCGAACCCGCGACCCTCGCCTTGGCAAGGCGATACTCTACCACTGAGCCACTTCCGCAATTATTCTGGTGCCCAGAGGCGGAATCGAACCACCGACACGGGGATTTTCAGTCCCCTGCTCTACCGACTGAGCTATCTGGGCTAAACATTACTTTTATAGTATATGCTAAATTAAAATTCTTGTCAAATTTTTTTAAAATTTCACAAAGAAATAATTCGATTTATATTTTTAAATTTACAAAATCAATTTTATTTGCCCATAAAATTTTTCAAAAAAAAGAGCCTTGCAAAACAAATTATTTTTCATAAATTTGCAAAAGCTCTGGTCATAAGGTTGCGAAATTTCTTATCCCTTATTTATATACCCTAGAAAAAATTTATCTTGTAAAATATTAGTAAAATTCATTTTAATTTTTTTGGGTAAAAATATAATATAAGAAATTAGGAGGTTTTATGAAATTTAAATCAATTCACACATGTATATACACAGATAACGATAAGGAAAGTATAAAATTTTATGAAGATGCATTAAATATGCACATTACTAGAAGAAAAGATTACGATGAAGATGAATTTTCTTTAATTTATATGGCAACAGAAGATGGAGCTTACGAGCTTGAATTAACATTTAATCACGACGGAAGAAAATATGAGCACGGCTCATATTATGGTCACATGGCATTTAAAACAAAAGAATTTGAAAAATCCTATGATCTTCACAAAAAAATGGGAGTAGTAAGTCAAGAAATTGGCGGACTTTCTGACGGTTCTGATAAATTTTATTTTATAAAAGACCCTCAAGGTTTTTCTATTGAAATAATTGAAGAAAAATAATTAAAAAATGGACCGTTTTGGTCCGTTTTATTTGTGATAAGGTTCATTATTTATAATTTTGTAAGCCCTATAAATTTGTTCAATTAAGATTAATCTCATTAATTTATGGGGAAAAGTCATTTTTGAAAATGATAATTTGTAATCAGCCTTTTGGCTTATTTTTTTTGAAAGTCCATTTGACCCACCAATTACAAAAACCAAATCGCATCCCATTCCATAAGTCATTTGCTCTTTAATTAACTTTGAAAAACTTTCTGATGATAGGCTTTTGCCTTCAATTTCTAGGCTTATAATATAGGAATTTTCTTTAATCTTTTTTAAAATCCTATCAGCTTCCCTATCTTTTACAATTTCCAATTCTTTTTCTGATAAATTTTCAGGGGCTTTTTCGTCATTTACTTCAATTATTTTTAATTTTACGTATGGTTTTAATCGTTTTTCGTACTCGCTTATTGCATCTTTAAAATATTTTTCTTTAATTTTTCCCACACTAACTATTGAAATATTCATTTATTAAATCTCGCTTTTATATAATAAATCGGCATATTTTTATTTCTAAATTTTCTTTCATATTCGCTTATATATTTGCTTTTTTCTTCTGAAATATTTTCATCTTTTTCAATTATATCCATAGAAAATTCTTCAAAATATTTAACTGAAGCCTCATATAATTCTTTATTATCTGTCTTTAATTCCAAAATCGCCTTATCTTTTATAATATTTTTGTACCTATTCAAAAATCTTTCATGGCTAAGTCTTCTTTTGTGGTGGCGTCTTTTTGGCCATGGAGTTGAAAAATTCAAATATATTCTTGAAATTTCTTCATTTTCAAAAATTCCTTCCAAATTTTCCGCATCTGCTATAAGCCCTCTAACATTTGTAAGTTCATTTTCTTTTATTTTTCTGCTTGCAACAACAAAGGCATTTGTATTTACTTCAAGTCCTATAAAATTTATATCAGGATTATCCTTAGCAATTTCAATTAAAAAATCTCCCCTGCCAGAGCCAATTTCCAAATATATTTCATTATCATTTCCAAAAATTTCTTTCCATTTCCCCTTGTTTTCTTTTCCATCAAAATAAATCAAAGGATTTTCTTTCATTTCTGGAATAGCATTTTCTTTAAATCTTAATCTCATTTCTCATCCTTTCTATTATTTAATAGTTTACAAAATTTTTGAGATAAAAACAAGAAAAACGCTAAAAGTTCCCTTTTTAATATTTACTTGAAAGTTCTTATATCACTTCTTGTATTACAAAGAAAATATTTATTTAAAAATTCATATTCTTTTTTTAAAATTATGTTTAATTTTATATTAATTGGTTAAAAATTTATTAAGATAATTGTTTAGGAGAATAAAATGATTGATTTAAAAAATAATTTGAAGCTTGCTTTAGTACAGGCAGAACCAATTCTATTTGATAAAAAAGCTTGCATCGACAAGGCCATATCTTTAATAAATGAAACAAAAAAAGAAAATCCAAACCTAATAGTTTTTCCAGAACTTTTTATTCCGGGTTATCCTGTTGGAATGAATTTTGGATTTAGTGTTGGAAAAAGAGATGAAAATGGAAGAGAAGATTGGCTTAGGTATTATAAGGAATCAATTGTTGAAGGTGATGAAGATTTTTTGAAATTAAAAAAATGTGCCATTGATTTAAAATCATATCTTAGCATTGGTTTTTCTGAAAGAGATAAAATAAGTGGTTCTTTGTATAATTCTAATGTGATTTTTGAACCAGATGGTTCATATAAAATTCACAGAAAATTAAAACCCACAGGATCTGAAAGAGTAGTTTGGGCAGATGCTGATAAAAATTATTTTCCTGTTACAAAGAGTCCATGGGGAAATATGGGAAGTTTGATTTGTTGGGAATCTTATATGCCTCTTGCAAGAGTTGCTCTTTATCAAAAAGGAATTACTATTTATATTTCTCCAAACACAAATGACAACTCAGAATGGCAAGATACAATAAAGCACATAGCAATTGAAGGCAAGTGTTATTTTATAAATTCTGATATGATAATAAAAAAATCATCATATCCTAAAAATCTAAAAGAAAACATTTCACATTTACCAGATTTAGTTTGCAAAGGAGGCTCATGTGTAATTGATCCATTCGGACACTATCTTACAAAACCAGTGTGGGATAAAGAAAAAATAATTTATGCAAATATTGATATGGATTTAGTCGTATCTTCAAAAATGGAACACGATCCAATTGGGCATTATGCAAGAAATGATGTTTTAGATTTGAAAATTACTGAAAAATAAATTCAAAAACTAGTTTATTAAAACCGCAAAATATTAACATTTTATACGGAAAATCTCGACAAATAAAATTTATTTAGTTGAGATTTTTTATTTGGATTAAAAAATACATTCACTAGATATTTAATAAAAAAATTTTTCCGAATTGACAACAGTATACTATGTTGTATAATGTATATAGCTTAGGCAGGTATTGTTTAGAAAGGACTTTTTATGAATGAAGATTGGATTTCACAAATAAAACGTGGAACTTTAGAATTTGCAATTCTAATTTTAATTAAGAAAAGGGACAGATATGGATATGATTTAATTCAGACTCTTGAAAAATATCCAATGTTACAAACAAAAGAGAGTACTGTTTACCCCCTTCTTAGAAGACTTTTAAAAAATAATTATTTAGAAGCTTATTGGAAAAATATGGAAGAAGGCACTCCTCCAAGAAAATATTATAAAATTACAGAGCTTGGAAATTTTTATTTAAATGCTTTGAAAAGAGATTGGATGATTCTTGTAAAAAATATTTCAGATCTTAGTGAGGTAGAAAAATGAAAAATAGTAAAATTGATAATAATTTAGAAAAATATTTATCAAAAGTAGACAGAAATTTAAAATATATGTCTATTTCTGAAAAAACTGATATTTTAAGTGAACTTAAAAATTCATTTTATGAAAGGATTAATGATGGGCAAAGTTCTGAGTATATAATTTCTCAAATGGAAAGTCCAAAAGACTTAGCATTTTCTTATATGGGCGATAGTATTGTAAAAAGTAGAGATTTTTCCTTTAAAAATTTAATTATGGCTATAGGATTTTATTCTTACGCTTCATTAGCGTGGATTTGTCTTATACCAACTCTTGCAATACTTTCCATATCTTTTTTCTTTTCTAGTGGAATTAGCACATTTGCAGGTGTAATGGGACTATTTAAAGGAATAATTCACATTAAACCAATCGATGAATTAAAATTTATCTTTTTTGGCTTTGAATTAAAAGGGATTCTCGCTTTAATTGCAGGTCTTATTTTAGCCTTGATATTTTTTATAATTGGAATTTTATTTTGGAAAGCTACAATTGCTACAATTAAATTTTTAAAAAATCAAAAAAGAAAATTAAATAATGGAAATTGATAATCCAAAAAAACTTGCAAAAATTATAAATTTAGCTTATAAAAAATTTTTTAAAAAAACTAGGAATTAGCTTAAAACTAATTCCTAGTTTTTTAAATTCCTAAATATGCACTTCTAACAGCAGGATCATTTTTAAGGTTTTCTGCCTTATCTTCTTTTACAATTTTTCCTGTTTCTATTACATAAGCCCTGTCTGATATATCTAGGGCAAGATTTGCATTTTGTTCTACAAGCAAAATCGTTGAGCCTTCTTCTTTTAAAACTTTTATCGTTTCGAATATTTTTTCTACATAAAGAGGCGAAAGTCCCATTGATGGTTCGTCTAATAAAAGCAATTTTGGATTTGTCATTATAGCTCTTGCCATAGCAAGCATTTGTTGTTCTCCTCCTGACAAAGTTCCTGCTTTTTGATTTCTCCTATCTTTTAAAACTGGAAAAAGCTCATATATTCTCTCAATTTTTTCTTCTCTTTCTTTGTCTTTTAAATTTGTTGCAACTGAACCTAAATTTATATTATCTACAACTGAAAGATTTGAAAAAACTCTCCTTCCTTCTGGAACTTGTGCAATTCCTAGCCTTGTTATTTTGTATGCTTTTTTATTTGTTATATCTTCATCTTCAAAAGTGATTTTTCCGCTTCTTTTTTCAAGCAAAGAAGATATTGCTTGAAGCGTCGTTGTTTTTCCTGCTCCATTTGCTCCAATTAATGAAACTACTTCTTTTTTATTTACTTTTAAAGAAACATCCTTTATAGCGTGGATATTTCCATAATATACATTTAAATTTTCTACATTAAGCATTTTATTCTCCATATCCACTTCCCAAATAGGCGCTTACTACATCATCTTTTTTTACAACTTCTTCTGGTTTTCCTTTTGCTATAACTATTCCGTGATTTAATACGTAGAGTTTTTCGCAAATTCCCAAGACCAATTTCATGTCATGTTCTATCAAAACAATTGATAAATTAAAATTATCTCTTATCATTCTAATTGTATCCATCAATGACTCTGTTTCAATTGCATTCATACCTGCAGCTGGCTCGTCTAATAATAATAATTTTGGATTTGTCGCAAGAGCTCTTGCTATTTCTAATTTTCTTTGGGCTCCATAGGATAAATTTCCTGCGCTATCATTTGCATAAGCTGCAAGTCCCAAAATTTTTAAAATATCCAAGGCTTTTTTTGTTGCTTCTCTTTCTTCTTTCCAATAATTTTTAAGCCTGAGCATTCCGTCAACAATTTTATATCTCATATCTCTGTTCATAGATACTTTTACATTATCTACAACTGATAAGTAATCAAATAATCTTATATTTTGAAAAGTTCTTGCTATTCCTTTTTGACTTAGTTTGTGAACAGGTAAGCCTGTTATATTTTCTCCATCTAAATAAATCGCTCCTTCTGTTGGCTCATAAACTCCACTTAGCATATTAAAAGCTGTAGTTTTTCCTGCTCCATTTGGCCCAATTAAACCAATTAAATCTTTTTCTTTTACATCAAGATTAAATCCATTTACTGCCTTCAATCCTCCAAAGGAGATGGAAATATTATCACATTTTAATACCGATCTTCTTTTATCCATTTTTTACTCCTTCTTTGTTGATTTTTCTTTTAAATTTTGCAATTTGTCTTGAAATAGAAAATTCTTCTCTTCCCATTAAGCCTTGTGGTCTAAATATCATAACAATTACTAAGATTACAGAATAAATTATCATCCTATATTCTGCGAATGCTCTTAACATTTCTGGAACTATGGTTAATGTTATAGTTGAAATTACTGAGCCTGTAAATGAACCCATTCCTCCTAAAACAACCATTACTAAAATATCAAAACTTTTATTATAATTAAATACATCGGCTGCTATTACTCCAGTTGTTTGGGCATATATAGCTCCTGCAACTCCAGCAAAAAGCGCTGATAAAGTAAAGGCAAATATTTTAGATTTTGTTGTATTTATTCCACAGCTTTCAGCGGCAAGCTCATTATCTTTTATTGCCAAAACTGACCTACCAAATCTTGATGTCATAATTGAATACATAAATACAACGCACAAAACTGTAACAAAAAATACTAAAGCAAAAGAATCAACTGTAGGTATTCCTGCCATTCCTTGAGCTCCACCAGTAATAGATAAATTTTCTACAACAACCCTAATTATTTCTCCAAAAGCCAAGGTTACTATAGCAAGATAATCTCCGTTTAACCTCAATACTGGTATTCCTATTGCAAGAGAAAATAGAAATGCAAACAGCCCTCCAATTAATAAGGCTATAAAAAATCCTGGTATTCCTTCTATTATTCCAGTTTTCAAAAAAATTCCTGCGCTATATGCACCTATTGACATAAAACCCGCATGTCCCAAAGTTATTTGTCCCAAATTTCCTACAGTTATATTTAGTGAAATTGAAAGAATTATATTAATGCATAGCAAAAATAAAATTGATTGCCAATAAGAATCGATTATTCCACTTGAAATTAATAATTGAATAATTGCAAATGAAACTAATACAAGGACAAAGCTAACTAGATATGATGTTTTTTTATTTTTATCCATTTTATACTTTCTCCTTTTCCATATTTCCTAAAATTCCAGTTGGTTTTACTATCAAAACTAAAATCAATACCAAAAATACTATTGCATCTGCGTATGAGCTTGAAAGATATGCTCTGGTCATAACTTCTATCATTCCCAAAATAAATCCACCAATTACAGCTCCCGGTATTGAACCAATTCCTCCAACAACTGCTGCTGTAAAAGCTTTTATTCCTAGCATAGAACCTATAAAAGGAGTTATTTGAGGATATGATGAAACATACAATAAAGATGCAACTCCAGCAAGTGCAGAGCCAATTGCGAAAGTCATAGTCATAGTATTATCTACATTTATTCCAACAAGGCTTGACGCCTTATAATCTTCGCTAACTGCAAGCATCATCTTGCCATATTTTGTTTTAGAAATAAAAATTTGCAAAATTATTGTAAGAATAATAGTTAAAACTATTGTAAAAATTGTTTGAAAAGATAATCTTATTCCAAAAATATTTAAGCTAGCTTGATTAAATAAACTTGGAACAGGTCTTGCGTTAGCAGTAAAAACTTTTACAAATAAATTTTCCAAAAATAAAGATACTCCTATAGCAGTAATTAAAATTGAAATTGATGAAGAATTCCTCAAAGGTTTGTAAGCAATTCTTTCTATTACAACTCCCAAAAGTGTACAAGCAATAATCACTGGTATTATCGCTAAATATAATGGTAAACCACTTCTGAAAAGACTTGTTTGAACAACAAAAAATATTGTATAAGCGCCTACCATTATAATATCTCCATGGGCAAAATTTATTAATTTTGCTACGCCATAAACCATTGTGTAACCCAAGGCTATTAAAGCGTATATTGATCCTAATTGTAGACCATTAAAAAGTTGAATTAAAAAATCCATAAAATCTCCTTAAAATTTAAGGGGTTTTGCTAATTCGCAATCCCCCCTTTTTATTAATTTTCATCAGCTGTTACTGTTGAATTAAATTTATATGTTCCATCTTTTATTTCCATCATTGATGCTGATTTGATTGGATTATGATTTTCATTAAATTTAAATTTGCCAGTTATTCCATCAAATTCTATAGCTTTAATTTTTTCTATAATCTTATCACTTTCTTCGCTTTTCGCTTGTTCAATAGCTTGTTTTAATAAATAAATTGTATCGTATGACAAAGCAGAAAAAGCTGAAGGATCTTCTTTATTTTCTTCTTTATATTTTTTTACAAAATCTTTTACTCTTTGGTCATCACTATCTAAAGCAAAGTGATTTGAAAAACATGAGCCTTCTACCAATCCTAATTGAGATTTATCCATTACATTTACAACTCCATCCCAACCATCAGAACCAATAAATTTTGCATCAATTCCAGCATCTCTTGCTTGTGGAGCTATAAGAGCAACTTTTTCGTAATAATCTGGAACTAATAATACATCTGGTTTTGCTTTTGCAATTTTTGTAAGTTGTGCCTTAAAATCATTGTCATTATCTCCATAAGATTCATCAGCAACCAAATCAAGTTTTAATTTTTCTACTTCTTTTTTAAATTCATCAGCAATTCCATTTGAATAATCTGAAGAAGTATTTCTAAGGATAGCTACTTTTTTTGCTTTTTGATTTTCTGCTGCAAATTTTGCCAATAATTTTCCTTGATAAGGATCAGTAAAGCAAGTTCTAAATACATTATCCTTTCCTTCTGTAATATTTCCTTGAGTTCCTGTTGGAGTTATCATAGCAATTCCATCTTTTTTTGCAATTTCAGAAACTGCTAGAGCAGGTTTTGATGTAATAGGCCCTACAATTGCTGTTACTTTTTCTCCTTTTAATTTATTGTATGCAGTTGTTGAATCTGTTATTTCTCCCTTATCATCATAAGAAATCCATTCAATTTTTTTGCCATTAATTCCACCATTTTTATTTATCTCATCAACAGCTAACAAAGCTCCTTTTTCTGATGAATTTCCATAATTTGAAACCGGACCAGTTTGTGGTATTATTGCTCCAATTTTAATTGTGTCAGAATTCTCAGATTTTTTATTTTCTCCATTTTTTGCTTGACATCCTGCAAATGCAAATATTGATGCAAAAGCTAAGGTCATTAATTTTTTTGTTTTTTTCATTTTTTCCTCCAACATATTTTTTTAATAATTAAGTATAAATAAAGATTAAAATTTATAATAATAATTATGGCACAGGATTTGCATCTTGTCAAATATTTTTTGTTTGATTATTTTATTGTCTTTTTTTCAATGTTTATCTTGTAATTATTTTTTGATATTTAAAATGAATATTTATTTATAATTTTATGCTAAGGTATATTTATTATTTATTTAATTTTAAATAATGCTTTATGGTTTATTTATGTGATTTTATTTTAAAATATTTATTTTCCGATAGTTTACAAAGGTTACAATTTCCCACTTTTCTTGATATTTTTTATTTTTTCGCCTATAATAAAATTCATTGGGGGACAAATGAGAAAACAAAAACAAATTGATTCATTCACTTTTTTAAGAGCTATTTTTATTATTGCTATTTCCATATTTCATTCATCAGTGCAATTTCTTCCTGGTGGTTTTATGGCAGTAATTGGCTTTTTTGTAATGAGTGGATTTTTAATGATGAAAAAAATAAATACTATAGAGGATTATGATTTTAATGAATTTAAATTGATTATTAAAAAAAGATTCAAAAAGCTATTGCCAAGTTTATTTTTTGTTATAAGCCTATCTTTGCTTTTTGCATTGATTTTTTCAAGAATAATCTTTCATGATTCTATAAAATCATCTTTACCTACAGCCCTTTCTTTTCAAAATTTATACCAAATTTTTAAGGGTGGTTCATATTTTACAAAAAATGGATATTTTGATATGTTTACACATTTTTGGTATATATCCATGCAAGTCCAATTTATCCTTATTTTCTATTTGGTAAATTATTTTATAAATAAATATAAGGATAAATTTTCTGGTAAGAATATAAAAATTTATATTTTTATTCTTATTTCAGCAATAAGTATTTTGTTGATGATTATTTTTTCTTTTGATAAAAATAATATTTCAAGAATTTATTATGGACCTGACGCTAGAATAAATGCTATTTTTATTGGAGCACTTGCTTATCTTTTGATAGATTATTTTTCAAAAATTTTTGAATTTGCAAAGGAGAAAAATTTTTCTGAAAAATATATTTTGTATGCTCTTTTATTTTTAACTTTGCTTGCTTACTTTTTTGTAAGGGGTGAAAACTTATATACTTACAGAATAATAATGCCAATTTATACTCTTATTCAAGCATTATTAATTGGCGTTTTGTACTCTTATGAAAAGGAAAATAAATTTGTAATAAAGAAAAAAGAAATGGGAATTTTCAAAACTTTCCTTTATTATATAGGTCTTAGATCTTATTACATTTATTTGTGGCAATATATAATAAGCACTTTTCTTTCTTACGCTTTTGCCCACACAAGCAAAAGTAGGATTATAGCTTATATTTTGGAAATATTTATTGTTTTGATTTTATCAGAGCTAACTTACGTTATTTTAAATAGAAAATTTGATTTTAAAAAATATTTTATTGTTACATCTGCTCTTATTTTGGGATTAAATGCTTTGGCATTTTTTATTCCAAATCCTAAGGAAAAAGATATGAAAGAGCTTGAAAAAAGAATAAGTGAAAATCAAGATAAGATAAAGAAAAACAATGAGAAATATTTAAAAGATCAAAAGAAAAAAGAGAATAAAGAAAATTTAGAAAAATCTAAAAATCAGCTTTCAAACGAAAATAAAGAAACAGATCCAAAGCAAAATGAAAGTAACAAAGAAAATGAAAATAAAAATAAAGAAGAAAATAAAGAGCCTGTTTTTGAAAAGAAAGCTTATGATGATTTCAACTTTACTGATAAGGAAAAAGAATTTTTAAAAAATACTTCTATTACTGCTGTTGGCGATTCTGTTTTGATTAATATTGATCCATTTTTAAGAGAATTTAATCCAAATCTTTACCTTGATGGAGAAGTTGGCAGACAAATGACCGATGGTCCAAAAGTATTGCAGGATATAAAAAATAAAAACGGCCTTGGCAATATTGTTCTTGTAAGCCTTGGTTCTAACGGAACTTTAAGCGAGCAAAATATGGTAGATATTTTAAATATTTCTGAAGGAAGAAAAGTTTATTTTGTAAATACTGTAAACAGCCAATCTTGGGAGTCAACTATTAATTCTAAAATCAAAAAATTCTGTGATGAAAACCAAAATGCCTACATGGTTGATTGGTATAAATTTGCAAAAGAAAAAGCAAATTTATTTGCCAAAGATATGGTTCATCCAGAAGTTGAAGGTGCAAAAGCTTATAGAAATCTAATTGAAAGAGAAATAATAAATTCTTTTGTTAAGTAATAATTAAATAATGTATATCCAAAAGCGTAGAAGTCTTAGATGATTTTCTACGCTTTTATTTTTTTGAAAATTTCCATTTTAAAATCTCTATAATTTTTAATCAAAAAATCATTTGAAATATTTTACAAATTAAAATGGACTTTATCAATAGCCTAAGAATATTTTTGTTGTATAATAGCAAATGAGGTGAATTATGATAGATTATTTAAATGAAATAAATTTAGATCAAAATTTAATAGATAAAATTATAGAATTTAGAAATGAAGATATAGATGATGAAGACAAGGATAGGATTGTTAAACCAGAATTTAAATATTATGGAGAGGATGTTTTGAAAAAAGCAATCACTGCTATTCTTTCTGGAAAAAATATTTTACTTTCTGGCCCAAAAGCTACAGGAAAAAATGTTCTTGCTCAAAATCTTTCCTATATTTTTAATCGTCCATCATGGGATATTTCTTTTCACGTAAACACTGATTACAATTCCTTAGTTGGAGCTGATACTTTTAAAGATGGAAAAGTTGTTTTTAGAAAGGGTCCAGTTTATGAATGTGCAAAAAAAGGTGGATTTGGAGTTTTGGATGAAATAAATATGGCAAAAAATGAAGCCATCTCTGTTCTCCACGCAACTTTAGACCACAGACGTGTAATTGATATTCCAGGTTATGACAAAATAAAACTTGACGATAAGACAAGGTTTATTGCAACAATGAATTATGGCTATGTTGGAACAAGAGAAGTAAACGAAGCACTTGCTTCAAGATTTATGGTTATAAATATGCCAAATATTACAAGAGAAAATTTAAAACATCTATTAAAGGATAAATTTCCAAAATTAAAGGAAAAATATATGAATACTTTTATAGATATTTTTGAATCCCTCCAAGAAAAAAGTGAAAATTCAGAAATTTCTACAAAATCAGTAGACCTTAGGGGACTAATTTCTGCAATTGAAACTATGGAGATTGGACTTAATCCATACGATGCAATTGAAATGGGACTAATTAATAAATCTTTTGACGAATTTGAAAGAGAACTTGTAAGAGATAGCGTTGATTCAAAACTTCCAAAAGAAATCAAAGAGAGTGTATTTGATGACTGATACTTTTGAAAAGTTAAGGGCCATGAATGTAATCTGGGATTTTGCGGAGGATTATAAAATTTTTCCCAAGTCCTACTATCCCATGGATAAAAATTACAAAAATATAATTGAAGGATACAAGTTTAAAAATTTTAGGCTTGATTTATTTTCTTCATTTTTTTCTTATTTAAAAAAAGATAACCCATTTTTTGAAGAATTTAAGGCAATCACCCTTCTTTTATTAGAAGATTTATCCTATAGAAAATTAGAAAAAACTAATCTTGTAATAAAAGATTTAAGAAAATCCTACGCCAAAAAAATTCTCGACAAATACCAATACAAAAAAGAAACCGACAATGTTTACGAACAAATTGAAAAAGCCTACTATGGGAAAATTTTTAATAAGCCAATTACAGAAGCAAAACTTGTGAGAGATTTCTATGCTGAACTTTTTTCAATTGATACCTATAAATCTAGCGAAATTATTGAAAATCTAAACGAACTTTTTAAAAAATATTTTCTTTTTGAAAGATTTGACCAATACAACGAACTTTTTGATCAAATGGTAAAAGAAGAAAAACCAAAAAATTTTGACCACGAAGATTTGGAAGATTCCGATATTGAAAAAAATATTGAAGATCAATTTCAAATCCAATCTGCAGAGTTTAATGGTTATATTTATTTTGAAGAAAAAAAAGAAGATATGAACAAGGATATATTTATCTTTGAAAAAACTGATAAGGAAAAAGACAAAAGAGAAGATTCCTTTATTGAAGATTTTTATGGAAAACTTTCTATAAGTAAAAAAAGACAAGAATTATTAGAAAAAGAACTTGCCAAGGGTATCCATAAGTCAAAAAAATTATATTTTACCAAGGGAGAATACACCGATTCTCCAAATGCAAAATTCAATCAGAAAGTCAGAAAAAAACAAAGGGGAAAAACAAAGGAATACATTGAAAATAATCTTTCAATAAACAATAGGGCTGTAAATGAGCTTACAAGAACTATAGAAAATTCTTTAGCAAATCACGAAGAAGATGAGCTTTATAGGAAAAATTATGGACTTCTTGATTCTATTAATGTTTGGAAAGCACCAGTTTTAAATGAATCCAAAGTATTTTTTTCAAATAACAAAGACCCAAAACCAAAATTTCAAATAGATTTATTAATAGACGGATCGGCAAGCCAAATCAAAAGGCAAAATCTTGTAGCAAACCAGGCTTTTATAATTGCAAATGCCATGGACAAGGTAAATATTCCAATAAGAGTTTCTTCATTTTCAACTTTAAGAGATTATACAGTTTTTAATATGTACAGAGATTTTAAAGACAAGGGCAATAATGAAAATATTTATAATTTTTTTGCTTCAGGCGCAAACAGAGATGGCCTTGCCTTTAAAACAATCCACAAATTAATCAATGAAGATAAAAATGAAAGCGTAAGAAAAATTTTAATAATTTTATCAGACGGTCGCCCAAACGATGAGAAACACAATATCAATACAGTAAATGCAAAAATCAAGGACCAATATATAGACAAAAAAGCTGTTGATGATACTGCAAAAGAAATAAGAGCATTAAAAAGCGATGGAATCCAAGTTTTGGGAGTTTTTACTGGAGAAGATGAAGATATAGAAAATGCAAAATTAATATATGGAGCAGATTTTTGTAGGATAAAAAATTTAGACAATTTCTCAAAAATAGTTTCAATTTATATGAAAAATTTAATAGCAAATTAAAATTGGCTGGCAAAAAATTATAAACTATAATAATTTATAATTTTTACCAGCCTTTTAAATTATTTTTTCTTAGAAAATTTATGGTAAAGACGATTTACCATTTTCATAACTTCAGGAATCCTTGCAAATAAAATTGTAAGCGCATAAAATATTGCTGCTATTATTATGGAAATAAACATAGCCAAAAGATATGACATTTTCCCACTCAAATTTCCATAAATAACACTTGCAATTAGTCCCATTAAAATTGATAAAACTGTAATTTTTATCAAAGATTTTAAAGAACTTTTAAAATTAATTCTTCCAAAATTTTTCCTAAATTTTATTAACATCATAATTGCACCAGCCGCAGCAGAAATTGCAGTTGCTAGGGCAAGACCTTGAATGTCAAAAAATTGTATCAATATAAAATTCAATATTACATTTATTATTTGTTGGATAACTACAATTATTACTGGCGATTTTGAATCTCCAACTGCATAAAATCCCTTGTCGATTACATCAGAAAATGATTGAAAAATAACAAATGGCGCATAGGCAATTAGCATTGATGCTGTAACTACTACAGATTTATTATCAAAAGCTCCCCTTTGATAAACCAATTTTATTATTGGCTCTGCCAAAGACATCATTCCAATTGTTGCTGGTATTACCAAAAGCATAGTCAAAACTATAGCTGAATTTATTTGAATTTTCATATTTTCTATATCGCCTTTTTGTCCCAAATGTGAAATGGTAGGAAATATTGAAGTTGTAACTGAAACTGTTATTACTCCTGTAATCAGTGCCAAAAGTGTTTTTGAATATCTCAAAAATGATATTGATGCATTTCCAAAAAAGTATGATGCCATAGAATTATCTACTGTAAGAGCTATTTCTCCTGCAGCTGATGAAACTATAACAGGAATTGCAATCATAATCAAAGATTTAATATATTTATTGTGAATATCTATTTTTTTCTTGTATTTATATCCATGCTCCCTACTTGCCTTAGGAAACATTATATATTGCAAAACATTTCCCAACAAACAACCTATAGCAAGTAGGTAAGGATTTTTGGCAAGTCCACTTATAATTGTAAATGTAATTATAATTATATTCATAATCAAGCCAGTCACAGCTGGAATGAAAAAATTGCCTTTTAAATTTAAATATCCCCTAAAAACAGCTGAGTATAAATATGCAAATATTGCAAACATTATAATTCTTGTAAAAACTATGGCAGTATGTAAAAGTTCGCCCTTTAAATCTGGTGAAAATAATTTACAAAATGCTCCAGCAAAAATAAAACCAAAAATAACAGCTACAAGACCAAATACCATCAAGATATTAAAAATATTTGATGTGAATTCTTCAGCTACCTCTTCGCCCTCTTCATTTTTTGCCTTGGTATAAATTGGAATAAATCCATAGATAATACCAGATGCAACAAAATTTGCTATTACTACAGGAAGCGTATTAGCAACAGCATAAATTGCAACTATATCCCCCGCTCCATAAAAATAAGCCATAACAGATTCTCTCAAAAATCCAAAAACTTTAGAAAGAATTGTTACAAGCATTAACATAAAAGCAGTTTGTCCCATAATTACCTCTCTTTTTTAATTTATAAATTTTATTATATCTGTAAAAAATCTTCTTTCAATGGATAAATTTATCCATAAATAAGTACATTTTCTTAGAAAAATTTTACGATAATTTTATAGACTCTTTATTTTTCTTTTATCTTATTTATTGTTTAAAAAAATTAAAAATAAAAATAAGCACAAGAAATAAAGCTATCACTTGTGCTATAATTTATTATTTTATTTTCAAGTATTCTTCCAAAGAAAGACTATTCTCGTACATAGATTTTGCATTTTCTACACCAACATATCTAAATTCCCAGCACCTTTCTTTTTTGCCAGTAATTTCTTCTTTTTCTTTGGTGTATCTTTGAATAAATCCATATTTATAAGAATTTTCCTTTAGCCACTTATATTCATTTGTATCTTTAAATTTATCTGAATATTTTGTTTGGTCAGTATAAAAATCAAAACTTGTTCCTGTTTGGTGCTCACTTGTATAAGGCATATCAGCATCAGGATTATTTTGATCTACCAATTTTTCTTCACTTTGTCCCATCCTAAAATCAGATGCGATTTTTATATCCAAACCTTCTCTTTGCATATCAATAAGCATAGTATCAAAAGCTTTTTTGCTTGTAGAATCAACGCCAGGATTAAAATCTTTAGGCAAAGGATTTGATTCATTGACAAAAACAACTCCCTTAACTACACTAATATTTTCGCTATCTTTAAGCTTTCCAAGACCATATTTATTTACATAATAAAATTCATCATTAATTTTAATTTTTGAAAAAGAATTTTCTGTACCAAAATATTCTAAGTATTGGTTATTATTAATGCTTACATCAGTTTTTGTAAAATCGCTTGGTTCTTGGTAGCAATATTGACTTTTAAGGGATTTTACATAGGATTTCATAGTATCACTATATCCATCATCATCAATTTTTTCCCCATCACTAATTACTACATTTTCAAAACCAATAGGAGTTGCTACTTGAGTTTTTGCATTTTTTAGTTCTTCTTTAAGCACTTCATTTTCTTGTTTTTTATTAGCTTGGGCATATCTGTTTTCTATTGGTTTTCTAATTTGAAAATCATCACTACTTTTTTTAAAATCTATATTCAAAGCTCCTGTTATCAAAAGAGCACAAATTCCAACTTTTATTAAATTATTTCTTCTTTTTATTTTTCTTTCTTTTACCTTTTTACGTCTTAAATCTCTAATACTTTTGTTTGCCATTTTTAGTTTTCTTCCTTAAATCTATTTCAATATAACTAAATTTACGTCTGTGGGATAGTTTGTAAAATCATATAAATGTATTTCAATCTATAATAAAAGACTTTACAAAACTTTTTAATATTTTCTTAACTCCATTATAACACAAGTATAAAAAAATATGTATAGTATAAATGATTTTTTTTTGTAAAATATTAGAAAAAAATCGCTAAAAATTAATTTTTTTTAATTTTAGCGATTTTTTTAATACATTTTTATAAAATTTTTTATTTTTTTACAAAAGCTTATAAGTTTTTATTATGAATTTTTTAAGCAAATTAATTAACTATAAACTAGCTTTTTGAATTTTAATTTTTTCTCCCATTATTTTATTTGTCATTTTTTGAGAAATTTCATTTACATCTGTCATATATATTTCTATATATTTTTTTTCGGTCTCATCAAATTTTATATTTTTTGCCAAAACCTTAGCAGGGTCAATAATATTTGCTTTGTAGTTTAAATTTTTAAAAATTTCATCTTCTACTATAGGATAGTGAGTACAACCTAAAACTATATTTTCAATTTTTTTCTCATTTGCAAGTTCCAAATAATCTTTTAAAGCCTTATCCACCTCATCTCCACTTACTATTCCTTTTTCTATAAGGGAAACAAGTAATGGACAAGCTTTTTCAAAAACTTTTTTATTAGAATTTTTTTCAATTTTAATTTTATAAGTATGTTGTAAGCACGTTGCCTTTGTAGCCATAACAAAAATATCCCCTTCACATTCTAAGGATTTTTTTATCGCTTGATCTGTAATTGAAATAAATTTTTTATCAAATTCTTTTCTAAGATATTCTATTGCAACAGTAGAAATTGTATTACAAGCTATCACAAAAAAATCAATATCTTTTTTTAATAAAAATTCTACTATTTTTTTTGAAAGCTCAATTATTTCTTCATTTGACTTATCTCCATAAGGAACATTTTTATTATCTCCAAGGTAAAAATAATTTGCCTTGTGCTTTTTAGACAATTCTTTAAGAACAGTAAGTCCTCCAAGTCCTGAATCAAATACACCAATATTAGTCATCTATTAAATTCACCCTTTCAACAAATTTATAATCATTTTTTATTTCATTTAATGCATAATTAATTTTTTCTTCCTCAAAAAATACAGCAAAAATACTTGCTCCACTCCCACTAAGAAGTGCTTTGGCTGCCCCCAGATTTTCAAGTCTATTTTTTATTTTATAAAGATGAGGAAAATTTTCATATACCACATCTTCCATCACATTAGAAAAATATTTTACAATATTTTTATCAGAAGATTTTAAACCTTCAATTATTTTTTCAGTTTCAATATTTCCATAATCTTTTAATCTTTTATATACAAAATTTGAAGAAATACTTGTCCCATCATTTACCAAAAGAATTTTCATATCTAAATTTATATCAAAAGGAGATAAAATTTCTCCGATTCCTTGGGCTCTTGCAGATTTTTTCAAAAAGAAAAATGGAATATCAGCTCCTAAACTTTTCCCAATTTTAAAAATCTCATCATCACACAAATTTAAATTCCAAAGCTCATTTAAAGCCAAAATCATTTCTGCACAATTTGTTGAACCACCAGCAAGACCTGCAGCTATAGGAATATTTTTTTCCAAAAACACATCTACTCCACATGATTTAACTCTATCTTTTAATATAGCCCAAGCCTTGTAAATCAAATTATTTTCAATATTTTCTTTTGATAAAATTTGGCTATTTGTTTTAATTTTAATTTCGTTAGTATTATTTTTTTCAATTTTTAATTTATCAAACAAAGAAATCCTAGTCATAATTGTATCAATTTCATGATAACCATCATCTCTTTTGTACAAAGAATCTAAACTAAGATTAATTTTTCCATAACATTTTCTTTCCATAATTACCTCACTACAATTATACCATAAGGATTTTTTGAAAATAAAATTTAAAAATAAAAAATTTTAATCAAAAAAATAGACCCTGCATTTGCAAAGTCTATTTGTAAATTTAAATTTATTTAGAGTAATCGTAGAATCCTTTACCAGTTTTTCTACCAAGATCTCCTGCTCTTACCATTTGTCTTAATAATGGATTTGGACGATATTTGCTATCACCAAATTCATTGAATAATACTTCCATAATTGCAAGACATGTATCAAGTCCTATAAGGTCAGCTAATGCTAGAGGTCCCATTGGATGGTTTGCTCCAAGTTGCATTCCCTTATCAATATCTTCAACACTTGCAAGTCCATCATATAAAACTCCGATTCCTTCGTTAATCATTGGAATTAAAAGTCTATTTACAACAAATCCTGGACCTTCTTTTACTTCTATTGGTTGTTTTCCAAATTCTTCAGCAAGTTCAAATACTTTTTTGTTTGTTTCATCGCTTGTGTGAAGTCCTCTAATAACTTCTACAAGTTTCATTACTGGAACTGGATTGAAGAAATGCATTCCTATTACATTTTCTGGTCTATTTGTTGAAGCAGCAATATCTGTTATTGAAAGTGAAGATGTATTTGAAGCAAGTATTGCTCCTTCTTTAACAACTGCATCTAATTCTTTGAAAATTTCTTTTTTAAGTTTTGGATTTTCTGTAGCAGCTTCTATAACTATATCACAATCAGATAAGTCTTTTACTTCTGTTGTGTAGGAAATGTTTTTGATTGCTTTTTCTTTAGCATCTTCTTCCATTCTTCCTTTAGAAACTTGTTTAGCATAATCTTTTTCAATTCTAGCTTTTGCATTTTCTAAGAATTCATCTTTAATATCTCTTACTACTACTTCGTGGAATTTTGCAGCTACTTCTACAATTCCTCCACCCATAATTCCTGATCCAATTACACCAATTTTCATATTTACTCCTTTGTGTGTTTTAAAAAAGTTTCGTTTGTTTGTTAAATTAATAACTTATATATATTATAACATTGTTTTCCTAGTTTTTCAAGAAATATTGACTTTTTTTTAACTATTTATTAGATTTTCTCCAAATCCTCATACTCTCAGCTTCTTTAATCAATTCATCTCTAAAATCTGGATGAGCAATTGAAATCAATTTCTCAGTTCTTTCCCACAAAGATTGACCTTTTAAATTAACCATACCATATTCTGTTGCAATATAATGAGTATTTGCTCTACAACCAGTTGGTTGTGTTCCTTCAATCAACCTTGGAACAATATTAGAATGTCTTACACCTTTTTTGTCTACTCTTGATGAGTGTAGGGTTACAAAAGATTTTCCACCTTTTGAATTATAAGCACCTATCATAAAATCTAAAGCTCCACCTGAACCTGAAATATGTTTTGTTCCAGAACTTTCTGCAGAAACTATACCATTCAAATCAACTTCAAGAGCTGAGTTTATTGACATAAAATTATCTAAAGCAGAAATTTGTTCGATACCGTTACAATAATCTACTGGAGCTGCACAAAGTTGTTCATTATTATCTATAAAATCATATAATTCTTTACTACCTGCTGCAAAGGCATAAACTTGTCTACCCTTGTCAATGTTTTTCTTACTTCCATTAATTTTTCCAGCTTTTGTTAATTCAACAAAAGAATCTACATACATTTCTGTATGAACACCCAAATCTTTTAAATCTGAATTTGCTATTTCTTTTCCAATTGCTGTAGGAAGTCCACCAATTCCTATTTGTAAACATGCACCATCAACTAATTCTTCAACTACATATTTAGCAACTTCCTTATCCAAATCACTTGGATTTGCTTTGCCCAAAGCTACCATTTCTGGATTTGAACCTTCGATTATATAATCAACATCTTTAATATTTACAAAATTTTCAAATCCACCAAGTCCTCTTGGTACATTTTTATTTACTTCTATTATTACAATATCAGAATTTTCAATTGCAGCGTAAAGATGAGATGCAGAAATTCCAAAGTTAAAATTACCGTGTTCATCCATAGGTGTTGCTTGTGTTACAAAAACATTTGGTTTTTTTATTGAAGTTCTATAATATTTTGGAAGTTCTGAATATTTTATTGGAGCATAAAAAGCTCTACCTTCTCCAGCTAATTTTCTAATAGCTCCCAATGAATGCCAAGAGTTATAAACAAAATGTTCATTTGTTGGATCTGCATCAAATAATTTGAATTTTTCTAATTCTACTCCTCCTCTGACAACGATGTCATTGAGCTTAGTAATTTCTTTTGCAAATGCTTCATCAAAATCGTGTGGAGAAATTACTCCCCATGAGTAGTCAACATAATCTCCATCTTTAACTAATTTTGCTGCATCTTCAGCACTTATTAGTTTTTCCTTATATAATTTATTATAGTCCACGTTATCCTCCCATTAAATACGCATATTTTTACTTATATATTGGAATAATTTTTAATTATCTCCATAAAAATTTAAGGATGAGACTTCTCTCATCCTTAAATTAATTTGAGATACTAATAATGATATACCCAAATTTTAAAATTTTATTTATCTTAATTTGCTTTTTTATTCTTAATTGCTTCTGTAAGTTTTGGCACTACTTCAAATAAGTCGCCTACTATACCATAATCAGCTCTTCCAAATATTGGAGCATCTGGATCTTTATTTATAGCTATAACTTTATCAGCAGCATTTATACCAGCCAAGTGTTGAATAGCTCCAGAAATTCCTACAGCTATATAAACTCTTGGTCCTACAGTTTTTCCTGATTGTCCTACTTGGTGAGAGTGTGAAATCCATCCAGCATCTACAGCCGCACGGCTTGATCCAACAGTTCCGTCAAGTGCATCAGCTAAATCTTTTATTAATGCAAAGTTTTTAGGATCTCCAAGTCCACGTCCACCAGAAACTATAAATTCAGCTCCTACTAAATCAACTTCATCTCCTTCATCTCTTGGAATGAAATCTAAGATTTTTGTTCTAGCTTCGCCTTCAAATTTGATGTCTTCATCAATTATTTCGATATCATCTTTTGCACCAATTGCTTCTTTTGAGAATACTCCTGGTCTTACAGTTCCCATTTGTGGTCTGTGATCTGGGCAAAGAATCATTGCCATTAAGTTTCCACCAAATGCAGGTCTTGTCCATCTAACTTCTTTTTTCTCAGCGTCAATATCAAGTTCTGTACAATCTGCTGTAAGTCCTGTGTGAAGTCTTGCTGAAACTCTTGGGCCCAAATCTCTTCCTTGATTTGTTGCACCTATCAAAATTATATTTGGACTATATTTTTTAACTAATTGGTCTATTGCATCTGCATAAACTTCTGTATTATATTCTTTGTAAATTTCATTATCAACTGTGATAATTCCATCTACGCCGTATTCTTTTACTTCTTCTTTAGCTTTATCAACATTTGATCCGATAATTATAGCGTAAAGTTTTTCGTCAATAGCATCAGCCATTCTTCTTCCTGGATTCATTAGTTCAAGTCCAACATTTACAGCTGATCCATCTTCTTTTGTTTCTACAATTACCCAAAGATTTTTATTTTCACTCATCTATATCCTCCTAAATAAGTTTCTCATCAGAAAGAGCATTTATTAACTTATCTACAGAAACGCTAGCATCTTCATCGTTGTAGATTTCTCCAGATTTCTTATGTTCAGGTGTATAAGATTTTTTAACTCTTGTTGGTGAACCTTTAAGTCCTATTGCTGTTTCGTCAATATTTTCTTTTAGTTCTTCAAAAGTAATTTGTTCTATTGTAGCTTTTTTAGCTTTCATTTTATTTTTGATTTTTGGATATCTTAATTCTTCATCGCCATATTTTGTAAATGTTATAAGAGCTGGAAGTTTTGCTTGAATATTTAAAGCTCCTCCTTCAACTTCTTTAAGAACTTTGATTCCATCATCATTTAATTCTGCTGTATAAGCATAAGTTACTTGTGGCAAATCTAAATGTTCAGCAATTTCTGGTCCAACTTGTGCTGTATCTCCATCTATAGCTTGAAGACCACAGAAAATCATATCATAATCTCCTTCTCTTTTAGCTACTTCTTTTATAGCTTCTGAGATTATATAACTTGTTGCAAGTGTATCAGAACCACCAAATTTTCTATCAGTAACCAAATAAGCTTTGTCAGCTCCTACTGCTAGAGTATCTCTAAGCATAGATTCAGCTTGAGGTGGTCCCATTGAAATAACTGTGATTTTTACATTTTCTGGATCATTATCTTTTATTCTTAAAGCTTGTTCAAGAGCAAAAGCATCATAAGTATTTAAGATACTAGGAACTCCCTTTCTAATAAGAGTATTAGTTTCAGGATCTATTTTGATTTCATTAGTATCTGGAACTTGCTTTGCACATACAAAAATATTCATTTATTCCTCCTAAATTTATCTTCTTAATTATTATCTTAAAAGAGCTCCTGATACAACCATTAACATTACTTCTGAAGTACCTTCATAAATTTCTGTAATTTTTGCATCTCTCATCATTCTTTCAACGTCATATTCTTTGATATATCCATATCCACCAAGAATTTGAACTGCTCTATCAGCAACGAATGATGCTGTTCTTGAAGCTTTTAATTTTGCCATAGCTGCTGCTACTGAGTAATTTTCTCCAGCATCTTTTAAGCTTGCTGCTTTATAAACTAAATTTCTAGCAGCTTCAATTTCTATAGCCATTTCAGCTAATTTAAATTGTGTATTTTGGAATTTAGCTAAAGGACGTCCGAATTGTTCTCTTTCTTTAGAATATTGAACAGCTTTTTCTAAAGCGCCTTCTGCAATACCAAGAGCTTGAGCTGCAATTCCAATTCTTCCACCATCAAGAGTTGCCATAGCAATCTTAAATCCTTTACCTTCTTCTCCAAGTAAATTTTCTTTTGGTATTCTACAATCTTGGAAAATTAATTCCATAGTTGATGAACCATTGATTCCCATTTTGTTTTCAAGTGTACCAAAGTCAAATCCTTTAGTTCCTTTTTCAACTATGAATGCAGAAATTCCGTGATTTCCTTTTGACTTATCTGTCATGGCAAATACTACATAAATATCAGCATATCCACCATTTGTTATAAAGATTTTTGTACCATTAAGTACATATTCATCTCCATCAAGTTTAGCTGTTGTTTGTTGACCTGAAGCATCAGTTCCTGCATTTGGTTCTGTAAGTCCAAAAGCACCTAATTTTTCTCCGCTTGCAAGTGGTGTTAAATATTTTTTCTTTTGTTCATCATTACCAAATTTATTGATACAATCAGCTGATAATGATGTGTGAGCTGATAAAATCACACCAGTTGATGCACAGTATTTTGACATTTCTTCAACTGCAAGTACGTATGTAAGTGTGTCAGCACCTTGACCGCCAAATTCTTCATCAAATGGAATTCCAAAGAAACCTAATTCTTGCATTTTTGCAACTGTTTCTTCTGGGAACATATGTTCTTCATCTACTTTTTGAGCTAATGGTTTAACTTCACTTTCTGCAAAGCCGTGGAACATCTCTCTCATTTCTTCATAATCTTCTGATAATTTATACATATTTTCTCCTAAATAATTTTCCATATTTATTATTTTTAAATTTTTAAAAATAATATTAAGAAACACTTTTTATCACTTATGTTATTATATTAACAATCGGAACTAGACTTGTCAAGCTTTTTAGCCAATTTTTTATCAAGCTTTTAGCTTTAAGTCCTAAATTTTTTTGGAAAATTTTTTCTAGCTTTATACTTTTATTATATAAATTAAAATTCCCTCTCTTTATCATTTTTTATATAATTAAAATTCTAAAACTCAAAATCAAAAAACAAAACTTAGTCTATTATTATATGGAATTTAAAATTTAATTAAATATTTTTGATAAATTTTATTTCTTTATTTTTTATTTCTTTTATAATATAGTAAAAAGATTTCCCAAAAAAACATTTACCTACATTATAATAATATCACAATCAGTCTATCTGTCAAATCTTTATCAATATATTTACGAATTTTAACTATATATTTTATATTATAAATCAGTTTTTAAATTTTAATAATGAAAAATATTTTTTATGCTTAAATTTAAGATAAAAAAATTACATCTAATACAAATCCATTTTGTTTATTATTAAAAGCTAATATATTTAAATGACTTGATTTTAAAATTTTTCAAATTTAAAAATCAAAATTTTTCACTTTCTATTTTTATTTTAGTCAATTTCTTATTAGCTCTTAGAAAATTTAATTTTTTGAGTTTTTAAGAACTTTAAAATAATTTCTCATTTTAAATTATAAATTTATTTATTGTTGATATTTATATTTAATTAAAGGAAAACTTTTTCATTTGATTTTTTCATGTTATAATTGATACATAATTAACTAAGTTACTTAGTTAAGTATACAATTTCTATTTACATTTAGGAGGGAAAAATGGATTACAACAAAATTAATGACGAAATTATTGAACAAATTAAATCATCAGTAAATGGAAAAGTTTATGTAGGAGAAGAAATTAATGAAGATTTCTTTCACGATGAAATGCCAATTTATGGCGAAGGAATCCCTGATGTTTTGATTGACGCTACTTGCAAGGAAGATGTTTCAAAAATAATGAAAATTTGTAATGAAAATAAAATTCCTGTTATAGCAAGAGGTGCTGGTAGTGGTTTGACTGGCGCTGGTGTTGCTATTAAAAATGGCGTAATGATTAATATGCAATCCATGAACAAAATTTTAGAATTCGATGAAGAAAATTTAGTTGTTAGAGTTGAACCTGGTGTTTTATTAAGTACTTTGGCTCAAACTTGTCTTGATAAGGGATATTTATATCCACCTGATCCAGGCGAAAAAAATGCTACACTTGGCGGAAACGTTTCATTAAATGCAGGAGGAATGCGTGCTGTTAAATATGGCACAACTCGTGATTATGTAAGAAAAATGGAAGTTGTTCTTCCTAGTGGAGAAATTACTACTTTTGGATCTATTGTTTCTAAATCATCTACTGGTTATTCTTTAAAAGATTTGATGGTTGGAAGTGAAGGAACTCTTGGAATTATAACTGAGCTTACTTTAAAAATCGTTCCAAATCCAAAACATACTGTTTCTTTAATTGTCCCTTTTGAAGATTTGGATGATTGTATTTCTACTGTTCCTAAATTATTCCAAAATAATTTAAATCCACAAGCTATTGAGTTTATGGAAAGAGATATAGTTATAGCTAGTGAAAAATACATAGGCAAAGAAACTTTCCCTAAAAATATGGAAGGAATTGATGTTGGAGCTTATTTATTAATTACTTTTGATGGCGATGATGAGGATCTAATCGACAATACTCTTGAGCAAGCTGCTGAAGTTTTGGTTGATAATGGCGCAATTGATGTTTTAGTTGCCGATACTCCAAATTCAATTAGAGATGCTTGGGCTGCAAGAAGTTCTTTCCTTGAAGCTATTGAAACACAAAATAAACTTTTGGATGAGTGCGACGTTGTAGTTCCTGTAACAAAAATTGCTGAATATATTAATTTTGTTAATAAGGAAAGCGAATCTTATATGTTTAATGTTAAATCATTCGGCCATGCTGGAGATGGAAACTTGCATATTTACACCCTATCAAATGAAGAAGACAAACTTGATCAATTTAAAGAAGAAGTTGATAAATTTATGGATGTAATCTATAAAAAAGCTTATGATTTGGGAGGAAAAATTTCTGGAGAGCACGGAATAGGAAACGGAAAGAAAAAATATCTAAAGAGCTTTGAAGGTGACGTAAATATTGAAATAATGAGAGGAATTAAAAAAGCCTTTGACCCAAATATGATTTTAAATCCAGATAAAGTTATTGCCTTATTAGGTGAGTAAATTTAAAGGATTTGATTATGAATTACCTAAAAGAATTTGTAATCCTTTGTGTTTGTTTATTTTTAGGAGCTATTACAAGAAGTATTATAAATTATCCAATACCAGAACCTGTTTATGGAATGATTTATCTTTTTATCGCCCTACAATTTAACATACTCAAAAGTGAAGATATAAAAGAAACTTCTGATGGTATTTTAAAAAATTTAGCTTTTCTTTTTGTACCAGCAGGAGTAGGAATACTTGCTAATGTCGATGTCATTAAAAGAAAAATTTTCCAAATAATTATTTTAGTTATAATTGGAACAATAATTTCAATGGCTCTTACAGGACTTGTAGTGCAATTTTTACAAAGGAGGAAAGATGCTTGATAATCAATATTTTGGCATAGTTTTATCCTTTGCTGCCTACGAAATTGGGAAATGGATAAATAAAAAATTAAAAACTCCTATAGCAAATCCACTTCTTATTGCTATACTTTTGATTATAGGATTTTTATCCATCACAGGAATCAACTACGAATATTACAAAAAAGGTGGAGATTTTATAGCATTTTTTATAGGACCTGCAACAGTTGCAATGGTTTTAGACTTATATGCAAATCTTGACACACTAAAGAAAAATATTTTGCCAATACTTGTTGGAGTTGGATTTGGAACAATATTTTCATTTGTACTTGCCATATTTTTATCAAAAATATTCCAAATCGATAAAAATTTAGTTGCAAGTTTAATTCCACAATCAATAACAACAGCAATAGCAATTTCACTTTCCGGAGAATACCAAGGAATAATTGGACTTACTGCAATTGTCGTTGTAATTAGAGGAGTAAGCGGAGCAGTTTTTGCCCCTATTGTAATGAAAATATTTAGAATAAAAGATCCAGTTGCCCAAGGAGTTGCCATAGGCACATCATCCCACGCAGTTGGAACAAGTCAAGCAAGACTTATGGGAGAAATTCAAGGAGCAATGAGCGGACTATCAATTGCAATTGCAGGAATTACTGCAGTAATAATAATGCCACTTGCTATGAAATTAGTTGAAATAATAATTTAATAGAAAAATAAAATGAGCCTTATTGGCTCATTTTATTTGCTTTTAATATAAGATTTATAGCTTTCTAGCACTTTTTTATAACCATCTTCTTCTAAAATATTTTCTACATATTCTTTTATTTTTGCTGTAGGAATAATTCTCTTGTGGTTTTTTTCTACCTTTTTCATTAAATCATTTTTTAAAATTGATATATCTGATGTATTAAGGTCAATATTTCCATCTCTTGCCGCATTTTTTATTGATCTTAATATCTTGTCAATATCAAATAATTCAATTTTTCCATTTCTTTTTTTAACATATAATTTGTTGTCCAAAAAATTTTCAATTACTTCAATCTTCGCTTTATCCAATTCATCTGCAATTTCTTCTATTGATAGATTTTTTCCTTGATAATAATCAATAATTATTTTTGTAAGATCTGACATATATCCCCCTCTAATTTTTTTCTTTTTATATTCTTACCCTAATTTTTTAGAAAATAAAAGATTGGACAAAATCCAATCTTTTTTATTATTATTTTTTTGTATAGTTTGGAGATTCTCTTGTTATTTGAATATCGTGTGGGTGGTTTTCTACAAGGGTTGCTGGGGAGATTTTTACAAATTTTGATTTTTCTTCTAATTCTTTTAAATTTCCTGCACCAACGTATCCCATTCCTGAACGAAGTCCTCCAAGAAGTTGATAAATTACATCTCCAACATATCCTTTTAAAGCAACTCTTCCTTCAACTCCTTCTGGAACAAATTTTTTGGTATCATTTTGGAAATATCTGTCGCTTGATCCTGATTTCATTGCAGAAAGTGAGCCCATTCCCCTGTATTCTTTGTATTGTTTTCCTTCAAAGACAATTGTTTCTCCTGGAGATTCTTCTGTTCCGGCAAATAATGATCCTGCCATTATTACACTTGCTCCACAAGCAAGAGCTTTTGTAATATCTCCAGAATATTTTATACCACCGTCGGCTATAATTGGAATTTGTGAATCTTTTGCAGCCTTTACACAATCAATTATTGCAGAAATTTGTGGAACTCCAACTCCTGTTACAACTCTTGTTGTACAAATTGAACCAGGTCCTATACCAACTTTTACAGCATCAACTCCTGCTTTTATCAAATCTTTTGTAGCCTCTCCTGTTGCAACATTTCCTGCTATTAATTGAAGATTAGGATATTTTTCTTTGATTTTTTTAATTGCAGTAATTACTCCTTTTGAATGGCCGTGAGCTGTATCGACTGTTACAACGTCAACTTTTGCACGAACCAAGGCGTCAATTCTATCCATCATATCACGAGTAATTCCTACTGCAGCTCCTACCAATAATCTGTCATGCTCATCTCTTGCAGAATCTGGATATTGTCTTGATTTTTCTATATCTTTTATTGTAATTAATCCTTTTAATTTAAAATCATCATCAACTATTGGAAGCTTTTCAACTTTTCCTGATTCCATTTTTTTTACAGCTTCTTCCATAGAAATTCCAACTTGACCAACAATAAGACCATCTTTTGTCATGATGTCGTCAATTTTCACATTTTCATCATTTTGAAATCTCACATCTCTGTTGGTTAAAATTCCCTTTAAGGTCATAGTATCATCAACAATTGGAACACCACTTATTTTATAATTTGCCATTATTTCCAAAGCTTCTTTTAAAATATTTTCAGATTTTAAATAAAATGGATCGGTTATTACTCCGTGTTCACTTCTTTTTACCCTATCAACTTCTTTGGCTTGGTCTTCTATTGACATATTTTTGTGGATTATTCCAATTCCACCTTGCCTTGCCATGGCAATTGCCATTTTTGATTCTGTTACAGTATCCATTGATGCTGACATCAAAGGAATATTTAATTTGATTTTTTTTGTTAGATTTGTTTGTAATGAAACTTCATTTGGTAAAACTTCTGATGGTCCTGGAACCAAAAGTAGGTCATCAAATGTTAATCCTTCTCCTATTATTTGCATAAAGCCTCCTATTTTTTAAAATAATTTATTGCATTTTCAAATATTTTTTGCTCTTTTTTATCGTAAATATTTTTGTATAAATCTGAATCTAATCTTTCAACATGGCCCATTCTACCCAAGATTTTTCCGTCTTTGGATAAAATTCCTTCAATATTATAATCAGAGCCGTTTGGATTTATTTCATATACAGAAAAAATTTGACCGTTTTCTAATAAATCTTTGTATTTTTCTTCATTTACAATAAATCTTCCCTCGCCGTGAGAAATTGGAATTTTATAAGTTACATCCAAATCAAGACCACTTGTCCATGGACTTTGGTTATTTAATACTTTTGTATCAACGATTGTTGAAATGTGCCTATCATTTGTGTTGTAAGTTAATGATGGGTCATCTTCTTCAATTTCTTTGATTTTTCCATAAGGAAGAAGGCCAGTTTTAATCAAAGTTTGAAAACCATTACAAATTCCAATTATTAAGCCATCATTTTCATCAAGCATATATTCAATGGCATCTTTTATTTTTTTATTTCTTATAATATTTGCCAAAAATTTACCAGAACCATCTGGCTCATCTGCCATAGAAAAACCACCAGGAATGGCAAAAATTTGTGAATTTCTGATTGAAGTAGAAAGATTTTCAATAGATTCTTCGATAGCTTTCTTATCTAAATTTCTAAATAAATTTATCTCAACTTCTGCCCCATATTTTTCAAAGACTTTTTTTGTATCCCATTCACAATTTGTTCCTGTTACGGCAAGAATTGAAACTTTGACCTTATCAACTGGTTTTTTTGATTTTAAAGAAACTTCCATATCATTTTGGTCGATTTTTTCATAAGGAATTTCTTCTTTTGGTGCAAAAACTTGATTTAATTCATTTAAATAAGATTTTTCTAATTTTTCCCCATCTAATTTTTCTCCATTTACAATTAAATCATCAGAAAATTCTCCAATTTTTTCAACAAAGTCTAAATCTTTCACATATTCAACCACAAAAGATCCAAACATTGGAGTATATAAATTATCAAAATTTAAAGTAAAATTAGAATTTCCCAAAGCTTGTTCGTAAATATTTGCTAAAATTCCCTTGTTATCAAGGGCAATCGTCGAAATAATTTTTCCATCTCTCATTGCCTTTATTAATTTTCCCAATAAATTTTTGTAATAATCAAGGTCAAGAGTCATATCAGAATTATATTTTGCCCTAACAAGACCAATTTTTCCTTTGCCTTTCAAATCGTTTGATTTTATATTTTCAATATCTTCAGTTGTCGTTGCAAAAGAAATTAAAGTTGGTGGAACATTCAAATCTTCAAAGCTTCCACTCATTGAATCTTTTCCACCTATTGGAGGCATTTTGAAAAAGTTTGTTACTTCAAAGGCTCCCAAAAGTGATTTTAATGGCTTAGACCAAGATTTTTCATTGTCCATTTTTTCGTAAAATTCTTGGAAAGATAATCTTATTTTTTCCAAATCACTTCCAACAGAAACAAGTTTTGCAATTGATTCTATTACTGCGTAATATCCTCCCAAATATTGGCTTTTTTCTGACAAATATGGATCAAATCCGTAGGACATTATTGAAACAGTTTTAGATTTTCCTTCATTTACTGGAATTTTTGCAACCATGGCTTGAGATGGATTTACTTGTTTTTTTCCTCCAATTGGTTGAAGAACTGTATTTTGTCCAATAGTTGAATCGAAAATTTCTATTAGATTTCTTTGGCTAATAACATTTAAGTCTTTTATTTTCTCGTAAAAATATTTTGGATCAGATGATTTTTCTTTCAAATATTTTGGAACTTCTTCGCTTACAAAATTAACTTTTGCATTTCTTTCTGCTCCATTTGTATTTATAAAATCATAGGAAATATCTGCAATTTTTTTATCTTCATAAAACATTCTCATCCTATTTGTGTCAGTAACTGTTCCAACTAGGGCTGTTTCTACATTTTCTTCCCTACAATATTTTTCAAATTCTTCCCTATCATCTTTATCAATTAAAACTGCCATTCTTTCTTGGGATTCTGAAATTGCAATTTCTGATGGTTTTAGACCATCATATTTTAATTTAACTTTGGAAAGGTCTATATCAATTCCATCATAAAGTTCTCCAATTGCAACTGAAACTCCACCAGCCCCAAAATCGTTGCATTTTTTTATAAGTTTTGAAACTTCGCTTCTTCTAAATAATCTTTGAAGTTTTCTTTCTTCTGGGGCGTTTCCTTTTTGAACTTGGGCAGATTCTGTAATTATTGAAGTTAGTTTGTGAGATTTTGATGAACCTGTTGCTCCACCAATTCCATCTCTTCCGGTTCTTCCTCCAATTAATAAAACTATATCATCTTTTTTTGGATTAAGTCTTTTCACATTTTCTTTTGGAGCTGCAGCTATAACTGCCCCACATTCCATTCTTTTTGCCTTGTAGCCTTCGTGGAAAATTTCTTTTACAAATCCTGTTGCAAGACCAATTTGATTTCCGTAGGAAGAATATCCCTTGGCAGCAAGCTTTGAAATTTTTCTTTGGGCAAGTTTTCCTTCCATTGTCTTATCGACATCTTCCAAAATATTTCCAGCACCAGTAATTCTCATAGCTTGGTAAACATAACTTCTTCCTGAAAGTGGATCTCTAATTGCTCCACCAAGACAAGTTGATGCCCCACCAAAAGGCTCGATTTCTGTAGGATGGTTGTGGGTTTCATTTTTAAACATCAAAAGATAATCTTCAAGATTTTCCTTGCCATCTTTTTCTACCCTAACTTTTACATAAACAGAGCAAGCATTTATTTCGCTTGAAACTTCCAAATCATCAAAGTCATTTTTACTTCTCATATATTTTGAAAGAATTGTACCAAAACTCATAAGATTTATTGGCTTTTTAATTTCAAGCTCATCTCTCATTTTTAAATATTTTTCAAAAGAATTTTTAATAGCCTCATCAAGAACAGTTTTTGCCTTTATATCAATATCAAGGCTGGTATTAAAAGTTGTGTGCCTACAATGGTCTGACCAATAAGTATCTAATATTTTTATTTCAGTTTCGTTTGGAGCCCTATTTTCTTTTTTAAAATAATCCCTAACCATTTTCAAATCATTTTCGTCCATGGCAAGATCGTGAGCTTTTAAAAATTTAGAAATTTCCTTATCAGAATAATTTATAAATCCATCATAGATTTCATTATCAAGATTTTTTTCTCTTTTTGTATCCAAACTTTCTGGCATTTCTTTTAAATCAATTTTATGACTATCAACTGGATTTACTAGATAATTTTCAATTTTTTTTAGGTCATTTTCACTTAATTTTGAAAATTCATAGACTGTTGCAGTTTTACAATCTGTTTTTTCATCCAAAATTAAATCTAGGGTATCAAGCACTCCCTTTCTTCTTTGGTCAAATTGACCTGGAAGATATTCAACTGCAAGAGCAGATTCGAATGAATTTTCAAGTTTTTTTGTCTCATCTTTTGCATAAACATAATCAAGATTTCTTTCAGATAAGACATTATTAATTGCCTTATCCAAATTTTCATCGCTTATTTCAAGGTCGTATCTGTTGTAAATATTTAATTTTTCTAATTTTATTTTTAAAAGATTTTCTATTTCTTTTTTTACTTCCTTGGACTTGTAATCGAACCTATCTTTTTTTCTTACATAAATTCTCTTAACTGATTTTTTCATATCATATCCTTAATGTCTAAAGTGTCTGTTGTTGGTAAATACCATGGACATTTTGTATTCGTTACATTTATCAATTGAATCCTTATCTCTAATTGATCCGCCTGGTTGGATGATTGATTTCACTCCGATTTTGTGAGCAAATTCTACACAATCATCAAATGGGAAAAAGGCATCTGATGACATAATTGAATCAGTAAAGTCTACATCTGGATGGTTATTTTTGATTGATTCCAATGCCCAAATTCTTGAAGTTTGTCCACAGCCAACTCCCAAAGTTTTTCCATCTTTAACTATTACAATTGCATTTGATTTGGTATATTTTACAACAGTCATTGCAAATTTTAAATCGTCAATATCTTTTTTATCTGGTTTTACTTCAGTTACAACTTCAAAATCATCTTCTTTTGAATCTGTATCTTGAACTAAAACTTTTCCTTCCAAATATTTAACATCTTCTTCAACCATATCTTTTGATAAGTCAACTTTTATTAGACGAACATTTTTCTTTTTAGATAAAATTTCCAAAGCCTCTTTTGTAAAGTCATTTGCCGCAACAATTTCAAGGAAAATTTCACTCATCATACTTGCAGTTTTTTCATCTACTACACCATTTAAGGCAACAATTCCACCAAAAATTGATAAAGAATCAGCCTCATATGCTTTTTTGTAAGCATCAAAGGCATTTTCTCCAATAGCAGCTCCACAAGGAGATTGGTGTTTTAAAGCTACGCAAGAATTTTCTCCAAGTTCTTTGGCAAGTTCCAAAGCAATATTTAAATCATTATAATTATTAAAACTCATTGCCTTGCCGTGTAAAATTTCTATATCTTTTAAAAGTCCCTTTGCATAAGTATCTTCATAAAGGCTTGCTTTTTGGCTTGGATTTTCTCCATATCTTAAATCCTCAATTTTTCTAAGACCGTAAGTTTTATACTCACTTTCTTTTTTGGTTAAATCTTTGAAAAATCTAGAAATTACACTGTCATAATAAGCTGTAAGAGAATAAGCTTTCATAGCCAAATATCTTCTATATTCCAAATCAACTTGATTATTTTCTAATTTTTCCAAAAATTCATCATAATCACTTGGGTCAGTCAAAACTACACAGTCCTTGTGATTTTTGGCAGCAGATCTAATCAAAGTAGGCCCACCTATGTCAATATTTTCAATAATATTGTCAATATCATTACTCTTTAAGGACTCTTCAAACTTATATAAATTCACAACAACTATATCAATGTCTTTGATATTATTTTCTTCCACAGTTTTTTTGTGATTTTCGTTATCTCTTTTGTAAAGAATTCCACCATGAACATAAGGAGATAAAGTTTTTACCCTACCGTCCAAAATTTCAGGAAAATTTGTTATCTCTTCAATTTCTTTTACATCTACTCCGCTTTCTTTAATTTTTTTATATGTACCGCCAGTAGATACAATTTCCACACCTAATTCACTCAATCCTCTAGCAAGTTTTTCTACATCCTTTTTTTCAGTAACAGATATTAAAGCTCTCATTAATCCCTCCCATAAGCTTTTAGTCTAAATTTAAAGACAAGAAAAGGGAAGCTAACAAAATTAGCTTCCCTGATAAAACATTACTCCATTCATAGACAAATTTGGGCATAAAAATCTAGAGAAAGATCTTAGCCTTTCAATTTTTTTCATAGATAAAATCATAATTGTAAATTTTTCAATTTTAAAAATAAAATCCATGATAAATACCCCCAAATGAATGTAAAATAATCATACCACAATATTTTTAAAAATTAAAGATATATTTTTATTTTTTTAAGAAAATTAATAATTTTTTGCAATCTACATTTTTCTAGCTTTGTATTTGCTTTTGCACTTATCCTCTATCTTCAATAATTTCTATGCAATTTTAGCAATTATTCCCATATTTTCCCTCCTTGAACTTAAATGGCCATTATTGTATAATTATGTCATTAAATGACTTAATTAAATTTTAAGATGCTTAATGTCTTTTGCCAAGACTTTAAATGTCTATCAGTCTTTGAGTGTATATTAAAAGGAGAAATTATGAGTTTTGAATCTAAGTTAAGAAAGCTTCGCGAAAATAAAAATTTAACTCAAGAAGAGCTTGCAAAACTTGTCGGCGTTTCTTTAAAAACTATTTCAAGATATGAAATGGGAGAATCTAAACCGAGATATAGAAAAATTTATGATAAGCTTGCAGAAGTTTTAGGTACTAGCCACGATTATCTTGTAACTGACGAGGAGAATTTTATTCTTGATGCTAGGGAAAAATATGGCTACAAGGGAGCAAAAGATGCAAAGGAAATGGTTGATGGGGTAATTGGTCTTATGGCTGGTGGAGAAATTGATGAGGAAGATAAAAAAGCAATCCTTGATTCTATCCAAGAGGCCTACTATATTGCAAAAAATAAAAATAAAAAATATAATCCTCACAAGGATTAGGTGAAATATGTCTTTTTTATACGATGAAATTTTTGATGATGTAAAAAAATTAATTAAAAAATATGACAGCAGAAATCCAAAAGAAATTTTAATTCAAAGGGGCGTAAATATAATTGCTTTTAAGGAAAATACAAAACTTTTGGGTATGTATAAAATTATCAAAAGAAATTCTTTTGTTTTTTACAATCCCTTTGTTGACAAAAGAATTCAAAATATGGTTTTTGCTCACGAATTGGGCCATGACCTTTATCACAAAGATATGGCAAAAAATGAAAATCTGATTGAGTATGAACTTTTTGATATAAATAGTGAAATGGAATTGTGTGCAAATATTTTTGCAGCTCATCTTCTTTTGGATGAAAAAGAACTGATAAATGATATAAAAGAAGGCTACACTTACAACCAACTAGCCTCTATGTATAATGTGAATGTAAATCTTATGATTTTTAAATTAAATGAGATGCATAGGATGGGCATGAATATAAAAAAAGAAGAAGCTGATCCTAATTTTTTTAAGGATATTGACGGCAAGGATATAAGAAATCATGATATATACTGATGAAATTATAAATAATCCGGTAAAACTTTCCCATTATTTGATAGAAAATAGGATGGAAAATAATATAAGAGCTTGCGATATGACAGCAGGAAATGGTAATGATTCAAAATTCATTTTGGATAAGAAAAATCCCAAAATTTTGTATGCTTTTGATATACAAAAACTTTCAAAAGAAAGATGTGAAAAACTTATAGGTCAAAGGGATAATTTTAAATTTATCCTTGATGATCACAAAAATATTGAAAAATATATAGAAGAAAAAATCGACCTTTTTATTTATAATTTGGGATTTTTGCCAAAAGGAGATAAGTCAATTACAACAAATTATAAGTCTGTGATACAATCTCTAAAATCTTGTTTAAATTTATTAAATGAAAATGGGCTTATTCTTATAACTTTTTATCCAGGTCATGATGAAGGCAAAAATGAGGAAAAATATGTGGGAGAATTTTTAAAAAATCTAGATCAAAAAACATTTCAAGTCATAAAATATAATTTTTATAATCAAATAAACAATCCTCCCTTCCTTATTTCCATAAGAAAAGTGTGAAAGAAATTTTTATTTGTTATAATTAATTAGGAAAGGATAAATTAGATGAAAAAAAGAAGACTTTTTCCCTTTGCTATAATTTCACTCTTACTTATTTTAGCTTTTTTGAATTTTACAAGTCCAAAAAATGCCGAAAAAATAAATCTTCCAAGCTTGGAAGAAAAAAAGATGAGAGATTTGACAAAGGAACAATATATAGAAGATTTTGAATTTGCCTACAATATTTTAGAAACTTATTATCCTTATTTTGACATAAATAAGAAAATTAATAATATTGACTGGTTAGAAAAAAAAGATACTTTCAAAAAATATATAGAAAATTCCAAAAATGATGTGGACTTTGGCTTGAGAATGAATAAAATTTTGTATGAGCTAAATAACGACCACACCCAAATAATTGACCAAAATCAGGCAGTTGAAATGTATATAACCTACTACAAAATGCCAGAAAATGATTGGCGTCATTATATAAGCCATGTTTATGAAAAGGAAAATGTAAGAAGAAGGTACAATTTAGATAATAAAAAAATAAATGATTATTTGAAATACAACCAGTATGAAACAAAAGCTAAAATAAATAAAAATAATAATATTTTAGGAAAGGCAAAAGAAAATTCAAACGAAATTCGTACAGACAATATTGAAGCTAAAGATATAAATGATAAGATAGGATATTTAAAAATTAATTCAATGGTAAATTATGATTATTCAAATTATGACCGAAAAAAATTGAAAGCCTATCTAAAAAAAATAAAAAACAAAAAAGCTCTAGTTATTGATATAAGAGGAAATACTGGTGGCGATTCTAGATATTGGCAAGATTTTCTTCTTCCACAAATTATAGATAAGCCATATTCTACAAGTTATTATTCTTTTATCAAAAAAGGAGATTTAAATAAGAAAGTAATAAACCAAGAAAAATACAAAGAAGGCGTAAGCGAATTTTTAAATGCAAGTAATTTTTCAAATGATACAAAACAGATACTTTCAAAATTTGATTATTACACAAATTATCCTGCAAAAATAATTCCAAGCGAAGATTCCATAAAATTCAAAGGAAACATCTATCTTCTTATAGATTCGTCAGTATTTTCATCAGCAGAAATGCTAGCATCTTTTTGCAAAGAAACAAAACTTGCAACAATTGTAGGAAGCCAAAGCAAGGGAGATGGAATTGGAACTGACCCCTTGCAAATTGATTTGCCAAATTCTGGATATGTATTGAGATTTTCAAAAGAAATCGGAGTGACTGAATCAGGATATATAAACGAAATAGAAAAAACAAATCCTGACATAAATATAGATTCAAATAGATTTGATGAAATAAAAGACCAACCAATAATACAAAAAATTATAGAAATAGAAGGCTAAGGCCTTCTATTTGCTTATATAAAAATATCAAGTATAGTTTCTTCGTTGATAAATTTTTTCCGAAAAAAAGGAGTAGTAATGAGTCTTATTTCAATTTTAATTTTAGCTATCGGACTTAGTATGTACGCTTTTGCAGCAAGCATTTGTCAAGGTCTTCAAATAAAAGAAAATAACATAAAAAATACCCTAAGCATTGGACTTTGTTTTGGAATTTTCCAAGCACTTATGCCAATAATTGGTTATTTTCTAGCATCAAGTTTTGCAAATTCAATCAAAGCAATTGACCATTGGGTTGCCTTTATTTTATTATTTATAATTGGCTTTCAAATGATAAGAGAATCAAAAGATGCAAGTTGCGAAATAAGCCACGGCTTAAGCTTAAAATCTTTATTTTCACTTGGAATCGCAACAAGCATTGATGCAATGGCAGTTGGGGTTTCCTTTGCATTTTTGAATGTAAATATATTTTCTTCAAGCACAATAATAGGAATAACAACCTTTATTCTCTCATCAATAGCCTTTAAAATAGGAAATAAATTGGGCATGAAAAGCAAACAAATTTCAGAGCTTATTGGTGGAGTAATTTTAATTTTATTAGGAACAAAAATTCTAATTGAGCACTTATTTTTACAATAAGTGCTTTTTATTTGCAATTAAAAAAACTTCCAATTTATGGAAGTTTTTCTTCTCATTTTTATATTAAATTTCAAAAATTGGAAGTTTTTCTAAAAATATTATATCATCCCTATTAGCTGCATCTCCTTCTGCAAGAATCGCAAGTTTTTGAACAACCTCTCCTCCTGCTTTTTTCACAAGATTTTCTAAGGCTTTTATAGATTCTCCTGTGGAAATTACATCATCAACTAGGGCTACTTTCTTCCCTTTTATTTTTTCTACATCTTTAAAATCCAAAAATAATTTTTGGGTATTTTTTGTTGTAATTGAATTTACTTCTACACTTACAGGATTTTCCATGTAGGATTTTTGTGATTTTCTTGCAACTACAAATGATTTTTCTCCAATATTTCTTGCAATTTCATGTGCAAGGGCTATACCTTTTGCCTCTGCTGTAAGAATTATATCGCAATCAATTTTTTTACTTAATTCATATCCTGCTTTTGTTGCAAGCTCTGTATCTCCCAATAAAACAAATGATGCAATTTTTAAATTATCTGATATTTGTATTATTGGCAAATTTCTTTCGACTCCACACACATTTAATTTATAATAATCCATAAAATCTCCTATAAAATTATAAATTTAAGAATTACTCCTGCTACAAGTCCCATAAAAGGATCACTTGCTGCAGTTGTTGCCATAGCTATACCTGCAACTAATATTGTATCGCCTCCTGCTGCAAAAGCAAGATTTGCATTTGTTGGAACAGTTACAAGAGCGCCAAGTACAAATAAAAATCCATGGATTGATTCTCCTGGAACATATTTTCCAAGTTTTGGCAAAAATCCCATAAACATTATTACACCAAGAATTGCCATCATCAAAACTCCAGAATTAATTGGATTATCACTTGCCCCTGTTGCAGAAATTATAGCCTCAACTGGTGCTCCACCAAAAAGTGAAGAAACAGAATCAGCAAGACCTGAATAAATTGTCAAATGGTCAATATTTGCAGTTAAATTTCCATCTCCAAGAGATGCTGTAATATTTCCAAAGGCAATATTTGCACCAATTGTAAGGCAAGCAAGAGATAAAGAACCTCTGATAACTTTTTTATTTAAAATAGGTTTTTTAATAGAAAGTTTTCTTTCTTCTTTTTTAATCTCTTTTCCTATTTCCATTTTCATAATATTTGCATAAATTGAAGAAATAACAACAGAAATTATAATAGTGTAAACAAGATTTCTTCCAGAAACAAAATATGTTATAAGGGCTGAAATTATAGAAATTAAACTTACCATTTTTGTTTCAAGTTTTAGTCCATCAATTGCAATTTTTGCAAGAATCAATCCAACTCCTGCCATCATTCCATTTAATACATAAACTCCAGCCAAATCAACAATAAAATTTAAGCTACCAGTAATTCCAAGTATGGACATAATAATTCCTGCCCAAAATACAACCGACAATCTTTCCCTAATATTATCGCCATAAGATCCTGCAAGGGCAATTGTTTCAGCTTGCATAGAAATTGGAATTGGAGATTGCAAAAGCATACAAGCAACTACTCCCACAGCAAAACCAAGCGAAGTTGGAAATGCAGAAAAACCTACCGAAAGTGCCAAAAGTGCTTGGGGAATTCCATTAATTACTACACCCAAGGCTGCCATAATGTCATTAAAAGTCATAAGACCTCCTAAAAATTTATTTTAAAAATCCGAATAAAATTATACCATATTTATAAAATAAAAAAAGGCAGAAATTAATCTGCCTTAAATTTACATTTTTTCAACTTCAGGATAATCAATTCCCTTTGTATCAACTGTAACTTTTTTAATTTTTACATCTTCAAGAGGTCTGTCATTATAATCTGTTTTTACATTTGCAATTTTATCAATTTCTTCTATGCCTTCAATTATTTTTCCAAATCCTGCATAATCTCCGTCAAGATGTGGACTTTTTTTGTGCATTATAAAAAATTGGCTTCCTGCAGAATCTGGCATAAATGATCTTGCCATTGATAAAACTCCTTTATCATGGAGCAAATTATTTTCAAAACCATTTGAAGAAAATTCTCCTTTTATAGCATATCCAGGGCCACCCATTCCACTTCCTTGTGGATCTCCCCCTTGAATCATAAAATCTTTTATAATCCTGTGAAAAATTAGCCCATCATAAAAATTATTTTTTATTAATGAAATAAAATTATTTACAGTATTTGGAGCAATTTCTGGATATAATTCAGCTTTAAAGATTGCACCATTTTCCATTTCAAATGTAACTATTGGATTTTCCATTTATTTCTCCTTTAAAATTATTTTTATTAGAATTTAATTTTCTGTATAAATTCATAATTTATTATACTATTATCCTTGATTTTGCCACAAAATTATTTCGCCTTTTTATTTATAGCATAAAATAAGGTCATTGCAGAAAAAATCAAAGATGAACCCCTAGAGTAGGAAAGATATTTTTCTTCCCAAAAACTTGCATACTTATCTTTGTAAGCCTTTAGCCCTTCAAAAGAATAAAAATGATCGCCCAATTTAAAAATCGTATATACCATTCTCTCTTGCAAAAATGAATGTCTCATAACTCCTACATTTGAAAGTGGGGCCATGCCGAGGTCAAAATATTTGATATTATTTTCTTTCAAATACGTGAAAATATTTATAAACAAATAATCCATCAAGCCATCAACATTTTCTTCATAACGCATAAGGTCAACTGTTGCCCAATTTTCTACATATATTGGCGATAAATTTGCAAAAGCAATTATTTTTTGATTAGGATTTTTTATTACAGCAATATCTCCGTTATTCAAATAATCTTTGTCAAAAAATCCCAAAGAAAATCCCTTTTCTTTGCCTTCTCCAAGCCAAGAATTAGAAATTTCTTGAAGTCTTTTTATAGTTTTTCCATCAAACGGTCCTTGTAAAATTTCAAAACTATATCCATCTCTATCAAGTTTATTTATAGTTTTTCTTAGATTTTTCTTTTTCTTGCCATCAAGATTAAATTCTTCAAGATTTACATTTGCACTTTCGCCAAATTTCATAAAATTGAAACCATATTCATGGACTTTCATTGTTATATCTTTATTTATTTCATAAAAAACAATGTTATAACCTAAATCATCAGTTTCATAAATAAATTTTTCCAAAAGCTCATCAAAATATTTTTCATTTCCAATAGGATCCCCCATGACAATTACCTTATCGCCCACAGTCCTAATTTGAAGACAAGCCAAATCATATTCATCATTTTTTAACCAATAAAGATCCTTATCATCCAAAAAAGAAAGAAAAGCTTCTTTGGAACCGCCCTGATTTTTAAGTAAATTTATATACCTATCATAATCAAATTTTTCCCCAACTTTTAACCTAGCCCCTTGCAAATTCCTAACCAAAAGATAAACGAGAAAATAAATTATTGATATAGTTGCAATTATTGAAATAAAATTATACTCAAAAGGAATCAGAATAAAATCATTAGCCTCACTAATATTCACATCAATGATAGAGCCACGTTTCAAAATTTTCCCTACATAAACTATGAGCATAAAATTTGTCAAAAGCAAATCAATAAACCTATCTTCGCTAGCATAAATAAATTGCTTAGTATAAAGTTCATCTTTTGTAAGTAGATTAATTACAAACATTATAAAAATATAAATAAGAGTAGATAAACTATAATCAGTTATATAAGTATAGCAAAATACAAGAATTAACATTATGGTATTTAAAAGAAAAGATTTTTTCTGTTTTGAAATATAAGCTCTTGCCATAACTATAAATATAAATCCAAAAAGAAGAGATGGAAACTGATAAATAGCTGATGCTCTTATAGGATTTAATTTTGTAAGAATACCTCCACCATAAGCCTTATCTGGCAAGGTTGCAGCCAAAATCATAAAAAGTCCAAAAATATACAACAAAAAAGTATTCAAAACCAAAAGAATATTTTTGAAAAGTCTTTTTATAAAAGCAGATTCCTTAAATTGAAAAGCAATTGTAAAATTTTTAGTAAAAAATACAAAAGCAAGACAAAATGGAACAATATAGTAAAACATTCTATAAAGAAGAATCCAAGCAAGTGCCAATTCTTGATTTATACCCTGACTTTTTAAAGCAAATAAAATTATAAGGTCAAAAGAACCGATGGCACCAGGAATCATAGAAATATATCCTACAATATTTGCCGCAACGACCAAAGTTGATAAGCTTATCAAATCAAATTTGATTCCCATCAAATACCCAATAACCACAAAGGCACTCATAACTCCAAACCACTCAGCAATTGAGATTAAAAATAATTTTATTTGATTTTTTCTAGAAAATTTAATCTTTCCAAAAAAAGACAAAGCCAACACAAAAGGAATATACAAACTTGCACCAACAAGCAAAAGCGTATAACTTTGTAAATTTGGATTTGAGTGAAACATTAAAGAAATTAAGGAAATAATAGAAAAAAATGATAAACCACATGGTAAAAATACCAAAAGTTGTAAAATTTTTTTCACAAGCTTTGTAGCTTCATGTCCCTTACCGTAAAAAGCTGTTCTAAGTCCAATAGAAATAAATCCACCAAGACCCAAAAGATCATTAAAATTATTAATGCAAAATCCAGTTTCTCCTATGTATTTTTTATCATAATTATTTTCAAGCTCTTCATTCAAAATAAAATCATACAAACTTGCTGGAATATTAGCAAAAATTCCATAGATTCCCATAAAAAGTAATGTAATAACCGATAAGCTAGAAAAAATAAATTTTACATCTTCAAGTTTTATTTCTTTGGATATTTTTCTAAATTCTACAATTACAAGAATTAATACAGATATAAAAAATATTTTCTTAAATATTTCCTTAAAATTACTCAATTTTTCTTTCATTTAATTTCCTCATAAAATTTCAATAATAATATTTAAAAAAAGACGGGGACTTCCCCGCCTTTTAATGAAAGTATTTTATTTCAAATTTTTAGCTAAATTAAGCTATAACTTTAGAAACAACTCCTGATGCAACTGTTCTTCCACCTTCTCTTACT
>NZ_KV821173.1:0-656 GCF_001815585.1 Anaerococcus sp. HMSC075B03
TTCTTCCATCATTACCCATAAAATACATTATTCTAGGTCCGAAAGTTATAATTTGATTGGTGTAAATATATCCGTCTCCATAAGTAAAATATTTGTTATTATTTTTTTCTATAAAACCAACATTTGGAAGGCTACCATCTTTATAAATATATCTACATCTTCCATCTTCAGTCCAAATAAAATCGCCATCTTTTTTTGCAGGAGATTTCATTATTGTTTTTTTAACAGAACTTTCTTTGTTAGTGGATTCTGTATTATCTGTTAAATTAGTAGAATTATCCTTATTTTCATTAGTTGATGAATTTACATTATTTTCTAAGTTATTATCAGAAGAAGGATTATCAAGATTATCATTAGATTTTTCTATATTAGAAGAATCATTGTTTGATATATTTACATTATCTTCAATTTTTTTCTCAGAATTATCATCACTATTGTAGAAATTAGAATTAATTTCCTTGTCATTAGATTTTGAATCTATAATTTCTGTGTTATTTTCTGTTGATATAAAATTTTCACTTTCTGATTTTAAATCAATATCAGAGTCTGCATAAGATGGTTTTACACAAATAAATCCTGAAATAAATAAAAGTGAAAAAATATTAATCAACAAAAATTTTTTATACTTATGATTCATTTTTTTGTATTCCTCCTTA
>NZ_KV821174.1:0-2270 GCF_001815585.1 Anaerococcus sp. HMSC075B03
TAATAAAAAACCACAGTAAAAAACAGACTTACAATAAATAAGGAAATAAAAATAGGAAAATTCTTCTTATTCATTTTTTTCATCTCCTACAATTTTTCCATCGACTATTGTAATAATTCGATTTGCTTGTAAGGCTATTTCTTCATCATGGGTGATTAGGATAATCGTCTGTTTTAAAGTCTTGTTAAAATATTTAAAAATTTCAATTATTTCCTTAGAATTTTTTCTATCCAAGTTTCCAGTCGGTTCATCTGCCAATATGATAGATGGATTGTAGATAAGACTTCTAGCTATGGCAACTCTTTGCTGCTGACCTCCTGAAAGCTCACTTGGAAAAGAGTCAAGTTTACTTTCTATGCCAAGTTTTTTTACTATATCTGAAAATTCATCTTGATTTATTTTTCTTTTATCAAGTTTTAATGGAAGTTCTATATTGTGACGAACCGTTAAGTTGGGAATCAAATTATAAAACTGATAAATTAGTCCGACTTTTCTTCTTCTAAAGTAGGCTAATTCCTTGGAAGAATACTTTGAGATGTCGTTACTATCTATATAAACCTTTCCATCATCTGGACTATCTACTCCTCCTATGATATGTAGGAGTGTTGATTTACCAGACCCACTTGGTCCAACAATGGCGACAAATTCACCTCTTTCAATTTCAAGGTTGACACCATCTAAGGCAATGACCTTAGAATTGCCCTCGCCGTATTCTTTTCTTAAATTTTCAACTTTTAATATTTCCATACTTGCCTCCTTTTTCTTATGTCAAGGTAAGCATATAAAAGTAAAGTGATTTTTAGGTGACATTATAAAATTTAATTTCAAATCTTGCTCCAGCATCAATATTTGAAACAGAAATCTCCCCATTGTTTTTTTCGACAATTGTCTTCGCCATAGCAAGACCAATTCCAAAACCGTTTGAGTCGGGCGTTTTATAGAAGCGTTTAAAGATTTTTTTCATATTCTCTTTTTCTATTCCTCCACCATTGTCTTCAATGATTAAGCTTGTATAGAGGGGATTTTTGTATGATGAAAGCACGATTTTATCACAAGTCGGTCTATTAACGGCATTTTTTATAATATTGATGATAGCTTCTGCCAGCCAATAAAAATCTCCACAAATACTATTTTCCTTCAAACTCTTCTCTATTTCTACATTGGTAAACTTCCTTAAATCTAAACTATCTAAAGCATAATCCACTAATTCATCTAAACGAATTTGTTCTTTTTTCATAAGATCTTTGTTTGCATCAAGGCTTGATAGTTTAAGCAAAATATCTGATAGGGAGTTTAATCTGATTATTTGCCTTTTTAAAATCTCTATATCTTCAATATCTGGAAAGTCCATCTCCAAATTTTCTATGGAAAAAAGCATAGATGTAATAGGAGTTTTAATTTGATGGGCGATATCTTCTAGGTATTCAATTTGCTTTTCACTATTTTTTGTGCTTATCTCTTTGGCTTCGACTATTTCTATAAAAAGTTTGTAAATTTTATCTTCTAAAATTGAAAAATCATCTTGCTTCATAGGAATTTTGTAGTCCTGATTTTTCATATTTTCTATTAGATCTATAAGCTCATTTATTCTATTTTTCTTTCTTGACTCTAAAAAATAATAGAGAAGTCCCAGGCTTATTATCCAAAATATATATAGCATCTCAATCCATCCTATATCCGATTCCTCTGACAGTAGTAATAACTTCTCTATCAATTTTTTCTCTTATTCTCTTAATAGTTGATGTGAGAGTATTGTCATTTACAAACTTATCCCTATCTTCCCAGAACATTTCAAGCAGCTGACTTCTGGTATAAACTCTGTGAGGATTTTTAATAAGTAAGACTAGGATCTCATATTCTAGCGAAGTTAAATCCACCAGATTTCCCTTAAAATAAACTTTTGACTGATTTAAATCTATTTTTATATCCTTATAAGATATACTTTTATCTTGTGATATAGGCATTGTCCTTAAAACCGCATCAATTCTTGCCCTTAATATTGCAAGGGAAAATGGTTTAGTTAAATAGTCGTCTGCTCCTTGATCTAGAGACTCAATTATAAAATCTTCATCATTTTTTACAGTTGTTACAATAACTCTTATGTCCTTATCTTTTAATCTCTCTATCAAATGCTGACCATCTTTATCTGGTAGATTTATGTCCAATAGTGCCACATCCATATCTACATTCATCTTATAGCTTGCTTCGTAAAAAGATGATGCAATCTCTACTCCATAACCATTATTAACCAAATACTTTTCCATTTGTAA
>NZ_KV821175.1:0-1750 GCF_001815585.1 Anaerococcus sp. HMSC075B03
AAAAACTAGGACTCATAGCTAAACTTAATACCTCTATTAGTGGTAGAGGAGCATTGTATTAGAGACGAAGCCAAGGCGAAAGCAAAAGTGGATCTAATACAAGAGAGAATGCTGGCATGAGTAGCGAGAAGGGATGTGAGAATCATCCCCGTCGAAACCCTAAGGACTCCTGAGCAAGGCTCGTCCCCTCAGGGAAAGTCGGGACCTAAGCCAAGGCCGAAAGGCGTAGGCGATGGATAACAGGTTTATATTCCTGTACCGCTTGAAGTCGTTAAGAGAGAAGTGATGACGCAAAAGGATAAGCAAAGCCATCAGATGGAAAAGATGGTCTAAAGCCGTAGGAAGAAAAGTAGGCAAATCCGCTTTTCACAAATTCTAAAAGCCGATAGGTATCGAAAACATAAGTAGAGAAGTTGCCGATTCCAGGTTGCCAAGAAAAGTCACTATCCAGACCAAAGCGCCCGTACCAAAACCGACACAGGTAGGGAGGTAGAGAATACCAAGACGCGCGGAAGAACCTTTGTTAAGGAACTCGGCAAAATGTCCCCGTAACTTCGGGAGAAGGGGAGCCTGAGCAATCAGGCCACAGAAACCAGGCCCAAGCGACTGTTTACCAAAAACACAAGTTTCTGCAAAATCGCAAGATGAAGTATAGGAGCTGACACCTGCCCGGTGCTGGAAGGTTAAGGGGAAGGCTTAGAGCAATCGAAGGCTAGAACTTAAGCCCCAGTAAACGGCGGCCGTAACTATAACGGTCCTAAGGTAGCGAAATTCCTTGTCGGGTAAGTTCCGACCCGCACGAAAGGTGTAACGATTTGGGCACTGTCTCAACAAAGGATCCGGTGAAATTGTAGTAGTCGTGAAGATGCGACTTACCCACGCTAGGACGGAAAGACCCCGTGGAGCTTTACTGTAGGCTGATATTGGATTTTGAGATTAAATGTACAGGATAGTTGGGAGACTGAGATATCTGGATGCCAATCTAGGAGGAGTCACTGGTGGGATACCAACCTTTTAATATCAAAGTTCTAACCATAGCCCTTGAATCAGGGCATGGGACATTGTCAGTTGGGCAGTTTGACTGGGGCGGTCGCCTCCTAAAAAGTAACGGAGGCGTTCAAAGGTTCGCTCAGAATGGACGGAAACCATTCGCAGAGTATAAAGGCATAAGCGAGCTTAACTGCGAGAGCTACAACTCAAGCAGAGTCGAAAGACGGACTTAGTGATCCGGTGGTACCGCATGGAAGGGCCATCGCTCAACGGATAAAAGCTACCCCGGGGATAACAGGCTTATCTCCCCCAAGAGTCCACATCGACGGGGAGGTTTGGCACCTCGATGTCGGCTCGTCTCATCCTGGGGCTGGAGTAGGTCCCAAGGGTTGGGCTGTTCGCCCATTAAAGAGGCACGCGAGCTGGGTTCAGAACGTCGTGAGACAGTTCGGTCCCTATCCAGCGTGGGCGTAAGAAATTTGAGAGGAGCTGTCCTTAGTACGAGAGGACCGGGATGGACGCACCAATGGTGTACGAGTTGTTAGGCCACTAGCATGGCTCGGTAGCTAAGTGCGGGAATGATAAGTACTGAAAGCATCTAAGTACGAAGCATGCCTCAAGATAAGATTTCTCAGAGTAGGTAAAGAAAATACCTTAGATAGGTCCAAGGTGTAAGTGCAGTAATGTATTAAGCTAATGGATACTAAACTTTAAATCTTGACTGGAAATATTTATAGCTATTGAATTAAAAAGGTAAAAA
>NZ_KV821176.1:0-22405 GCF_001815585.1 Anaerococcus sp. HMSC075B03
GAGATTTATCCTTCGTTTTAGAGGGAAACCACCGTGTTACGGCGGTATTGTTCTTCAGATTCGCCCAAGGGCTCATCTTGAAGATTTAAAATCTTTCAGATTTTAAACCCTACATGGGACAGGATTCAAATCCTGGTAGGGTACCAAATGGAAGTATAGCTCAGTTGGGAGAGCATCTGCCTTACAAGCAGGGGGTCACAGGTTCGAGCCCTGTTACTTCCACCATAATATTTTTAATATTAGGCTGTTTTAATTATGGCTTAGTAGTTCAGCTGGTTAGAATGCCGCCCTGTCACGGCGGAGGTCGTGGGTTCGAGTCCCATCTAAGTCGCCATTTGGATTTCAATAGAGATCCAATGTGCTGATGTAGCTCAATTGGTAGAGCAATTGATTTGTAATCAATAGGTTGTAGGTTCAAGTCCTATCATCAGCTCCAATTTTATTGTGATATAAAATTGAATAAATATATAGTTTATGCTATAATGTGTTACTATGAAATACAAATTTTGGGGAAGTTCCAGAGTTGGCCAAATGGGACGGACTGTAAATCCGTTAGCTTAGCTTTCAGTGGTTCGAATCCGCTCTTCCCCACCAATTTGCGGGTGTAGCTCAGTGGTAGAGCCCCAGCCTTCCAAGCTGGTTGCGAGGGTCCGATTCCCTTCACCCGCTCCAATATGCGCCTGTAGCTCAGCTGGATAGAGCAACGGACTTCTAATCCGTGTGTCAGAGGTTCGACTCCTCTCAGGCGCGCCATGTTGGGATATAGCCAAGTCGGTAAGGCACCAGACTTTGACTCTGGTATGCGTAGGTTCGAGTCCTGCTATCCCAGCCAATTTGATCCATTAGCTCAGTCGGTAGAGCACTTGACTTTTAATCAAGGTGTCCGGAGTTCGAATCTCCGATGGGTCACCATTATTATTTTTTAAATATTATTTAGTGGTTATACTGGCAAGCTAAATAGGCAAGAAAGGCAAATTTTTAGCCACTGTATTTCTAGATTGATCCATTAGCTCAGTCGGTAGAGCACTTGACTTTTAATCAAGGTGTCCGGAGTTCGAATCTCCGATGGGTCACCACAATATGGAGAGGTACCGAAGCGGTCATAACGGGGCGGTCTTGAAAACCGTTAGAGTCTTACGGCTCACAAGGGTTCGAATCCCTTCCTCTCCGCCAAATAAAAAATCAATTTATATATTGATTTTTGGAGAAGTACTCAAGTGGCTGAAGAGGCTCCCCTGCTAAGGGAGTAGATCCTTTCAAAAGGGATGCGAGGGTTCAAATCCCTCCTTCTCCGCCATATGCCCAGATAGCTCAGTCGGTAGAGCAGGGGACTGAAAATCCCCGTGTCGGTGGTTCGATTCCGCCTCTGGGCACCAAAATAGCCCGTCTAATTTATGAAAATTATTTTGTTTTCATATATAGGACATTATCATTTATTTTATTTTTTAGGATATTTGATTTAATAGGGGTTTAGTTCAGTTGGTAGAACGTCGGTCTCCAAAACCGGATGTCACGGGTTCAAGTCCTGTAACCCCTGCCATTTAAATTTTATATATGGACCTGTAGCTCAGCAGGTTAGAGCGCACGCCTGATAAGCGTGAGGTCGGTAGTTCGAGTCTACTCAGGTCCACCAAAAACAAACCTAATTATGAATTTATTTCATAAAATTTTTTTATTAAAAATTATAGGGTTTTGTTTGGGCCTCTAGCTCAGTCGGTTAGAGCGCCCGGCTCATAACCGGTAGGTCCAGGGTTCGAGTCCCTGGAGGCCCACCAGATTTAACACCAATCTTTTGATTGGTGTTTTTCTTTATGAAAAAATATATTTTTGAATTTGGATTGTAATTTTTATGAGTCTATAATAAATCGTGTTGGTAAGAGTTGATGATATTTTTCTGATGTGATTTTATTAAGAACATTTTTATCTATAATTATGTCTTTGGTATTTTTTAATTTTTATTGGCTATATGATCTTAAATATTTTCTATTTATATATGTATTTTAAAATGTTTAGCTGATAGGTTAAGGATTTTATATTTTAATATTTATAGATTTTGAAAATTTATTTGTTTACGTGTAAAGATAAATCTAAATGAATTGATTTTTGATTTCGAAAGTTTTTATTTTTTAGTTTAAGCATCTGTTATTTTAATTTTCTTGTATTCTAATGTTATAATATTTTTTATTTTTTAATTTTTAATTATATATTTTTTGATTTTCCATAACTTTGACAATTTTACTTTGTTTTTTTTTCTAGTTATTATACAATGTTATTAGGTATTTCTACCTTTAGGAGGATTTATGAATGTTATTATTGTAGGTGCTGGTAAGGTTGGTTCTTATCTTACTAGCAAGCTCTCTGATGAGGGGCACAATATTTTAGTTATAGAGAAAAACAAGGATGTTTTGGAAAGATTGTTGGCTTCTAATGATGTCATGGGGATTTTGGGCGATGGTCGTGATCTTGCTGTTCTTGATGAGGCTAATGTGGATGAGTGCGATGCTTTTATTGCAATGACTTTTAATGATGATGTTAATTTGATTTCGTCTATGATTGCTAAGAAAAAGGGTGCTAAATCCACTATCGTTAGGCTTCGTGATCCTAGATATATTAAATATGATGAATTTATGAGAAAAACCATGGGTGTTGATAGGCTTGTAAATCCTGAGTATTATGCTGCTAAGGAAATTCAAAGGACTTTGAAATATACTTATGCTGTTAATGTGGAAAATTTCTTGGATTCTAAGGTTATTTTGATTGAACTTGAAATTGATGAAAATTCTAAACTTGCTAATAAGTCTTTGATGGATCTTAATGCTGAGGGACTTTTGGGAAATACGATTATTGTTATTGGGGAGAAAGATGATCAGGTTGTTATTCCTAATGGTAATCATATTCTTGAAGTTGGCGAAAAAATTTATGTTGCAGGTCCTAGGGAAGATATTGATAAATTTTATAAAAGACAGGTTGATAATAAGAAGTCTATCAAAAATGTTTTGATTATTGGTGGGGGTTCTATTGCTCTTAATCTTTCTGAGCTTTTGCTTAAAAGAAATTTTAATGTTACTGTTTTGGAAATTGATAAGGAAAGGGCGATTGATTTTTCTGAAAGACTTCCTGAATGTGAAGTAATCAATGCTGATGGATCTGATCCCGAAATTCTTGATGAGGTAAGAATTGAAAATTATGATGCTGTGGTTGCTCTTACTGGAATTGATGAGGAAAATATTTTGATTTCTCTTCTTGCTAAAAAAAGAGGAATTGACAAAATTATTGCTAAGGTAAATAGGACTCAACTTCTTAAAATTACAGGTATTCTTGATGTTGATACGACTGTTACTCCAAAAAAATCTGCTTCATTTTTTGTTTCAAGGCTTTTGAGATCTAAGGAAAATTCTAGGGGAGAATCTATTTCTAATTTGTTTAGATTGTCTGATGACAGGGTTGAGGCAATTGATTTTACTGTAATTGAAAATTCTAGGGTTACTGGAAAGAAATTGAAAGATTTAAATGTAAAGGCCAATACTTTGATTGTTGGTATATCAAGACAAAATTTGGGTGGCAAAATCGAAGTTGCAAACGGAGAAAGTACAATTGAACTTGGCGATAGGGTTATGGTTGTAACTAAAAATAAAGATTTTAAAGAAATTGACGATATATTGGAGTAGGCATGAATTTAAAAATTGTAAAATATTCACTTGGAAAACTTTTAATAGTTCTTGCTGGGCTTTTGATTTTACCATTGATTGTAGCTTTTATTTATGGGGAAAGCCTTCAGGATAAAATAAATTTTGTAATTCCTATTGTTGTTTCTTTAATTTTGGGATTTGTTTTGAGCAAAAGAGGAGATAATAAATCCCATCTTTATACAAAAGAGGCAATGTTTATTACTGCATCAACTTGGATTTTGTTTTCTTTGATAGGAGCTATTCCTTTGTTTTTGACAAAATCTAATTATAATGGCTACATAGATGCTTTTTTTGAAATGGTATCGGGTTTTACAACTTCTGGTGCATCAGTTGCTATTAATGTGGAACTTTTGCCACATTCTATAATTTTTTGGAGGTCTTTGTCCCACTTTGTTGGTGGTATGGGAATTTTGGTATTTACCTTGGCGATTTTGCCAAATTCAAACAAGGAATCATCTCTTTTGATGCAAAGCGAAGTCCCTGGACCAACTTTTGGTAAAATTACACCAAAACTTTCTGATACGGCTAGAAATTTGTATGGAATGTATATAGTTTTGACAATAATTACAGTAATACTTCTTCTTTTTGGGGGAATGAATTTATTTGAATCAATAATTCACGCTTTTGGAGCTGCGGGAACTGGTGGATTTTCTAATAAAGGAATTTCAATAGGAGCTTATAATTCTAGATATATAGAAATGGTACTTGCAATTATGATGGCAGTTTTTGGAGTGAACTTTAATATTTATTTTTATGCTGTGACAAAAAATGTAAGAGAAGCAGTAAAAAGTGAAGAACTAAAATGGTATATAGCAATTATTTTGATAGCATCAGGACTTATTTTTGCAAATATAGTTACTATTTATAAAGAGGTCTTTTATTCATTTGTAAATTCTATTTTTACCGTATCTTCAATAATTACAACAACAGGATATGTTTCAGCAGATTTTGGAACTTGGCCCTTATTTTCTAAATCTGTAATAATAATGCTTATGTTTATTGGCGGATGTGCAGGTTCAACTGCGGGAGGACTCAAGGTTTCAAGATTTGTAATTCTTGTAAAAGGTGGAATTAATCAAATAAAAGAGTCTATGAATCCAAAAAAAATAACAATAAACAGGATGGATAGAAAAAAAGTAGATGCCCAAACAGAAATGTCAGTTTTAAAATATTTGGTAATATATATAATGATCTTTATTGTTTTGTTTATGATAGTATCATTAGATATGGATGATTTTGAAACAGCTTTTGCAGCAGTTTCAACAACTTTCAATAACGTAGGACCAGGGCTTGGAGCATTTGGACCAATAACGACCTTTGCCGAAATGACAAATTTATCAAAATTTGTTCTAACCATAGCCATGCTTTTGGGAAGATTAGAAATATTCCCAATGCTTTTGCTTTTGTATCCATCAACCTATAGAAAATTGAGAAATAAATAAAAAAAGAATCCTATTTTGTGTAAGTGCAAAATAGGATTTTTAATTTAATCAATCAAAATAAAGTTGTAATTAGTCCGTAAATAATAGGAATCAAAATAGCAGGAATAGAATTTACTATTTTAATATCAACCAAATCCAACATTGAAAGCCCAATGGCAATTATGCTAAGACCACCAACGCCAGAAATATTATCAAGAATTTCCTTGGTTAAAATTGGAGAAATAAGACCTGATAAAATTACTATTAGCCCTTGGTAAACTAGGATAGGAATTGCACCAAAAGCAACGCCAAGTCCCAGACTTTGTGCCATAAAAAATACAGTAACACCATCAATCATCGACTTTATCAAAAGAATTTCATTATTAGAATTTACAGCAGCTTCAATTGAGCCGATAATTCCCATACTACCAACACACAAAATCAAAGTTGCATTGATAAAAGCCTTTGGAAAAGTAGATCTTTTATTTTCAGAAAAAAGTCTGCCCAAAAAATAAGCAAAACTATTTAATTTATCGTCCAATTTTAAATAATTTCCAATAATTAAACCGATAACTATAGAAATAATTACAACTAAACTATCTCCTTTTCTTGCAGAATTCATCCCAGTAACCATTATTAAAATTGCAAGAAATTTCATCATATCATTTTTTAATCTATCAGAAAAATGATTTCCAGATTTTGCTCCCAAAAAACCTAAAATCAAAACAGAAATAGCGTTAATAAAAACTCCAAACATAAAAAACCTTCTTTACATATTATTCTGTTAAATTATATCAAAGCTCTGAAATAATTGCAAAAAAGCCATAAAAGGGCTAAAGAAAATTGACAAAATTACGCCTTTGGCCTATGATAAGAAAAGAAAAATCTATAAAAAAATTTATTGATATAAAAATTTTTTTATTTTTATATAGAAAAATAATCAGATAAAAACGATTTATCATTTAGGTTTCTACGATTATTTAAAAAATAAAATATGAAATAATATTCGTTTTTGACAAAAGAAAGGAAAAATTATGAAAATAGGATTGACCATAGCAGGAAGTGACTCATCAGGTGGAGCTGGAATACAAGCTGACATAAAAACTATGACAGTAAACGGAGTATATGCAGAAAGTGCAATCACTGCCTTAACTGCTCAAAATACCACGGGAGTTTTGTCGGTTTTAGACTCATCTCCTCAATTTTTAAAAGACCAGCTTGATATGATATTTGATGATATTTACCCAGATAGCGTAAAAATTGGAATGGTTTCAAATTCTGATTTGATTTTAGTTATAGCAGAAAAATTAAAAGAAAAAAAAGCGAAAAATATTGTAATAGACCCAGTGATGGTTGCAACAAGCGGGGCAAAATTGTTGAAAGATGAAGCGATAAATGTTTTGAAAAATGAACTTTTGCCATTGGCAGATCTTATAACACCAAATATTCCCGAAGGCGAAATTTTATCGGGGATAAAAATAAATGATGAAAAAGATATGCAAAAAGCAGGAAAAATTATCTCTGAAAAATACAATTGCGCTTGCCTATTAAAAGGTGGACACAAAATAAATGATGCAAATGATTATTTATATGAGAATAAAAAAGGTGTTTGGTTTAAAGGAAAAAGAATAGAAAATGAAAATACCCACGGAACAGGTTGTACCCTGTCATCAGCCATTGCAGCTAACCTTGCAAAAGGTTATGATATGGAAAATTCAATAAAAATGGCAAAAGAATTTTTATCAAACGCTCTTTTGGATATGCTAGATTTGGGCAAAGGTTCAGGTCCAATGAACCATGCTTTTGATATAAAAGATTCTTACAAAAAATTATGTGAAAAGTAAAAGTGGATTTGATTTTGTATTTTTGTTAAAAAGTTTTACCTTTTTTATTGGCAAATTAAAATTAAAGAATAAAAAAGGCAAAACTTATTTTTTATCAAGTATTATATTTTTCATAATAGCTCTTGGCTTGTTCAAATTTATTTATTAAATTATAATTTTTAGCAAGGCTTGCTATTAAAATTGCCTTGTCATAGTCTTCTTTATAATCCATATTTTTGAGTCTTTTGTACAAAGCTCTAGTGAAATATAAAATAGGATTAGGAATTTTATTTCTAATTAAAAAATAAGAAATAGCATCATTTATTATTTCTGGACATTTATCATAATCTTCTACAATAATATAAGCGCTGGCTAAATTTATACTGATAATAGGATATAATGATGAATCTTTGTTGGTATTATCATATACAAAATTAAGCAAATCAAGATATTTTTTGTTGTCAATATTTGCATAAGTCATGCCTATATCCATTAAAATTCTTAATTCAAATATAGAAAAAGATTGTATTTTGAAGTTATCATATTTATTAGTAAAAGAATTTAAAGCTTTTATTAGAATCTCTCTTTCTTCTGATTTTGATAAGTCTTCATTCATTGATTTAAGAAATAAAATAACTTGCTTACATGAAGTTTTGATAAATTCAATATCAGTAAAATCTTTGAGATAAATAATTATTTTTTCTTCATCATCAAAAGGCAATTTATTTTCTACCTTATCAATTATTTTTTCAAAAGTTTCATTGAAAATTAAGTAATCTTTTAGACTAGAATTCAAATAGTCTTTTATAAAATCGTGATTTAAGATATATGATATTTTATAGAGAGTAGAAAAAGAAGGCTCATTAATACCATTTTCTATACGACTTATAGTTTTTCTGTCTATATTAGCTTCAATGGATAAATCTAGTTGACTAATTTTTCTATTTTTTCTAACTTCTTTGATTTTTTTAGCTAATATTGTTAAGTCATAATTCTTCAAAATATTTTCCTCCAAATGTACCATATATGCCGTTGTTTTGATTTTATTATAGATAATATAATTAAGTTAATCAAATACGAAGGAGGAAAAAATGAAAAAAAGGAACTTGATTATTATTTTATCTTTAATAGTATTTATACTTATAGGGATTTTTAGTCAAAAAGCAAAAGAAAGAGCTGAAAAAGAAAGAGAAATAAAAAATTATGAGTCTAGTATTTCAAAATATGAAGAGATAACAGACTTACAATTCTTAAATAATGATAAAACTCTAGAAGGTTTTGTATTTATAGGAAGAAAAACCTCATCATCATGTCGATTGTTTGTAAAAGTCATAAATGAAATTACTTTTGAAAAAGAAACAAATATAAAATATTTTGATACAGATAAATATAGGAACTCAAAATATTATGATGAAATATTAGAAAAATATCAAATAGATCAAGTGCCTTATATGGTATTGGTAAAAGAAGATGGTAGTTTTGAAACTTTTGACAAAAAAAATATTGATAAAGGCGAATTATTTAAAGATTGGTTAATAAAAAATAAGGAAAAATAAAATTAAAAAAATTCCAATTTAAAAAGGCGAAAAAATAGACAAAAAGCTTGACAAAAACACGATTTCGGTGTATTATAATTTGGTATGAAAAAAGTTCCAAATACTTTTGACATAATCGCAGATCCTGAGGGCGATTCATAAATGTCAGGACGAGTAAAGCCGCCACCTATCCGAGCGGTTTCTAAATTGATAGGCAAAAATATTTAAGGAGGAACTTGATGAAAAATCAAAAGACATATGTACCAACAAAGTCAACAATTGAACCAAAATGGTATGTAGTTGATGCAACTGATATGGTTTTAGGTAGACTTGCAAGCCAAGTTGCAGCAATTATTAGAGGAAAACACAAACCAACATTTACTCCAAACATGGACACAGGTGACTATGTAATAGTAGTAAATGCTGAAAAAGTCGTTCTTACTGGAAACAAAGAATACCAAAAAGAATACAAAAGATATTCTGGATATGCAGGTGGATTAAAAACTACAACTTACCAAGATATGATGGACAAACATCCAGAAAGAATTGTAGAACACGCTGTAGTAGGTATGCTTCCACACAACAAATTAGGTAGACAAATGGCCAAAAAACTTAGGGTTTATGTAGGTGAAAATCACAATCACGAAGCTCAAAACCCAGAAGTTTTGGACTTAAAGTAAGGAGGACTTAGATGGCAGATATTATATATCAAGCTACAGGTAGAAGAAAAACTTCAGTAGCAAGAGTTACAATGAAACCAGGTAGCGGAGAATTAAAAGTTAATGGAAGAGATCTTGATGATTATTTTTCATATGATACATTAAAAATCATAGCAAAAGCACCATTAAAATTAACAGAAAATGAATCAACTTATGACATTAAAGTTAATGTACAAGGTGGAGGATTTAATGGACAAGCTGGAGCAATAAGACACGCTATAGCAAGAGCTTTACTAGAAGTAAATCCTGATTATAGACAAGCTCTAAAAAGAGCAGGTTTTCTTACAAGAGACCCAAGGAAAAAAGAAAGATACAAATACGGTCAAAAGAAAGCAAGAAAATCTTCACAATTCTCAAAAAGATAAGAAGAATTTTACAAACAAGGAATTTTTATTCCTTGTTTTTTTGTGGGAAAAATTATAAGATTTTTTTCATCAAATAAATTTATTTGTTTTAGCTTGAGATAAATTCTAAATTTTTTTATTTTCAAAAATTTTTACTACAAAAAATCTATAGTAAAATGTAAGGAGAAAGGACTTTAGTATGGATTTTAAAAAGTTGTTTAAATTATTTTTGCACACACTTTATTTGTCTGCCTTTACTTTTGGTGGTGGCTATGTAATTTTATCTTTGATGGAATCTACTTTTGTAAAAAAATTGGGATGGATTAATAAGGAAGAGATGCTTGATATGACGGCTATTGCTCAATCTGCTCCAGGGGCTGTGGCTATTAACGCATCAATTTCTGTTGGTTATAAATTATTTGGTTTTGTTGGGGCCTTGGTTGCAACTTTGGGGACTCTTATTCCGCCTCTTGTAATTATTTCTGTAATTTCTTATTTTTATAATGCTTTTATTTCTAATAAATATATTGCTTTGATTTTAAAAGGAATGCAGGCAGGAGTTGGGGCTTTGATTATTAATGTTGTTATTGATATGACAAAAGATGTAATTATTGGCAAGGGATTTTTGATTTATGGAATATTTTTTATTTCTTTTGTCTTGAATGTTTTCTTTGATGTAAATATTATTTATATTATCACTGGACTTATCTTATTTGGTATTATTTACTCTTTTGTTGAAAGGAAAAAAATATGCTAATTAAATTATTTATAAGTTTTTTTAAGGTGGGACTTTTTTCTTTTGGAGGTGGCTATGCTGCTCTTCCTCTTATTCAAGAAGAGGTTGTGAATTTAAATTCTTGGCTTAGTATAAGTGAATTTAATAATTTAATTACAATCAGTCAAATGACTCCAGGCCCAATTGCTATTAATTCTGCATCTTTTGTTGGTACAAGGGTTTATGGTTTAAGTGGGGCGATTGTTGCAAGCCTTGGTTGCGTGACTCCTTCTTTTATAATTGTAGGAACTATTTCTTATTTTTATAATAAGTATAGAAATCTTGATTCGATGCAAAGTGTTTTGGGGTTTTTGAGACCTGCTGTTGTGTCTATGATTTTGGCGGCTGGAATTGATATATTAAAAACTGCTTTTTTTGATGTAAATAAAATTTCTTTTGAAAATCTTGATAGTAGTATGGTTATTTTGTTTTTTTTGATGCTTTTGGCTATTAGAAAGACAAAAATCGACCCTATAATTTTGATGCTTGGTTCTGGTTTTATATATCTTTGTATAAATTTGATTTTGTGAGGTTTTATGGGAAAAATTAATTATAATTTGAAAATGGAAGAGATAATTAAAAGTATAAAAAAAGAGGGTAAAAGACCAAGACTTTTACTTCAAGTTTGCTGTGCTCCGTGTTCTTCAAGTGTTTTAACACGTTTGAGAGAATATTTTGATATAGATATTTACTATTATAATCCAAATATTTATCCGGTAAATGAGCTTAACAAAAGAGTTGAAACTGTAAAAGAGCTTGTGGATGAAATGAATCTTGATTCAAAGGTTATTTTCCCAGAAAATAATCCAGAAGATTTTTATAAATTTGTGGAAAATCGAAAAAATGATCACGAAGGCGGAGATTCTTGTTATAAGTGTTACCAATTAAGGCTTGAAAAATCTGCCAAGTATGCCAAAGAAAATTCTTATGATTATTTTACGACAACTCTTTCGATTTCTCCTTACAAAAATTCAACTTGGCTTAATGAAATTGGAGAAAAATTAGAGGAAAAATATGGGATAAAATATTTGTATTCAGACTTTAAGAAGAAAAATGGCTATAAGGATTCGATAGACCTTTCAAAAAAATATAATTTATATAGGCAAGATTATTGTGGTTGTGTATTTTCATTTAAAGAAATGCAGGAGAAAAAACACGAAAAATAAATGTTATTTTTATCTTACTTTGGGTAATTTTATATAAGGAGAGATAATTATGGCTGATGTATTACTGATAAAAAATTTAAATGAAGACCAATTAAATAGTAAAAGTCTAATACCTGTAACATTTCAAATAAATATAAGCGATAAAGACAAGCTTGTAAATATTTTTAATGTTTTGAAAGATAAAAAATTAGTCGAAAATAAAAAACTAGGGATAAAAAAATCTTCAATTACCTTAGAATTATTCTCTTCAAATATAACAGAAGTAATAAAAGAATTGATAAAAAATGATTTTATGATATATGGGGTATATATATTGTATGATAATTATTTAGGAGGAAAATAATGAGTGAAAAATTACTAGATATGATTAATGAACAAATGAATTTTGAATTACAATCAGCTTATGAATACAAAGCAATGCAAATATATGCTGATGATGAAGAATTCGAAGGATTTGCACATTGGTATGGTCATCAAGTTAGGGAAGAAATTGAACATGCAGAAAAAATGACCAAATTCTTACAAGAAGTAGGATACAAACCAGTTTATACAACACTAGAAGCACCAAATACAGAATTTAAAGATCTTCTAGACGTTGCAAAACAAGCTTTAGCACACGAAAAAGAAGTTACAAAAAGAATTCATGAAATAGCAAAAGCTGCAAGAGAAGAAGGAGACGAAAGAGTAATTTCATTTATCAGATGGTATGTAGATGAACAAATCGAAGAAGAAGATACCTTCAACAAATTAATCACAAGACTAGAAAGAATAAATGGAAATTACGGTGGCCTTTACCTACTAGATGGCCAACTTGCACACAGAGGATAAAAAATAAGGCCAAGTTTAAGCTTGGTCTTTTTTTGTAAGAAAAAATAATATGAAAATAAATTTAAAAGAAAAAAATATGGAGCTTACAGTAAATACCTATGGGGCCTACATAGAAAAATTTACAAAAGAAAAAAAGCCTATATTTTTCCCAAAACTTCTTATAAAAATCAAAAATGAATTAAAAACAAGAGGAGGTATGCATCCATGCCTTCCAAATTTTGGAAAAAGTGAAATAAAAAAATTAGACCAACATGGATTTGGAAGAATTTCATTTTGGGATATAGAAGAAAAAACAGAAAATTCAGTAAAATTAAAATTAGAAGGCAAGGGAGAATACGAAAAATCCATCTATTATATAAAATACAAATTAATAGATACATCACTATTGGTAGAATTAGAAATAATTAATAATTCAAAGGAAAAATTACCGATAGCTCCCGGCTTTCATCCGTATTTTTACGTAGACAAAAATTTTAAAATAAAAAATCTAGACTTAGAAAAAATAGATTTAGAAAAAACATATTTTTTAAAAGAAAAAAAAGCAAGCATAGAAAGCAAATACTACAATATAGATATAGAAAATAATAATTTCCAAGAATTTGCAATATGGACAGATTTTCACGGAGATTATTTGTGCCTAGAACCATGCTTAAACGGTCCAAGTTTTACAAAAAAAATAAACAATCCCTATATCCTAAAAGCAAAAGAAAAATTCAAAGAAAATTTTACAATAACAATAAAAGAAAAATAGCCAGCTAGGCTATTTTTTTATTTTTGAAAAAATGGACAAAATAAAGATTTATAACAAAAATAAATATAAATCAATAAAATCTAATTAAAAAATTAAATAAATTAAAATAAAACTTGAAAAATATAAAAAGCAAGTATAATAAAAATAAGATAGGAGGAAATTATGAACCAACAAGCAGAAAAAGTACTAAGAGTTTTTGTATTAGCCATAATAGCAACAATTATATTAAAACTTTTGGGAGTAGCAATAAATATAATCGTATCCGTAGTAATACCCTTACTTGTTATATATTTCCTATACAAAGTTTTGATAAAAAAAGAAGACATATTTAGATAAAGGTAAAAAAATGAAAGATAAAAATCAAATTATAAAAATAATCCTAGGAATTTTAGGCATAATTCTAGGATTTAAAATTTTAAAATTAATATTTTCAATAATATTTGCCCTACTAATACCAGTTTTTATAGGAGGAGGACTAATCCTTATCCCAATCTTACTTTTAATAATTCCTTTAGGAATATTATCAGCAATAGGATACGCTATCTACAAATTTTTCCTAAAAGAAAAGTCTGTGTGGTAAAAAATACCCCAAAATCAAAAAAAGATTTTGGGGTATTTTTTTAAATTTATATTTCATTTAAAACAAATTTTTCTATCGCCTCGCCTACTGCGCCTTGGTTGTTTGTTGCTTTTGTTGTGTATTTTGATATGTCTTTTAATAAAAGATGGGCGTTTTGGACTGCTGCGGAATAGCCTGCTTCTTCTAACATTTCTTTGTCGTTGTAATTATCTCCTATTGTTAGGACGTTTTCCATTCCTATTCCATAGTGAGCGCACAATTTTTCTAGAGCTTTTGCCTTGTTTACATTTTTTCTGTTTATTTCCATGAAGGTATCTGATGAGTAGGATATTGAAATATCCCAATTACATATTCTTGCTATATCTTCTTCTAGGCTCATTAAATAGTTTAGGTTGGAATTTTTTATTATTACTTTTACTATTATTTCTTTATCTAGATTTTTAATATCTTTTGCTTTTTGGACAAATTTGTAGATATTTTTGTCATAATTTCCCTCTATCTCGTTTCCGTTTGCAAAAACATAGCAGTGTTTATCGGTATAAATTTCAAAGTGTACTCCTACTTCGTTGCAATAATCTGAAATTTCAACTGCTTTTTTGTAGTCTATTGGGGATGCTTCTACAACTTTTTTTGTTACATTGTCCATTATTATCCCACCATTACAAAGAATTGAAAATCTATCTTCTTTTACATTATCGATTTGCTCTAGTATATCAAATAGTTGGTAGGGTCCACGACCTGTTGCTGTTGTAATTATTATTCCCATTTCCTGGGCTTTTTTTATAGCGTCTATATTTCTTTTGTGAATGGTCTTATCGTCTGATAAGAGGGTTTCGTCGCAATCTGTTGCTATTAATTTTATCATAAACTCTCCTTTCTAACTTTATACCCAAAGTCTTTTTTTATTTTGTAAATTTTAAATATAAAAAAACGTGCATTAAAAACACACGCTTAAAAATTTATTTATTTTTTAAAAATTCTATTATATCATTTGATTCGTACATGTATTCTCCGTCATGGAAAAGACATGGTACTTGTCTTTTGCCGCCTTTTTCGATTAATTCTTTCATAGCTTCTCTATCTTCATTTATATTTACTATTTGAATTTCTATATTATTTTCTTCCATAAAATTTTCTACTTTCCTACAGTGAGGACAAGCTGTTCCTACAAACAATTTATATTCTGACATATATTCTCCTTAAAATAAATTTCAAAATTTTTCCAATTTATATTATTATACTAATAGAAAGGAAGTTTTAAAGGTGAAAAAATGAAAGATAAGATTTTAAAATTTATAAGGCTTATTCTTGTTATAGTTATAATTGTATGTTTATTCCTTCTTGGTAGAAGGGGATATGACTATTATAAAAATTATAAGAATAACAAACATATATCAGATATAGTAAAAAATGTTGAGAAAGATCAAAGTGAAAATGGCTCAAATGATAATTTAAATGATTTTGAAAAATTAGAAAAGAAATATATGGCTATTTTGAAAAAATTGCAAAAAGAAAATTCGGATATTGTAGCTTTTTTGGAAATTCCTGGAACTTATATTTCTTATCCAATCTTCCAAGCCAAAGATAATAATTTTTATTTGAGAAAAGGAATTGACAAAAATTATGATATAGCTGGTTCTATTTTTATGGATTACATGAATGATCCTAAAATCAATGATGACAATAGTGTAATATATGGACATCATTTGGATGATATAAAATCTATGTTTACAGGTCTTGATGGCTACAGAAAAAATGATTTTGCTCAAAGCCACAGGACAATATATATTACAACAAATGAAGGTTTAAGAGAATATCAAGTTTTTGCAGCTTATGGTATTCCGTCAAATTATGATTATAGGACTTTAGATTTTGAGGACAAAGAAGAAAAATTGAAATATTTTGACAAGTTAAAATCAAATTCTGAAAATGAACTTGAAACCCGTGATTTTAAGGAAGATGATACCATAATTACCCTTTCAACTTGTCAATATGATTACAAAGACCAAAGACTTGCAGTTCACGCTCTAAGAATAAAGTAAGGAAAAAAATGAATAGATATATAGAAGAAAATAAAAATAAATTAAACATAAAAGAAGAAAAGGGTCAATTGATTTTTTATCATGAATCTTTTGACCCAAAAGATATTTTTACCTGCGGCCAATGTTTTAATTTTTTTGAGGAAGAAGATGGATCATTTACTGCAGTTTTTTTGGGAAAAATTATAAATCTCAAAAAAGAAGGGGAAAAAATAATTATAGACAATGTAAGTGAAGAAGAATTTTATGATATTTTCTACGATTATTTTGACCTTGGTGTAAATTATGAAGATATAAAAGAAAAAATTTCTCTAGATGATACCCTAAAAGAGGCTACAGAATATGGGGCGGGAATTAGAATATTAAATCAAGAATTTTTTGAAACCCTAATTTCTTTTATAATTTCAGCCAACAACCAAATCCCAAGAATTAAAAAAGCTGTGAGAATAATTTCTGAAATGTATGGGGATTATATTGGAGAATATAAAGGAAGAAAATATTATTCTTTCCCAAGTCCTGAACAACTATCCAAAGCAAGGCCAGAAGATTTAAGAGAGAAGGCAAGGGTTGGTTTTCGTGATAAAAGAATAGTTGAAACGGCAAATATAATCAATGATGGATTTTTTGACTTTGAAAAAGATATAAAAATGCCTACAGAAGATTTAAGGAAAAAACTCCAAGAACTTCCTGGAGTTGGACCAAAAGTTGCCGATTGTATAATGCTTTTTGCCTTTCACAAAAGAGAAACTTTCCCGGTTGATGTTTGGATAAAAAGAGTTATGGAATTTTTATTTATAAAAGAAGAAGTTCCAAAAAAACAAATTTCTGCCTACGCTGATAAATATTTTGGAGAAAATGCAGGTTATGTCCAACAATATTTGTTCTATTATGGCAGAGAAAATTCAATCGGCAAATAAAACTTGCATTATTTTAAATTACTTGTATATTTAAATTAGAGCTTAGCAGTCAAAGACAAAGAGTGCTAAAAGGAGGAAATAAAATGAACTTAAAACCAATCGGTGAAAGAGTAGTTATAAAAAAATTAGAAGCAGAAAAGAAAACCCAATCTGGCATAGTTTTACCAGAATCTGCACAAGAAAAACCACAATACGCAGAAGTTGTTGCAATTAGCAATGATATTTTAAATGACCAAGACAAAAAAGATTCCTTAAAAGAAGGAGATAAGGTAATTTATTCTCAATATGCAGGAACTGATGTAAAAATTGACGGCGAAAATTACGTAGTTTTAGCATACAAAGACGTATTAGCAGTAGTAGAATAGGAGAAAATTATGGCAAAAGATATAAATTATGGAAAAAGCGCAAGAGATGGTCTTGAAAGAGGAATTGATAAATTAGCAAATGCTGTAAAAGTTACTCTTGGACCAAAAGGAAGAAATGTAGTTTTAGATAAATCATACGGAGCACCAACAATCACAAACGATGGTGTAACAATTGCCCAAGAAATCGAACTTGAAGATAGGTTTGAAAATATGGGAGCTCAACTTGTAAAAGAAGTTGCAACAAAAACAAATGATGTGGCAGGAGATGGAACAACAACAGCAACAGTTCTTGCTCAAGCGATTATAAAAGAAGGACTTAAAAACTTAGCTGCAGGAGCAAATCCAGTAGTTTTAAATAAGGGACTTAAAAAAGCAAGTAGTGAAGTTGTATCTTACATCAAAGAATCTTCAAAAGAAGTAGAAGATAAAAAAGCAATCGAACAAGTAGGAACAATCTCATCAGCAGATCCAGAAATAGGTAAATTTATTGCAGATGCTATGGAAAAAGTAGGAAATGATGGGGTAATCACAGTAGAAGAATCCAAAACAACCGACACCTACCTTGACGTAGTAGAAGGAATGCAATTTGACAAGGGATATTTATCCCCATATATGGCAACCGACAACGAAAAAATGGTAGCAGATCTTGACGATCCATATATACTTGTAACAGACAAAAAAATCTCAAGTATCCAAGAAATCCTACCACTTCTTGAAGAAATTGTTCAATCATCAAAACCACTTTTAATAATTGCAGATGATGTAGACGGAGAAGCTTTAACAACACTTGTTCTAAACAAATTAAGAGGAACCTTCAACGTAGTTGCAGTAAAAGCACCAGGCTATGGAGATAGAAGAAAAGAAATGCTAGAAGATATAGCAATTCTTACAGGCTCAAAAGTAATTTCAGAAGACCTATCAATGGAATTAAAAGAAGCTACAATAGAAGATCTTGGATCAGCTAAAAAAGTTAAAGTTGACAAAGACCACACAGTAATTGTAGAAGGAAAAGGCGACAAAGAAGCCCTAGCTGAAAGAGTAGAAAAAATCAAAGGTCAAATCGAAGCAAGTGACTCAGAATACGACAAAGAAAAATACCAAGAAAGAGTAGCAAAACTTGCAGGCGGAGTTGCAGTAATAAACGTAGGAGCTGCAACGGAAACAGAAATGCAAGATAAAAAATACAGAATCGAAGATGCCCTTTCAGCAACCAGAGCTGCAGTTGAAGAAGGAATAGTTGCAGGTGGTGGAACAGTTCTAATAGAAGCAATAAAAAAAGTAGAAGCTTTAGAAGAAAAATTAGAAAACGATGAAAAAACAGGAGCAAAAATAATAGAAAAAGCTCTAGAAGCACCACTAAGACAAATCGTAGAAAATGCTGGAATGGACGGATCAGTTGTACTTGAAAATGTAAAAAAATCAGACAAAAACAACGGCTACGATGCCTACGATGATGAATACGTAAATATGTTTGAAAAAGGAATCGTAGAACCAACAAAAGTAACAAGATCAGCCCTAGAAAATGCAGTAAGTATAGCAAGCATGATTTTAACAACAGAAGCAGCAGTGGCAGATATAAAAGAAGAAAAACCAGAAATGCCACCACAAATGCCAATGGGATATTAATATAAATATGCTCTTGCAAGACAATAGTATTGTTTTGCAAGAGTTTTTTTATTTTTAAAATTAAATTTATAATTTTTGAAGCATTAAAATAAAAATATTTTTTGAAATTTAAAGCTTATAATTTACAATAGATTTATATTTATTAACAATACTATAATAAGCAAAAAAATAATTTAATAAGATAATTATCTAGTATAAAAAAGTTTAAAAATATGGTATAATTTAGAAAATGAACAAAATATAATAATTTTTTACAAGCTAATAAAATTTTTAAAAATTTTTTGTAAAAAATATTCAAAAACAAGTATATTTATACGGGGGGGTAGCAATCAGTTCATTTAAAATTTGTTGGATTGTTGCACGTTAAATGTTTTTGAAAAACGTTTACAAAAACTAGCTGAAACACAAATTTGACTTGTATTTGTGATTTATGCTAATGAAAAAGAGGAGAATTATGAGAAGGGAGAATAAAAATCCAAGAAAGATTTTGTTTTCTGTATTAATTGCTATTGCTTTTGTAGTTTTAGCTGGTATTAAATTAGGTTATGCCAATATAATATCTCCAAAACAAGGAATCAATGAGTATCATTTCTATAATGACACAATAGGAAACAAAGATACAGCAAAAGAGATTCAAAAACAAATCATTCTTGATGGAAAATCAATTTCTGATCCAGGTCATGTCTTCAAAGATAAAAGCAATGTTTTGGAGAAATGGCAAGATGAAGAAGGTAATGATATTAAATTTGATACGCCAATAGAAGTTAAAGGTAACGACAAAAAAATAATTAATGTTTACCCAGTTTTCAAAAACCAAGTAGTAATAACCTACTATATAGTTGGCAGTACAAATGATAGAGTTTATATGACTGACACAATCAATGATGCTAGTTCTTATAAACTGCCAGTAGATCCTACAATTTATGATGCTAATAAATACTTCGTAAATTGGTCAGAAACTAAAGACGGAAAATCTGGTGTTTATGATGAGGAATCATTGAAAAAAGATATTGCAGCAGGAAAAACTGACATTAAACTTTATGCGATTACAGAGTTTAAACACAAGGCAACATTTATAACAGGAGACGGCGCAAGCTTCCAAGATCAAATACTTGCAGATGATGGTGGCAAGCTTGACAAAATGCCAGAAAAACCTACAAGAGCAGGCTATGAATTTAGCCATTGGTCTTTGACAGAAGATGGAGATCCTGTTGATCTTAATACTCTAGTGTTAGACAAAGACATTAATGTTTATGCTGTATGGAAACCAGTTGTAGTTGACTATAAATTTAAAGTTATGGTCCAAAATATAAATGATGATGGCTACACTTTCCATGAAATAATATCAGCAAGAGGACTTAATGGAGAAAAAACAAGCCTACCTTTTAAAGGAAGTGAAAATCCAGATCCTAAAGTTGCTCCATCTGGTCCAATAGTTGAAGATATTGCTAAGCTAACAGAAAAAGATGGTAGATTTAATGATAGCTACAACAGTAAAGACGAAAATGGAAAAATGGATCACACCTATTCTAATCCTCAAACCCTAGATTATTTAGGCTTCCATTTAAACGAAGAAAAAACAAAACAAGCTTTTGAAACAATAAAAGCTGATGGCAGTACAGTTGTGCCTGTCTATATGGATAGAAATGTTCATACTATATGGGTCTATAAAAATGCAAGTGGAACTAGTTATTATCAAGCTAATTGGGTTAATGCCACAGATAATAATGGAAATATTCACGTAGATTTGCGTTACGGTCAAAGTTCTGAAACATGGTTTGATAAGCTAAATAAAGATTATATTTATTATATGGATAAAAGCATAGGATCTTTCTATACTAGAGCACCAGCAATGGGTGATAAAGATATTTATATGTATAGAGTTTTAGCTAAGGGTACAAAATACCAACTTCGCTTTGTTGAATGGGATCCAAGCAAATTTAATGCACAGATAAACTCATCAAATCTTGCAACATTGCAATCTACTCTTGGTACCATGAAAGAAATTGGTAAAAGAGTAAGCTTCCAAAACTCAGAGTGGTACATGAATTGGAATGGATATAAATATAGAGTCTTTGAACCATACCAAGGCAATTATCAACAAATCACATATTCTTGGGTAGATAAAACTGACCATGTAGATGACATAAAAGGATTCCAACCTAAGAAAGGTGATATGTCAGCTGATGGTTTGCAATCAGTAAATGTAAATAACCCTGCATTTAGAGATTATATGTTTGCCGCAGGTAAAGGGTTAGGAGGTTATCAAAACTACACAGGAACACCATATATAGAAGATGGTTCTTATGTAGGTTTCCTATTCTACGAACGTAAAACTTATAATATAAATTATTACTCTGGTAGTACAAAATTAGCATCAAAACCATACAAATACGAGGCTGATACAAGCGATTTTGGACTTGGTTATGAAAAAGGAGTAACCACAAATCCTAAAAATCCTAATCAAGTATTTATGGGTTGGTATGAAGACTCAACATTTAGCGTAGAACACAAACATGAAGATGGAGCAAAAATGCCTGCTCATGACATCACAGTCTATGCAAAATGGGATTCTCGTCAATACGAAGTAACCTTCCACACCAACCAAGATGACTATAAAAAAGATATAGAAAAAATAACAGAAATTCCTGAAGATGACACTCTTTATGATGGAAAATATAAAGATGCCAAAGTTAGCGAAGAGAATTTCCCTCAACCAGTTAAGCCAAAAGACGCAACAGAATTTTTGGGTTGGTATGAGAAAAATAAAAATGGTAGATTTGTAAAAGCAAATCTTCACAAACCAATTAAAAATAATGATACTCACTTATATGCTAAGTGGAAATATGATTATTTAGAATTAAAATATGATTTGAACTTACCGGCTACTGACAAAGTTGAAGGAAAAGCTCCAACAGATTCAAACTCTTATATCAAAGATGCCAAAGCACAAGCAACAGATGTAGGAAATGTTAAAGTAAATGGTGGCAAAAAAGTTTTCGTAGGTTGGAGTGAAACAAAAGATGGTTCTAGCGGACTAATTCTACCAAGCGAAACTGTCCTAATGGATAAAAGTAAAACTTTATATGCTCAATGGAAAGAAATTCCAGATCTACCAACTACAAAAGTAACCTATGATGCAAACGGTGGAGTTGGCGACCAATATGTAGTTGAAGAAATCATTACAAATGATTCTCATAAAGTCTTAGGAAACGGCGAAGGCGAAAAAATTAATTACACCCGTGAAGGTTATGTATTTAAGGGATGGAATAGAGATAAAAACGCAACAAAAGCTGAATTCCAAAAAGATGATGAAGTTACTGTAACTAGTTTAGATGAAAGCACAAATAATTATATCTATGCTATCTGGGCTCCTATCATCAATTACACAACTGATGGTAATGGACAAGTTAAGGAAGGCGAAAACTTTGTAGATAATACAAAAGAAGAAGTCGAACTTAAATCAAATCCAAAAGGAACCGACACAAAAGCAAAAGAAGGATATAAATTTAGCCACTGGACAGCAGATAAAGAAATCACATTAAATGATGGAACAAAAATTGCTGCTGGAGAAAAAATTACTGAAGAACAATTAAAACAAGCAGTAATTACAGAACCACTTACATTTAAAGCTAATTTTGTAAAAGATGCACCTAACGAATTTAACGTAACACACGAATTTGTATCTGGAACAGAAGGCAAAGACCTTCCACAAGCCGTAAAAGATCTAACACCAAAAGATCAAACAGGCAAAGAAGATGGAAGTGTTGTTAAACCAACAGAACCAAAAGAAACAGAAGTAAAAGATACAGAAAACGATGGAACAT
>NZ_KV821177.1:0-221 GCF_001815585.1 Anaerococcus sp. HMSC075B03
TTTAATAAAAAAAGACAAATGACTAAAGACTATTACAAAAATCAAGAAAGATAAGACCTGGTAAAAATATCTTATCCAAGCTATAATATGACCAAGAAAATAAAGGCAGATCTAGGAGGTAATAGAGATGAATAAAAGGCAAGAGCTAATAGATGAACTCATAAAAGCAAATAAAGACGGAACATACAAAACATATAAAAGCACAGAAGAAATAAAAGCAA